>SXND01000086.1 GCA_005777235.1 Pseudomonadota bacterium
AGCACGCACGGGGTCAGCGGTCGGCACGGGTGACCACCCGACCCCCGCCGCGGACCGCGCCTGACGCCGGGCCTGGAACAGGCAGACATGGCCTGCTTTTGCCCTAGGCCACGCCAGGCAACCATGCTACGCCCAGCAACCCAACGCTGTATTCGACGACTCCCTGTCGCAAAGCACGCCATGATGCCACACAAAGACGACGCAGGGCACCATAGCATGGCCTGAGCCGATGCGGGACGACGCAGAGTCGCCGAGCCTCCACTCTCCATGGTGCTTGACGACTCTGCGTCGCCTTTCCCGTGTACGAGGCGTGCTCGACAACAGTGAGTCGCCAAGCACGCCTCACAGCTGGCTCCCATGCCATGGAGTCGTCAAGCACACCCACAGGCTGTCTTTTACGACTGCCTAACGCTATGTAGGCTTCAAAGCGTGGCTACTACATCTAGGGACTTGTCCCTAGATGTAGTGACCTCGGTTAGGCATCCTGGTCTCTAGATGTAGTGACCTCATACACGACGATGTGGGTTGCCAGGTGGAGTGCAAGCACCTGATCATCACACAGTTCTAAGATTGCCGTTTTCGCCGATACTTTCAAGTGAGTTTGAGAAGCCTAACGTGCATCCAGGCGGCGATGGCCAAGAGCCGCTCGTCCTGTCCACATGGCCCAATCACCTGCACACCGACAGGCAAACCGTGCGCTCCGTGCGCTCCAGGCAGCGACACCGCTGGCGTGTGCAGCAGGGTCCACATGCGGTTAAACAGCGGATTCCCCGTGGCGTCTAACCCAGCGGGCGCCTCACCCGGGGCGCTCGGCACCAGCAGCACATCATGGGCTGTCCATAGCGTTTCCAGATGCTGACGACAGCGCGCTGCCAGGGCCAGCGCGTCGGCATACATGGCATACGTCAGGCCCTCGGCAGGGGCCAGGAGTTCCAGCAGCTTGGGACTGAGTTGCGCCCGGTGCCTGGTGAGTTCGTAGGCACAACAGCGGGCCCCCTCAAACACTTGAATAGTCTCTTGCGCTTCGGCCAGCGGCGTAAAATCTGCTGGGAGTACGACGTCATGCACGCTGGCACCCGCGGCGGCGAGGCGCTGTCCAGCGCTCTCCAAGGCGGCGCGTGTGGCAGCGCTGGCCTGGGGCCATTGTGGGGTCTGACACAGGCCAATGCGTGGCGCCTGCGCGAGGACTGGCAGCTGCGGCGCGGCTCCGACGAGGACGGCCCGCAGCAGAGCGAGGTCGGCAACGCAGCGCGCGAAGCCCCCCAGCGTATCGAGCGTCTGTGACAGGGCTTTGATGCCAGCCAGGGCGAAGTGGCCATGCGTCGGTTTATAGCCCACCACGCCGCAGAACGACGCCGGGCGGATAATCGATCCGGCGGTCTGCGTGCCAAGGGCCAGCGGCACCATCGTATCCGCCACCGCCGCGGCAGAACCGCTGGAGGAGCCTCCAGGGGTATGGGCGGGGTTGTGTGGATTGGCGGTTTTACCCGGCATGTACATGGCAAACTCGGTGGTCACTGTTTTACCCAGGATAACCGCGCCCGCGGCGCGCAGCAGTGCCACGCTGGCCGCATCGGCTGCCGGACGGTGCCCGGCATAGATTGGCGAGCCGTAGCTGGTCGGCATATCCACGGTATCGATCAGATCTTTAATACCCACAGGCACCCCATGCAGCGGGCTGCGCGCCGGCTGGCGGTCACAGGCCCGCGCTTGGGTCAGGGCCTGCTCGGCATCGAGGTATTCCCAGGCCCGCACCGCCGGTTCCCGCTCCTTGATGCGTTCGAGGCAGGCGGTGACGAGCGCCTCGCTGGTGATGGTGCCCGACGCGATGGCCACGGCAGCTTCCATCCCGGTCAGTTCATGTAAGGGTTTCATGGGTATCTCCATGGGACAACGGCGGCATACTCTCGCTGCGCTGCGCGTCGTCGGGGCGACCGGCCGGTCGCCCCGACCGGGATAGACGCTGCACCTCTCTTAGCGCCCGATGAACTGCGCCGGACGTTTTTCCTTAAAGGCAGCGACCGCTTCCTTATGGTCTGCCGTACTGGCGGCGACACCCATGGGGGAGGTGATTGACGCCATGGCCGTGAGGAAATCCATGCGCAGGCACTGATACACCGCTTGCTTGGTCAAGCGAATGGCGATACTCGGACCAGTGGCCAGACGTTCGGCAAAGGCGTAGGTTTCCTCCATGAGACTGTCATCGGCAAACACCCTGGAAATGAGACCAATACGCTCGGCTTCCTCGGCACTGATAAAATCGCCACTCCACAGCAGTTCCAGGGCTTTGGTCAGCCCCACCAGGCGCGGCAGTAAGAAGGCACCGCCATCGCCTGGCACTAGCCCGACTTTGATATACGTTTCGGCAAAGCGTGCACTGCGGGCCGCAAAACGGATGTCGGCCATCAAGGCCATATCCAGCCCGGCACCGGTGGCGGTGCCATTTAAGGCGCACAGGTAGGGTTTGTGCAGCGCGTCGACCGCCTGGGCCACGGGATGCACGTTTTGGCGAATGTAATGCCCCATGTCCCAAGCCGGGTTGCCGTCGTGGCGCCCCATCGTCCCCAGGTCGCCCCCGGCACAAAACACGCGGCCCGCGGCCGTCAGCACGACGACGTTGACCGCATCGTCGGCCTGACACTCGCGCAGGGCTGCGGCCCAGTCCGCCAGCATACCGTCATGAAAGGTATTCAGCTTCTCGGGACGGTTGAGGGTGATGGTGGCGATGGCGTTCTTTTTGCTAAACAACAATTCATTGGCCATTGTGATGCTGTGCTCCACGGCAAGAGGCGGTCGTCGGTTGAGCCCATTGCGGAATATCTGTTAGCCCTGACTGAGCTCTAAGCGATAGCCGGTGTGCTCGGCAAACTGGGCGCAGAGTGCGACCACTTGGGGATCCTCAGATGCCGGTGGCATGGCACATTTGGCCCGTACGACGCCCAGCTCAGGGTGAATGCTGGGCGCCCGGCGTAGGCGCCAGGCAGTGGGGATGAGGTCCATGGCCAGTTCGCCTAAGGCGTGCTGATTGGGCTGGGGTTTGATGCGTAGACGCCAGCCAATACGCTGCGAGACTTCGGTCAGCGTCTGTTCCTGGCGTTGCCCAATGACCGGGGTAATAAACGCCAGTTCCAGGAATTTGCCGTGGTTGTCGTTTTTCATGCCCATATGCGAAGGCTGCCAGCTCACTGGCGCCACACGGAACGCCTCGGTGATGAGCCGATACGCCGCGTTGGCCTCCACCGGCGGGGGCAGCGCACCGCTGTCTCGAGGCACGGCTGGGGCCTCATGCTGTGGCGGCAGCTGTGGCCCCTGGAGACGTAAGCGGTACCCTGTCTGCTCATGGAACGTTCCCGCCGCGTGCTGCCCCGCCTCCTGATCAAGCTCAACGTCCACCGTCACAACGACTTCTTGCTGGCCCAGGTGCATAGCCGGAGGCTTGCGCGGCGTGACCCCAGGCGGTAAGCAGGCCAGCGCCACCTCAGCCAGTCGCCCCTGATGCGGCGCTTCGTTGATCGTATAGTGCCAGCCGGTGTCTGCTACGATCTGCTCACAGGCAGCCCGGTAACGCTCGCGGGCGATGAGCGGAAAGGCAAACGATAAGCGCAGCTCGTGCTGGGCTAAGTCATAACCTTTGCGATACAGTCCCGTCTCCGGGCCCAGGGTGCGTTCCACACGCCCCAGCAAGTCTTGCGGGGGAGCGTAGAACATAGTCGTGAGGGTGTCTGGGGTTGCAGCGGCGGCAGCCTCGTCACTCACACGGCGCAGGCGATAGAGATGTGGACGCGATGTCGGACGCCGAAAATCCTCGCTGTTATCGAGCAACGGCATGAGCGCCGCGTAGCGCTCCTCATCCCAGGCTTGCGCTCCGTACCAGCGATCCAACAGGGCCACCGCACTGTAGAGGGCACCCTCGCCCCCGGCGGCCCGCAGCGTCGTGGCCAGTGTGTGCAAGCTGTCCGCTGTCAGGGGAGCGCCGTTGGAGAGAGCGCTGGCGGCCGGTGCTGTCTGGCGCACGCGCTGCCCACCATAGAACGTGAGGGTGTCGCCCGTGCGCGGTAAGTGGATGGGGCGGTAGCGCGTGCCGCGACGCAGCAGCAGATCGCGCAAGGCCGGACGCGACTGCCCTTCACCGTGCACCAGAATGACCTCACGTGGCGCGATGGCGTCAATCAAGCCGGCAATCTCATTACAATCGGCGTGCGCCGAGAGGGCATACTTCGCCACACTGCACACCACCGGGAAGACGCGACCAGCGATAGTCACCTCGCGGCTCTTGGCTTCGGCCAGATCCAACAAGTGACGTCCCGGGGACTCTTCATCTTGATAGCCCGTAATGGCAATGCCGTTGCGCTCGTCGCCCACCAACTTGGGCGCATAATAGGCGCTGGCGCCACCCGTGAGCATGCCCGAGCTGGCGATAATCACACAGGGTGGACCCGCCAGGATGCGCTCGCGTTCGGCAGGGGTTTGGACGGCACGAATTTCATCCACGATGTTGAAAAAGGGATTGCCATGCCGTTCCACCAGCCGCCGCGCATAGGGGGTCTGATGCGCCGGATACGAGGCATACACCCCACAGACTGTCCGCACCATACCATCAACGTAGACCGGAAAACTGGCCAGACGTTTGGCACGAAATTGCCGCTGCAGCATGAGAATGACTTCCTGGGCGCGCCCAATGGCAAAGGCCGGAATGAGTAGCTTGCCCTGGCGTCCAATCACCCCGGCGACCATCTCCAGGAGGCGTTGTTCTTCCAGCGCCCGTGGCGAGTGCAGCCGATCTCCGTAGGTGGATTCGATCACCAGGACGTCCGGTCGAAACCCCGCCGGCGCCAACATCCCCGGCACGGTGAGTTGGTCACTGACGGCAATATCCCCGGAGAACAGCACCCGAATCGTGCGCCCGTTTTCCACCCCTTCGACCCCAACTGAGGCCGCGCCTAAAATATGCCCGGCGGGAAACCACGTGGCCGTCAAGCCCGCGGGACTCACCTGCGTTGGCGCGCCAAACGGCACCGGGATGATCTGTTCGAGTAACGTGGCCACGGCGGCGGGAGTATACAACGGCAGTTCGCTCTCGCTATCGGCTTTGATACGCATGATATTCAGCGCATCCCGCAGCAGCACTTCGACCAGGCCACACGTCGGGGCGGTGGCGTACACCGGCACGCCGGGGCAGTGTTCATGCACGACGGGCAAGGCGCCACTGTGATCCATATGGGCGTGCGTGAGCAACACGGCATCGAGATGCTGGAACTCCGTGCCACCGCGGATGGCACTCAGGTCCGGCAGGCGATCATCGCCACTCATGCGGATACCGCAATCAATGAGCACACGACTGGCACCGATTTCGACAATGGCGCTGCTCGCGCCAATTTCATTTCCACCGCCAAGAAAGGTGATTTGCATAGTTGGGGCGTCTTCCGTACGCTAGAAGGGGTCGCTCAGGTGGCGCAAGTGTACAGGGCAGGCGTTGAAAATACCAGAGCCACTGACGCGCCCACCCGGTAGACTGTGGCCCCAGTAGTGTACAATCATGCCACCCACATGGTCGCACGAACCAGGTTGCGTTCATCACACGTAGGGAGGAAGGCATGTCTGAGACTCATACCCCCTCGATGCTCCAGGTGTTCAACGAGCATTTTGAACGTGCCACGCATTATCTCAAAGCGCCTGCCGATCTGCTGGAGTATATCCGTAGCTGCCACAGCATGTACTCCATGGAATTTCCGGTACATATTCGCGGTGACATCCAGATCTTCCGTGCCTATCGCGCCGAGCACTCGCACCACCGCACGCCGACGAAGGGGGGTATCCGCTTTGCCCCAGATGTGAATCTTGACGAAGTGGCCGCCCTGGCGGCGCTCATGACCCTCAAGTGTGCCATCGTCAACGTGCCGTTTGGTGGTGCCAAAGGCGCCATCGCCCTCGATCCGCGGGCCTACACGCCCGAAGAATTAGAACGTATCACGCGTCGCTATACTACCGAGCTGGTGCGCAAGAATTTTATTGGCCCCGCCGTGGATGTCCCGGCCCCAGACATGGGTACGGGCGAGCGCGAGATGGCGTGGATGGCGGATACTTACATTATGCTGCATCCCAATGATATCAACAGCCTGGCCTGTGTCACGGGCAAGCCGGTGGCCCAGGGGGGCATTCATGGGCGCACGGAGGCCACCGGGCGGGGCATACAGTATGCCCTGCGCGAATTCTTCCGGCACGCGGATCTGGTCGCGGCCACGGGTTTACAGGGGGATTTGGCCGGGAAGCGCATCGCCGTGCAGGGTTTTGGCAATGTTGGGAGTCACTTTGCGCGTCTCGTGCAGGCGGAAGACGGCGCCGTGATTGTCGGGATTGGCGAACGCGATGGCACGCTCTATGCCCCAGAGGGCCTGGATGTCGAGGCGGTGCTGCAGTGGCGTGCGGTGACTGGAAGCATTAAAAATTATCCCGACGCCACGACACTGGCGGACCCCAAAGCGTGTCTCGAACTCGACTGCGATATCCTGGTGCCCGCCGCCCTGCAAAATCAGATTACTGGGGATAATGCCGGGCGCATCCGTGCCAAACTGCTCGCCGAGGGTGCCAATGGCCCGACGACATCGGAGGGCGATGCGATCTTGCGTGCGCGTGGTATCAGCGTCATCCCCGACATTTATGCCAACGCTGGTGGTGTGACTGTGAGCTATTTTGAATGGGTCAAAAACTTGTCTCATATGCGTTTTGGGCTGATGGAAAAGCGCATTGGCATCCATACCCAGCGCGAGATGATTGCCGGGATCGAAGAAAGCACCGGGCGTCCCTTTCCCGCGGCGATTCGTATAGAGATGTTGCGCGGTGTCGACGAATTGGAGCTGGTGAACTCGGGACTGGAAGAGAGCATGGTGGAGAGTTTTCAAGATATCATCGAGATCATGCAGCAGAATAACACGCCCGATCTGCGCACCGCCGCCTTTGTCTGTGGTTTGGATAAAGTGGTGACCGCCTACCAAGACCTTGGCATCTGGCCATGAGGAGCTCTTGATGCGACGTATTCTCGTGGGTGGGCTTGCCTGGATAGGTGGGCTCACTGTTGTCCTGCTGCTCGTGGGGCTTGTGGCGAGTAGCATGCTCATGACCCACACCAAGCCGGTGCCCGCCAAGACGATTGTGGAAGTCGATCTGACACGCCACGTGCAAGAACAGCCGAGTGATGATCTGGTGGCCAATCTGTTGGTGGGCCGGACGTCGACCGTGCGGGATGTGGTGGAAGCCTTACAGCGTGCCGCCACGGATGACCGGGTCGCGGCCCTGATGGCGCGTGTGGGGACCACGCCTGGAGGGTTGGCGCAGATTCAGGAGATGCGTGACGCCGTCCTGGCCTTTCGGAGTAAGGGCAAGCGTGCCGTGGCGTATGCCACCACGTTCGGCGAGTTTTCGGCCGGCACTGGGGCGTACTATCTGGCCACAGCGTTTGACACCATCTACCTGCAACCGTCTGGCGATGTGGGATTGACCGGACTCGTGGCCGAAACGCCGTTCATCCGTGGTGCCCTGGAGAAGCTCGACGTGGTGCCGCGCATGGCGCATCGGCACGAATACAAAAATTTTCTGAACACGTTTATCGAGCGCCGCTATACGACGCCACACCGTGAAGCGACGCAGCGGGTCATGGAATCGCAGTTTGAGCAGATCGTGCAGGGCATTGCCGCGGCGCGGGGGCTGACCCCGGAGGCCGTGCGCACCGTGGTGGATCGCGGGCCGTTTTTGGGGGCCGAGGCCCTGCAAGCGCAGCTGGTGGATCATCTGGCGTACCGGGATGAGGTGTATACGGCGCTCAAAACCCTGGTGGGAACCGAGGCGAAACCCCTGCCGCTCTCGGCCTATTTGGCGGCGGCTGGGCGTCCCCATGTGAGCGGCACGACGATTGCCTTGATCTACGGCGTCGGCGCCGTGCAGTCTGGGGCCAGTGACCACGATCCGCTCATGGAGAGTGCGACCATGGGGGCGGATACGGTCGCCGCGGCGTTGCGGTCGGCCACCGAGCATCCCGAGGTCAAAGCCATTCTGTTCCGCGTCGACAGTCCTGGTGGCTCGTATGTCGCCTCCGATACGATCTGGCGTGAGACGGTGCGCGCCCGCGAGGCTGGCAAACCGGTCATTGTATCCATGGGGGACGTGGCGGGTTCTGGGGGATATTTTGTGGCCATGGCCGCCAATAAAATTGTGGCCCAGCCGGGAACGATCACTGGCTCCATTGGCGTGTTGGCAGGCAAAATGTTGACCACAGGGTTGTGGGACAAGCTTGGGGTTACCTGGGATGAGGTGCACACCAGCGCCAACGCCACCCTGTGGAGCAGCACGCAGGATTATACGCCTGAACAATGGGCGCGTCTGCAAGGCTGGCTGGACTACATTTACGACGATTTTACGACCAAAGTCGCTGCTGGACGGCAACTGTCGAAAGAGCAAGTCCTGGCCATTGCCAAAGGGCGCATCTGGACAGGTGCCGATGCCAAAGAGCGTGGCCTCGTCGATGCCCTCGGGGGCTTCCCCACCGCCTTGCACCTGATACGCGAGGCCATCGGGCTGCCGCCCGACAGTCCGCTGCACCTCAAGCTCTTCCCGGAACGTACATCGCGGCTGGAAGCCCTTTTCGAGCGCGTGTTTGAGGAGGATCACGCCGGGAGTGACGTGCCAGAGGCGACAGGGCTGGTGCGCCGGACGCTCCGTGTCCTCGGTCCTGTGCGCCAGCTGATCGCGGCCCTGGGGCTGACGGGCGCTCCTGGCGTGTTGATGACGCCTGAAGTGCGCCGCCCATAGCGTGGGGCGGCGCGGCGACGGGGACTCAGTGGGCGCGGAGGTCATCGAGCAAGCGGGTGCGCTCGGCGGGCGTGGCACGCCGCAAGGCCTCCTGCAGGCGCTGCCGCTCTTCCGGGGACAAACGTCGTAAGACCTCCCGTAGGCGTTTACGCTCTTCCGGGGAGCCACGCCGGGATTCGTCCCGCAGGCGCTGCCGTTCTTCCGGGGGCAGACGCTGGAATTCCTGGTAACGCTGTTCTAAGCGTTGGCGCTGTTCAGGGGCGAGTTGTTTCCAGGCGTGCCAGCGTTCACGGAGTTGGGTGCGGCGTTCCTCCGGTAGTTGGGCCCAGCGTCGCAAATTCTGCCGAATGCGCTGTTGCTCTTCCGGCGGTAAGGCCCGGAGTGCTTTGGATTCTTTCTCCAACCACGCCCGCTCCGCTGGCGACAATTTTTCCACTTTTTCACGCCCTTTGCTGCCCTGCGCCGCCGTCTGGCCTGGCCCCCCGAGGCACCAGCCCAACACGACGAGCCAGAGGACGACAGCGCAGGCGGCCCTAGAGCGCGATATCAAGCTGCTCAAGAGTGTCCACCTCTTCCAGTAAGTCAAGATACTGCACAAGATCAAGGTCTGCGCCTAGCGACGCGGCCTCACCGCGCACATACCCCACGGTAGCGGTGCGACGCTGTTGGTACTGGCTCCGGAGCACAGGCAGCGTTCCGAGCAGCAGTAGGCACACAGCCGCGGCAACGAAAACCGGCCGCGGCACACCGAGCAGGTCGCGCACATGGAAGCGACGTCGGGCAGGCGCCGTGGTTTCCTCGTGCTGGAGACGCTGGCGTAGCGTCACCCCAAAACGCTCCCAGGACAGCGCCGAAGGCTCTGGGATCGGCATACTCTGGACGAGATGGAACGTGTGTCGCAACTCATCTGCAAGTGCGGCACAGGCGAGGCAGGTCGTGAGGTGTGCCGCCACCTGGCGTTGCTTCCTGGGGGACAACTCTCCCTCAACAAAGGTCAGGACGTGTGGTTGGATTCGTCGGCAACGCATATTAACCATCCTCACCAAAACCCGCGAGCTGGACTCGCAGTTTCTGGAGTGCATGAAACACATTGGCGCGTGCGGCCCCTTCTGAGCACTGTAACGCCGCACCAATCTCGCGATAGGACAGACTCTGATGCACACGCAGCGTGAGTGCGGCCCGTTGCTGGGGAGGTAAGGTCGCAATCGCCTGCGTCAGTGCGTGCTGCTGCTCTGCGGCCAGGAGGTCACGCAGCGGCTGGGCGCTGTCTCGTGGCGCCTCCGGCATCTCCGGCACCAGCTCCATCCGACTGCTGCGTTTGCGATAGTTCAAACAAAGATGAACTGCAATGCGATACAGCCAGGTATAAAAACTGGAGCGCCGATGGAAACCTTTGAGGGCCCGATAGGCTTGCAGAAAGGTCTCTTGGGCTAAGTCTTGGGCATCGTCCACGCTCAGAGTGATACGGTAGGCCAGCCGATATACATCGTGCTGATACTTCTGCACAAGCGTATCAAAGGCAGCACGTTCGCCAGCCAAAAAGTGGTCAATTAACTCAAAATCACTGAGCTCCTCGGGTGGCACTGCGACTTCCCTAACCTGTAGGCACGTGACCACTGACCGTCCACCTCCTCTGCCGGCACGCCAGGCCGTCTCGGTAGCGCTGTGCGGTGCTTAGGTACTCTTGTGTTTAGAGACGTGGTCCAGGCCGTTTGTTACATCATCATCGCGGATAAGCGACAGCGACAGGCTTGCGCCGGCCGCAAGCCTCGGGGATTGCTCTCCAGAGGTGAGGCGCTTTCTCAGGCTGGAGAGCCTTGGCATAATTGACTAAAAAGTTCCAGGAGATCCCATCCTTCAGGGCGGGGAGGACGTCCACTTGCCGCCACGAAATCTCATGAGAGAAAGATGTTCTGCATACTCACGGCGTGTCGTCATGCTCCATAAACCATACATCGCCTCATAACGTTGTCTGCTCCTGCCCATATCACGCGCCGTGGTGTCTGGAGTAGCGCCGTGGTATCCTGGTTCCGCACCGTGGTCACGGAGTACGCGGATTATGGGTCCGAGTATGACCGTGCTGTGCATGCGACCATGAAAACACTCTATGCCTGGGTTGGAATGACCCACAAACGCCACTGCGCAGGTGGCTCCCGGAATCCCCAGGCTGCACCCGTAGGGAAGTTCAAGCGCGTATGATACACCTGTCTGGCCGCCGTCCCGTCTCTGCCAAAGCCTCTCGAGTATTCTTGGTGAGTTGCTTTCTGCTAGCTGTGTGCCCTGTCCTCTCGATGGCACCACCGGACGCCGCACCGTTGAAAGTGGCGGCGACGATCTTTCCCCTGTATGATCTCGTGCGCCAAGTCGCTGGTCCGTCTGTTGACGTTACGCTGTTGGTGCCCCCGGGGGCGAGTCCGCACACCTTTACCGTCAGGCCCGGCACGGTCCGCGCCCTCGCCGGCTGTGCGGCGGTGTTTACCATCGGGCATGGTCTGGACACCTGGATCACCCGGTTGGCGCGGGAAGTTGGCATTTCCCGAACGATTGTGACTGATACCGGCATCCCGTTGCGGAAGGGCGCTCAGGCGCATCAGCACACGGGCCACACCCACCGAGCCCAGACGGCGTCGGAGAGCGTTGATCCGCATTATTGGCTCACGATTCCCAACGCTAGCCTGATGGTGCAGACTATCGCCACCGCGCTGGGGGAACTCGACCCGTCAGCCGCGACAGCGTATCAGCAGCGCGCACTGGCCTATCAGGAACAATTGCGCGGTGTCGATGCCGACATCCGGCGTGTGCTGGCAGATCTGCCACGGCGCGATATCGCCACCTTTCACATGGCGTTTGCCTATTTTGCCGAGGCCTACGGTCTCAACGTCGTTGCTGTGTTTGAGCCTGCTCCTGGCAAAGAGCCATCTCCCCGGTACGTCGAGGCGTTTCAGCGGCAAGTGCGGGCGCATAAACTCCGCGTGGTCTTTGTGGAACCGCAACTGTCGGAAACGGCCTTGCGTGGGCTCACGAAAGACCTCGGGATTACCCTGCGTCCCCTGAATCCCGAGGGGGGCATGCCAGGCGCCGACAGTTACATCGCCTTGATGCAGTACAATGCTACGCAGATTGCGGCGGCATTACGCGAGTGAGGGGAGTATGGTGTGTTTGAGGCATTAAGCTATCCTTTTATGCAACGGGCCCTGGCTGCCGGCGTCTTGGTGGGCGTGATGACGAGCCTCCTAGGCGTGCTAGTGGTCCTGCGGCGCTCGGCCTTTTTCGGTGATGCCATTGCCCATGCCGCTCTGACCGGCGTGGCGGTAGGAGTCTTGACGGGGTGGAATCCGTTGCTGGCCGCAGCAGGGGTGGGCGTAGGCATTGCAATGTCCCTCCATGTGGTGGAACGACGCAGCCAGCTGGCGCTCGATACCGTGCTGGGGTTTGTCCTGCCCTTTTTTCTGGCCGTCGGTGTGCTACTGCTCAGTCTGACACCAGGCTATCAACCCGATCTCGTCAGTTTTCTGTTTGGCAGTATTCTCACGGTCAGTCACGATAACTTACTGGTCATCATCACGATTACAGTCGTCGTCCTGGGATTTTTATTGCGCTTCCGTCACCAGCTGATTTTCGCCACGTTTGATGAAGATGCCGCCCATCTCGCAGGGATTCGCGTCGGCTTGGTTCTCACGAGTTATTATGTCCTCCTGGCGCTGGTGATCATTGCCAGCATCCGCACCGTGGGCACCGTACTGGTGACGGCCCTCCTGGTGATTCCCGCGGCGACGGCCAAACTCCTGGCGCGCTCCCTACGACAAATGTTCGTGCTCACGCCCGTGATTGGGACGGCCAGCGTCCTGGGAGGCATGTATAGCTCTTACTACCTCGATCTCCCCTCGGGACCGGCGATTGTCGTGCTGTCGGGCTTGCTCTTTCTCGTGGTGGGCGTGAGCCATGGGAGCTTTCTCCGTGGCAAACGCCGGGCACGTTAAAGGGTACGGCGTCTGTGCCTCGGGGGCGCGTCGGCTAGTGGTGCGCTGTGGAGCCGACCCCCTGCCAGGCGTGGAGGGCTCTGGGGTCATGCGCTCCAACGACGGAGGCCGCCTGGGTATTGACTGGGGGAGAGACATGCACCAACTGGGCTTCTGAGTACACCCGGCCATCGACCATCAACGGCGTTTGGCGATCCAGGACGTCTTCGCGCTCGACCTTCTGTTGCAAGAGTATCAGCCCTTCGAGGACCGCTTCTGGCCGTGGTGGACAGCCGGCAATATAGACATCAACGGGGATGATGCGATCAATACCCTGGACGGTGGCATAGTTGCGATAGAAGCCACCGGAGGAGGCACAGGCCCCAAACGCCACGACCCATTTTGGCTCACACATCTGGTCGTACACGCGCTTGAGCACTGGGGCAATTTTATGGTTGATCGTGCCCACGACCATCAGTAAGTCGGCCTGGCGTGGTGAAAAGCGTGGAAATTCGGCCCCAAAGCGGGACACATCGTAATGCGAACCCCAGGTCGCCATGAACTCCATGCCACAGCACGCTGTGACAAACGGAAAGGGAAAGAAGGAGTACTTCCGGCCCCAATTGATGATGTTGTTGAGCTTCGAGGTAACGACACTCGACCCGAACATGGTTTCAAGGCCCATCTGGACTCCTTTACATGGTACGTATGGACACCGTTCACTGGCTCATCGAGGTGCCGCGTAGTGTAGACAACACGGCACGGATACACAAGCGTCCCGGCACACTTGCCATTGGTACCCGTGACTACGGCACCGGCAAGGTCATCTCCAAGCGCTCAATGCGTAAATGATGCATCGCCGTGACACGTAACGTGACGCCTTGGAGATGGATATGCTCCCCGACCGTGGGGAGGTGTTCCAGGGTGGCGAGGACGAGCCCGGCCACGGTGACATAGGAGCCCGTCGGCAGCGTCAGTTGATAGCGCTCGTTGAGTTCTTCAACGGAGAGATCGCCAGGAATACTCAGACGCCCCTCGGCGGTGGTTTGGACGTTTTCGAGGCCGTCATCTTCATCAAACTCATCAAAAATCTCGCCGACGATTTCCTCAATGAGGTCTTCGAGTGTCACCAGCCCGAGGGTGCCACCGTACTCGTCCACCACAATGGCCATGTGGGCGTTGCGGGCTTGCAGAGCCCGCATGAGCGTGTCCACACGCATCATCTCCGGGATAAAAAACGGCTCGCGCATGATAGCAGTGACAGAGAAGGTGTCCGGCGTCTCGAAGAAATCGAGCAAGTCTTTGAGCAGTACCACCCCCACAATGTGGTCCAAATCTTCCTCGTAGACCGGTAAACGCGAATAGCCACTCTGGCGTATGGTTTCGACGACTTTGACCAGCGGCCAGCTGCGCTCAATCGCTTCGATCTCGGTGCGCGGGGTCATGGCTTGACGCACACTTGTATGGGCCATATCGAACACCCCGGCAATCATATCCGCGTCCGCCTCGTCGACGAGACCGTGTTTCTGGCTTTCGGACAGCAGCAGGAGGAGTTCCTCCGGCGCGTGCACGCGTTCGGCGTAGGTCGGTGGGCGGATGGACAGCAGATGGAGAAATCCCAAGGCACTGTGGTTGAGCAGCCAGATGGCGGGCCAGAAGAAGTTGGTGAACCACAGTAAGGGGCCCGAGACCCAGCGGCTGACCTGCTCAGGGTGCAACAAAGCCAACGACTTTGGGGTGAGCTCCCCGAGCACAATATGTAAGTAGGTGATGCAGCTAAAGGCTAGCGTGCTGGCCACCGTGTGCGTGGACAAGGTTGCGAAAGGGGCCGGCAAGCCGCTGAAGAGGTGTGTGATGAGCGTGGCGAGGGTCGCTTCCCCGATCCAGCCGAGCGCGAGAGAGGCCAGCGTAATCCCGAGTTGCGTGCTGGAGAGACAATCGTCGAGGTGTTGCAGCGCTTTGAGGGCCAGACGGGCTTTGCGGTCTCCAGCCTCGGCTAGGGTCTGGAGGCGGGTCAGGCGAGCGCCAACGAGGGCAAACTCCGCGGCCACAAAGAAGGCATTCAGACCAACCAGTGTGCAAATCGCACACACTTTTGCCAGAAGCTCCATAGGTACTCGCTAGAAAGAGGCCCTGCGCGCGCCAAGCATCTCAACGAGACTCCGGGCTGCGGTGCCTCCCCCTCCCAGCATCTGAGAGCAAGGAGGCAAACGTCGCATGGTCGCCCTACTCGTGCCTGCGGTGCAGGGGAGGGTCACAACCGCATTAGTGCAACGTGCGCGTTACCTGAGGCCAGCGCTCCGTAATCGCCCGTCTTTGGGTCGCGGTGAGGCGTGTCCACTGGGCTTGTCGTGCCGCATCAGGATCAATGTCCAGGAGCCCACAGAGCACCCCAAAATCGGGCTGATGAAAGACGAAGGTGGCGGCTTCCCAAAAGCTATCGTCCAACCCATGTTCCAGATCATGCTGCGCCGTACGGAGCACTGCCCCTAACAACTGGGCGCAGGCATCATAGGGAATCGCTTCGCTCGGCACGGGATGATAGGCTGTGCATACGGCGCAACTTAAGCCTGTCCACCCTTTTTCGGCGGCAATCCCCAGGCAAGTACTATAATAGGTACAGTTATATTGCGCATGTCCGACACTGGTGGACGCGGGTTGAGGATTGAGCGCTTTCGCGGTGGCGACGGCGGCGGGACTGCTGACGTGGAGGGGGCGTGATAGAGATACAGACGGTCCAGCCATCCCTTGCAACTCCTCGTGTGTCAAAGATTACCTCACACCGCAGGCTGCTGGTATTCTACTGGGGTGTAACAATCTAGAGGTCAGAAGACAATTAGAGTTAGCATAACATATTTGTCATCTTGTGGCAATGTTGTTACGCTGACGCGCCCCAGCTGCGTCCTCGTTCGCTGGTCCTTGTAGGCGTGCTGCGACAATGCCCGCGAGCAGCCCAAACAGGTGCGCTTCCCAGGACACCCCGAGGCGGGTGGGCAGAATGCCCCACAGCATCCCGCCATAGAACAGCACCGTGAGGGCTGCGGCACTGAGGGCGTACAGATCACGGCGGTACCAACCGCGCGCCACGAGATACCCAAAATAGCCAAAGATCAGGCCACTCGCTCCGACATGCGACGCAGTACGACCAAAGAGCCAGACCCCAGCCCCGCCGAGCATGGTAATGCACAGTGACACTTCGAGAAAGCGCGCTTTGCCCTGCATCATCACCAGCCCTCCGAGGAGCGTCAGGGGGAGCGTGTTGAGTAAGAGATGCACGACACTGCCATGCAGGAACGGACTGAGGGGAATGCCCACCAACCCCCACATGGTACGTGGCACAATGCCCCAGCGACTCAGACGATGGCCCAGCAATACGTTACATAGCTCAATCACCCACAACACCGCAACGCCTTGTAGGAGGAAACGCGCATGCTCTTTTACAGATTGCAGCATCCTTGACTCCATCATGTTCGGGCGCAGCACCGCGCCTGGCTTCTGCCTCTCGAGAGCCATTTTACCCAAAGACCGCTGTGCGAGCCGCTGTATTTTCACCGCACGTGGTCTTGAGCAACGCCCCGTGTTCCTCGGGCGTGGTCATGCGTGGAGGGGTATGTTATGGTTGTGCCACGTACTAGAGCCTCAACCGAGCTCATTGGAGAAGTATCCTGGGAGCGCCACGCGCCAGCGTGGCTTCCGGAGCCGGATTGGAGCCCGGCGATCCCAGGGGGCAGCAACTGGCACAACAGCTCAGTTAAGGCACTAGAGCCCTCGTCTTGCCCTCAGCGAGTGGGAAAGGAAGCTATGCTACCGCCGTCCATGGTGCCTGATCGTGCCTACCAGCTCCTGCGCGAGCGCTTCGGGCATCAGGACTTTCGCCCTGGCCAAGAGGCCGTTATCAGCGCGTTGTTCCAGGGGCAACACGTGCTCACGGTGATGCCCACTGGTAGCGGTAAGTCTTTGTGCTATCAACTCCCCGCCTTATTGCATGACGGAAGCACGCTGGTCATCTCCCCATTAATTGCGTTGATGAAAGACCAAGTCGATAGCTTACAAGCGCAGGGCATTGCCGCCACATTTGTCAATAGCTCCCTCTCGGCCCAGGAACAGCAGGAGCGCCTGCAGGCCTGTCGTGCCGGACATTATAAGCTGCTGTATGTCGCCCCCGAACGTTTGCGCAACCCGCGTTTCCTGCAAGCCATGACCGAGACACCGATCTCGCTGTTCGCTGTGGACGAAGCCCATTGCATCTCGGAGTGGGGTCATGATTTTCGTCCTGACTATCTCCGGCTACGCGAGGCCATTACGCATCTGGCCTCTCCGCAGGTACTCGCGCTGACGGCGACGGCGACGGTGGACGTGCAGGATGACATTGTGCGGCAACTGGGCTGCGCCGACATGCGGCGTTTCGTCACGGGGTTTGATCGGCCCAATCTTACCTATCGGGTCTTGCCCCTCCGTGGTCACATCGCCAAGCTCCAGGCGCTCGAGGAGATTCTGGAGACCCAAGAGCACGGCAGCAGTATCGTCTATGCCTCGACCCGCCGGGCCGTGGAAGAAATCGGCAGTTTTTTGCAGGAACGCGGTGTCGAGGCCCTGATCTACCATGCCGGGTTGCGCGATGCTGAGCGCAAGCGGACGCAAGAGGCCTTTATGCAGGGACAGAGCCGCTTGATTGTGGCGACGAATGCTTTTGGCATGGGGGTGGACAAGCCTGATGTGCGCTATGTGCTGCATTTTAATATGCCGCGCACGATGGAAGCCTACTATCAGGAGGCAGGTCGTGCAGGCCGTGATGGCTTGCCTGCCGCGTGCATTTTGCTGTTTAATCATGGCGATGTCCGCATTCAGGAGTTTTTGCTGGAGCAGAGTTACCCGCCCCGCGAGGTGTGGCAAAAGGTCTATCGCGCCATCGTCACGCTCAGCCGCGAGCAGCCTGACGTGTCCCTGCGCGCCCTCTTCGTCCATTGCCAACACACCATCCATGAGATGCAGTTGCTCTCGTGTACGAAACTCTTTGAGCAAGCCGGCTATGTAGAGCGGACGATGGTGTATGAGAGTAGCGACGATTTTACGGCCGGCACGCCGAATCCTGCGGTGCGTTTGACCCAAGAAGGCGTGGCACCACAGCAACTCGCCATCGACGAAAAAGCCTTACAACAGCGCAAACAGCATGAACTGCAGAAGCTCCGCCGCATGGTAGGCTACGCCCAAACCCCGGCCTGCCGGCGCGAGAAGATGTTGGCGTATTTTGGGGAAAGCTGGGGAGGACGGCAGTGTACGGGCTGCGACAACTGTCTGGGAGACCACGCGTTCAACCGACGTGCCAACCTGCCGAAACGCTTACCCTCTGACGCGGAAGCCACCACCATACAGAAAATCTTGAGCTGCGTGGCACGTATGCAGGGCTATTACGGTCGTGCCAAAATTATCCAGGTGCTCTTAGGCTCGCAGGCAAGAGAGATTGTGCATGGCCACCTGAGCCGGCTGTCCACGTATGGTCTCTTGCGCGGGGCCTCGCGAGCACTGGTGAACACGTATATGGATGCGCTGATCGAGGCCGCGTGTATTCAGGTGGTGGGCGAGGAATTCCCCAAGCTCGACCTGACACCGCTCGGACACGCCGTGATGCGACGTCAGCAGCGTGTGCCGTTGGCGTTGCCGGACAGCGGGCCGGCGACGACACCAGGGATCCCCTCGCTCACCCCCAAGGTCGTGCGACCACGGGGTGCTGCGACAGCGCCGTCCTGTGACCAAGCCCTGCTGGAGCGGCTGCGGATGCACTGTACAGCGCTCGCCCAGGCGGAGTCCCTGCCATCCTACGGTTTCGTGTTCAGCGATCGGACCTTGCGGGATATGGCGACCCGGCGTCCCACGACCTCAGACCATTTCCTGCAGATTTATGGCGTGGGTCCGGTCAAAGCCGGCAAATACGGTGCCGCATTGCTGGGGCTCATTCGCGACCACCTCGCGCGCCTGGAGTCCTAGTGTGGGGCCTCTCCCAAGGCGCAAGGCCCCACGCCGTGGCAGCGCTATTCCACGGTCACGGATTTGGCAAGATTGCGGGGTTGGTCGATGTCACGCCCGCGCTCAATAGCACAATAGTACGCGAAGAGTTGCAGCGCCACCACCGCAGGAATGGACTGGAGGAAGTCGAGATTCGCCGGGGTATAGATCACGTCGTCAGCAATGGCCGCAATGGCCGCATCGCCCTCGGTGGCAATCGCGAGCATCTTCCCGCCGCGGCTCTTGATCTCCTGCATGTTGGAAATCACCTTGTCGTACATCATGTCCTTCGTGGCCAGGCAGAGGGTCGGGAAGGACGGATCGATCATGGCGATGAAACCATGCTTCATCTCCCCAGCCGCACACCCCTCGGCGTGGATGTAGGAGATTTCTTTGAGTTTCAGCGCCCCTTCCATGGCAATGGGATAATTGTATTTACGGCCAATGAAGAGACAATTATCGTAATGGGCATAGTTCGCGGCTACCGAACGAATATACGGCGCCTGGTCGAGTACCTGCGCGATTTGCTCCGGCAGACGCTCCAGGCCACTGACAATCTCCATGCCGTCAGTCACCGACAGGTGTTTGAAGCGTCCTAGCAGGAGGGCGATCATGACCAGAATGCAGCACTGACTGGTAAAAATCTTGGTCGAGGCGACACCAATTTCCGGGCCACCGTGGTTATAGATGCCGGCTTCGGTAATGCGGCTCATCGTCGAGCCGACCACGTTGACCAGCCCTAAGAGCAGCGCGCCTTTCCGCCCCGCTTCGTGCATCGCGGCAATGGTATCGGCGGTTTCGCCGGATTGGCTTACGCCCAGCACGACCGTGCCCGGACGGATATTGGCCTTGCGGTAGCGCATTTCGCTGGCGATTTCCACCTCGACTACTAAGTCGGTCAGCCGCTCAAACACATAGCGGGCATACATCCCAGCATAGTAACTCGTGCCACAGGAGACAATCACCAGATGCTGGGTATTCTTCAGGCGATCCAACACCTTGTCGAGTCCGCCGAGATGGGCGATCCCTTCGCTATGAATGAGCCGACCGCGGAGGGCATTGGTAATAGTTTCGGGCTGCTCAAAGATCTCTTTGAGCATGTAATGCGGGAACCCGTTGCGTTCTGCAGCGTCTGGTTGCCATTCGATGCGCTCCGTTTCGCGCGTCACCGGCTTGTCAGCCAGCGTATCGATAGTATAGTTATCGGCCCGAATGGTCACGATGTCGTCATCTTCGAGATACACGGCGCGGTTCGTGAGACGCAGGAAGGCGGAAACATCACTCGCCAGGAGCATTTCATTGTTGCCCACGCCCAAGACCATCGGTGAGCCACGCCGCGCCGCCACCATCTCGTCGGGATGCGCCGTGTGCATGACCACCAGCCCATACGTCCCCGTGACTTTGCGCAGGGCGCGCTTGACTGCCTGGGTCAGATCGCCGGTATATGCTTCATCAATCAGGTGGGCGACCACTTCGGTATCCGTTTCGGAGCTAAAACAATAGCCGCGTGCCGTCAACTGCTCCCGCAAGATCTGATAGTTCTCAATGATGCCATTGTGGACCACCATGATCGTCTCGTCGCCGTTCGTATGGGGATGGGCGTTCGCCTCCGAGGGCTTGCCGTGGGTGGCCCAGCGGGTATGGCCCATGCCGATGGTGCTAGCGAAAGGCCGCTCCGCCAGACGGGCTACCAGGGCGTTGACTTTGCCTTGGATACGGACGCGGCTCAGCTGGCCATCTTCAATGACCGCAATGCCAGCGGAGTCGTAGCCGCGATATTCTAAGCGATGCAGTCCTTCGAGAAGGATCGGGACCGCACATTTATTGCCAACGTAACCGATAATGCCGCACATGGGGTATCTCCATGCAAAAGGGTCTGCCAGAGACATAATGACGCGCGCCCAGCGTAAGCGGGGCCGTCTGCTAAGACACGAGGTCTTCCTGGGCACACACAACGACAGTGAGAGGCGAGGACGTTGCGTGTATGCTTCCGTGGCTGTGGCTGTAACCGTTGTGTCGGGCGCCAGCCGCCGGTCTTCACCTGCACGGTTCACCCATGGCCTACAACGCGAGTGCACGCCCGGGAGGCGAGCAAGAAAGGCAACAAGGTCGCTGGGCGATCTGACGTGCGGTCTGAGCCCAGGGGCTGCCTCACTATGCTCAGTAATCAATACGCCATAGCATGTCCAGCGCCGCATCTCCTGTATTACTGTTGCTACTCCCTTTCAACTTGAGATGACGATTCACACTATACTCCACACCGACTTTGTCCCCACCTGCATCACCAAGTCCACGTTCGTAGGAGAGAAAAATGTCTTGCGTGATATACCGCCCAACGCTCACCTTGCCATCACCCAATTTGCTGCCAGTTTGCACGTCGAGCGTGTCCAGCCCGAGGGGTTTTGCTAGCAATTGTTCCAATTCGCCAGCCGCAACATTCCCGACGATTTGTTGCGCCTGGTTGGAGAGCCCGCTGCGTTCCGCCGCAGTTAAACGTTCCGTGGTCTTGCCCACGACCAATAACGTTACAATATCGGCCTGGGGCAGGTCCGGCGTACTGCTGAGATGGAGTTGCGGGGTGTTCGCACGGCCACCGACATTGACGGAGACGACATAATTGGAGACCTCGCGCGTCAGAATGATATCAAGCACCGGGTTGACTTCTGTGGCCCCAGTAAACGTGACACGCCCTTGTTCCACGACAAAGCGACCACTGTAAAAGCTGGCGAAGCCCCGGACGGTTTCCACCGTGCCGCTCAGACTGAACGGTGCGTCATGCTCTTTGGTCAGGGTGAGGCCCCCACTGAGTTCGATCGCAGTTCCCGGCCCACGGACCCAGACGTTGCGCGGCAGGTCAATCTGCACATCGGTACGCAGGAATGCCAGTGGATCGTGCGAGGCCGCCGCGTTGGGTGTCGCCGTTGTCGTCTGCGCGTTGCGGGGGCCAACGCCGTAGACCCCTTCGACCGTGAGTTGCCAGGGTTGGACCGTGTCACGTCCGCCCGCTAGGGTACCCCCCAACTGAGCCCGGGCTTGCGGAATGGTGATGGTGCCTGTGGCCAGCATGTCGGCAAGTGTCCCGCGTATAGTGACCGCTGCTGAGACTTCCGCTTCTAATTCTGGAGTACGTATCGCCATAAAACGTTGCATCTGCAGGTCGAGGTGGAAATCCCGCACGGCGAAGCCGGCGTGCTCCGCCCAGCCGGCCAGCGCCAGGGTGCCTTCACCCGCGGTCATGTGCAGGTGCGTCAGATCAACACGGGTGCCCTCACACGTGAGCTGCAGCTGGATATCCTTGTACTGTACCCCGGTTGCTGCCAACTGTAGTACTCCATGACGCAGTGCGACGGTGCCGTGGAGCTGCGGCGCGTGCAGCGTCCCCGAGAGACGCAAATCAGCCTGTGCCGTGCCCGTACTCTGCGACACCAGCGTCTGCAACGCTTGGAAGCGCTGCAGATCCAGGGCTGGTGCCTGGAGCTGTACAGCCAGCGCGTGGGGAGACTGCAGACCGATGTCACCCACGAGGTGGACGAGTGCCTGACTACGATCTTGCCACGCGAGGTCGAATGCCAGGGTCATATCGTTGAGGCGCATACGGCTCTGTATCTCTCCCATCGCCTGTTGCTGCCACCGTAACCCTGCAATGGCCAACGTCCCCTCACCCTGAAGGCGTGTCAGCGTCCCGGAGAGTCCCAGGTGTGCGGTGACCTCCCCATCGATGGGCATCCCCTCCACGGCTATAGCCCGCAGATGGGGGAGGATCGACACGTGCTGGAGCTGCACGTCGGCTTGGACGCCACCGTCTGGAGTGAGTATACCCTGTGCACGCAGCTCTTGCCGCTTCTGTCGCAGGACGAGTCCTACGAGCGTGAGCTGACCGTCGGCATGGCGGGTGAGGGTGAGCGGGCCAGCGTTATCCCAACTCACCTCCTGCTGATGGTGCAGATGGAGGCGGGTGAGGGTGAGACGTTGGACATCAGCCAGCGTGAAGCGCCCTTCCAGGCTGGTCGTGCGGTAAGGGCCCGCTGTGATGTTGAGCTGCACGGTCCCTTGCGACGGTGTCGCCGTACCGGTCAACACCACCGTACTTTTGGGCCACGTCGGCCCCTGGAAGTCTCCCCACTGCGTCTTGAGCGTGGCCTGGGGGGCGGTGGGCCATTGCACGACAGCCAGGTCCGCCTGCCAACGCTGCCCGTGCCAGGGACCATACCGCCACCCGCGCAGGTCAAGGCGACTACGGATCTGCAGGGCGGGCCATGTCCCTTGCAACGTGCCATGGAGGCGCCCTGGGGCCTGCACTGGGGCCCCCGTGTACGGCTGCAGCGTCGTGAGATCCCCCATGGCCACCTCATAGGTCAGCGCCGTCTGGGCCGTGGTAGACACCACGCCGCTGGCTTTGACGGTGAGGGGCGTACTGCGTAGCTGCATCTCGGTGAGGCGAAGCGTCGTCTCCGTCAGGCTGGCCTTGAGCTGTGCGGTGAATCCTGGAAGGAGGGTCGCACCGCGCGTTTCCAGCTGCACCTCCACATCGGCACGCCGTTGCGGGGCCTGCAGACCGCTCCCCTGTACCTGGACGCGTGCCTGGAGCATGCCACGCTCATCAGGCAACAACTGGGCCAGCTGGAGATCATCGAGACGCAAAGTGAGCTGATAGCGTGGCACAGGCTCCTGCAACGCGATGGTCAGCGACGTGCGCAGTTGCCCGCCAGCATAGCCCCAGCGCGTTTCGACCCGGGGCGCGCTCAGCGTGCCGCGCACGTCCACCGTCCCTTGGACGACTGGCGGCCAGGCTGCGGGCAGTGCCACCCCAACCTCACTGAGCCGCAGGCGCGGGATTTCCAGGGTCAGTTGCAGCTCGTGCTGCGGGAGGGTCAGCATCCCACTGCCACGGACCTCGGACTGCGGCAGGCGCACCTGCATCTGAGTCAGGTCGAGGCGCTGTGGGGTGACGCGACCTGCCAGGTAGACCTCGGCGTGGGGCCAGCCCGGTAGACGCACCTGGGCCTGCGCCCGTTCGATAGCCCCGCTAAAACCCGCGGCTTCCCACTGCCCGACAGCTTGCACGAGCAAATCTTGCACCTGTACCAGCTGTTGCTGCGGTGGTGCAATCCCTGGAAGCTGCCCGCGCAGGGTCGGCACCCGCAAGGTCGCGTGGTGGAGGCGGAGGTCGAGCTGGCTGGCATCCGCAGTGAGGAGTCCCACAGTGGCTTGCAGACGCAGGGGGCCTTGGACATCCGCGACACTACCGACCAGGCCCCACTGCTGGAGACGGATGTCGGCGTCGAGAGCCAGCGCCGTATACGGCCCTTGGACTTTCAGATCACCCTGGAGGGTGCCGGTGAAGTGTGGCCAGGAGGGCTGCCAACGCGCCAGGGCCGTCAAATCCGGTTGCTGGAGCCGCAGGCGGAGCGTAACCGGCTCGGTGCGTACCCGCTGGGTCAGGGCCAAAGGGGTCAGGGCAAGATCTAGAGGCAGCTGCGCCTCGACGGTTACGACCTCGCGGCTGCCTTGGCGCATGCGGACCTCACTATGGAGACGCTGCTGCGCATACGTCAGGGTCGCTTGGAGGTGCGCCATAGGGAGGTGCCCTTGGGCAGGGGTCTGGAGCTGCATCGTCAGGTCAAACACAGGAGCTGCCAGGGTGCCGGCCAGCTGGGCCTGCCCTGACGCCAGCCCTTGCACGATCTCCGGCAACGCCAGCCAGCGTTGCAGAAACGTCACATCCATCTGGGTGAGCTGCAGGCCCACATCACGAAAATGCGTCCCATCAAAGGCTCCGGTGAGGGTGATCCGTTCCTCCCTATGAGCCAGCTGCAACGGTGTTAGACGCCAGACTGCGGCCTCACGAGTCGCCGTCACAGGGGCTGTTAAACGCCAGGGGTGATCCGCAGCCTCTACCACGAATTCCTCGAGAGTGAGCTGCTGCGCCGACTCCGTCCACTGCAGCAGGCCACGCGCCTGACCACGAGACCTCCCCGCGTGAGCGACCTCAGCACTGATCTGCACCTGGCGGGCCGCGCCGCTGTAGGTGCCCGCAAGCGTCAGAGACTCGACAGGATGCTCAGCCACGACGGCATGCTGGAGGGCGAGAGAGGCCGTCATGTGCGCTTCCGGTCCCAGCGGATTACCCTGGTACTGCATCCGCAGGCTCTCAACGCGAGAGGCTGCATACTGCCCCTGCTGCACCGTCAGCGTGCCGTGTGTGCTGGGTGCCAGAAGCGTGCCGCTCGCCTGCCCCTGGACATGCAGGTGTCCCTGTAACGTGTCGGCGTTGAGGAGGGCACGCACGCCTGCCAGGTCAGCCGTGAGGTCGTAATGCAGCAGCGCGCTGCCCGCCAGATCGAGCAGTCCCCTGGCGCTGAGGCGTGCCACGGACGTGTGCACATCGCACTCCTGGACTTCCAGCCGCCCCGCGTCAACTGCGGCGTATAGGCGTGAGGGATGCAACGTGATGTCCCCCAGTTGCGAGGCCTGGAGGTCGAGACGCAACACGCCACGCAGGGTCTCAAGGGTCGTCCCGCTGCCCTCCAGATGCAGCCGGAGGTTCACATCGCTCTGCAAGGGTTCCCGGTGCAACAGCGTGGCGAGATTGACGTGAGTGAGCGTCAGATCACTCTCGTAGCGCCAGAACGGCGTACTCGTGTTAAGCTGGGCCTGCCAGTCGAGCTGCCCCCCTGCCGTACTGAGCTGGGCGTGCACGTCGAGCGCCTCAGGTGGTCCCTCCGCACGCAGCGCCAGATGGAGGGCGCCGGCCACATCAGGGCGCTGCCACAGGCGTCCGAGTTCTGTCACATCCAACGGTTGCAGGTGTAGCACCAGACTGGCTGGGTGCGGCCCACCGGGCAAGAGGCCGGTGGCCAGCACATGTGTGTGGGTAGTATGGAGCGCGACATCGGTCAGCCGCAGGGCCTCACCCTCAGTCTCGATCAGGCCAGTGACAGCCTGTAAGGTGACGTCCGCCGGAGTAGCATGGCCACTGAGGTGCTGTACCGCCAGTCGTAGACCCTGCGCACTAATCGCGCCCTGGAGACGGGCCTGCACGCCGTCGAGGGACTGCACGCCGGGGAAACTCGGGAGGGTGAGCGCCAGATGGCCGTCGCGAATCTCACCATGTTGCACCATGATCGTGAGGGGCAGCGCTCCCCCTGCGGCTGGAGTGGGTGCGCTGGCGGCGAACAGGCGGGTCAGATTCCATGCCCCGCCCGGCGCCTGGATCAACGTGAGCTGGGGGCGGAGCAGACGGACGTGCCGGATGACCAGACGCTTGGAGAGCAAAGCCGTCAACTCATACGCCAGCTGCACCTCATCAAGGCGGACCACCTCGGTGCCACTGGGGTCGCGCAGCACCACATCCTGAAGAATCAGTGTCGAGAACAGGGAACCATGCAGGGCGCCAATCTCTGCGGTGCCCTGCATGCTCCGTGACAACCAGCTACTGGCCAGGCGGGCGAGTTGCGCGCGCAGCATATCGCGCGCGACGTAGCCTCCGAGCCCGAGGAGACTCAGCACGAGACACAGCACCCCGGTGAGTCGTAGCAGCCGACGCAGTTGACGCATGTGTGGTTCCTCCGGCTGCAGCGCGCTACCTCGGCACACGCTTCTGCATTAAAAGGCCTGGCCAATGCTGAATTCCACCCGGCCAAATTCTTCACCAGAGCGGCGGTTCACAATGACACCAACATCCAAACGTAAGGGGCCGACAGGGGTATTGTACCGCAAGCCCGGGCCGATAGCATAGCGCAGGTTCTCCCAGCGATAGGTCCATGGGGCCCGAAACACATTGCCAAAATCGGCAAATACCACCGCCGCAAACTCGCCCGCCAACGGGAAGCGTAGCTCCACACTACCATCCAGGAGGCTCAACCCCCCAATGGGATCACGATCAGTATTCTGCGGGCCGAGTCGATTGAGGGGAAACCCACGTACACTGCCTGCCCCCCCGGCAAAGAAACGCACATTAAATGGCACGTCCGTACTGGCGCCATAGGCATAGATGCCACCTATTTTGAAGCGGGTAGCTAACAGGGCCCCCCAGCCCAGCGGAAGATAGTGGCGTTCCTCAAGCGTAAACTTGAGGAAGCTCACGTCAGACAGCAGCGCGGTATGCGCATGCTCCACGCGCCCGCGCAGCACCATGCCGCGGCTTGGGTTGAGGAGGCTATCGCTGGTGTTCCACTGGCCTTCCAAGCCCTGGATGAGCAGGAGGTTATCCGCCGCGATCTCTTGCTCGATGGCCCGGAGCGCGGCCCGGTTCACATGGCGGAAATCACTGCGACTGAGACGGAGCCCGGCACTGCCCGTGAGAGTGTCCGTCCAGCGGTGTTCCACACGCGTTTCCGTGCCCAGACTGAGCACGTCAAACGCGGGTTGCGTGGCACGTTGCGAGGGGAAGGCCGTCCCCACCGGGTTGAGGTCAATTTCCTGTTCATTGCGCACAAACAGCGTCGAGGCTAGAGCCGTCCGCTCGAAAAAAACGTACGGCAGCACAAGACGTGCTTCCAGGGTTTGTTCGAGCGCCGAGAGGCGTCCGGCGAGGCTCACCTGTTGGGCACCGCGAGAGAGATTGCGATACGTCCATTGCACTTCGGTGCGAAAGCCCTCGGTCGTGCTATACCCCAGGCCGAACTGCAGGGAGCGCGGTTTCCGCTCAATCACCTCAAAGACGATGTCGAGCGGTTCCTCCATCGCCTCGGGGTTCAAGGTGCGCGGCGTGACGGCCTGAAACATACCCAGATGATAAATGGCGTCCGCACTGGCGGCAATGGCTTGCTCACTCACACGTTGCCCCTCGCGGATGCTCAGGTGGCGCCGGATAGCCTGTTCGTCCACCTGACGGGCTCCCTGGAGCGCGATGGAGCCAAAGACGGTCTCGGTGCCGGGTTCCATAGTAAACACCACCTCGGCGGTATGTTGGCCGGGCTCGACAGTCGTGTGTGGCAGCACCTGGGCACGTGCATACCCCGCATTGCGGAGATGGCTCAGGATCACGGCCTTACTCCGCTCAAAGTCCTCCTTCGTGAGCGGCTGCTTGGGCCGGAGAGGTAAGAGCGCCAGGAGCTGCGTAGCTGGCGGCAAGGCTGGCGGGTACGTACCGGCTAGCGCCACTGTGCGCACCAGGGTCCGCGGCCCTTCTTCGATACCGATCCTGATGGCCACGGTGTGCTGTGGGAGATTTTCGTGTACCGGCTCCAGTCGGACAATACAGGCGAGGAATCCCTGGTCAAAATAGAGTTTTTGCAGACGTAAGAGATCGGCGTCCAGCGTCGGCGGATTGTACGATTCACCATGCCGCCAGGGGAGTAACACGGGACGCTGCTGCGTCTCCATGGCTTGGCGTAAGGTGCGACTGCTAAAATGGGTATTCCCCACAAAGGTAATCCGTAACACTTCGGGAAAGGGCTGGAGGTGGCGCGTGGAGGACAAATTGTCGCCCTGCGACGCACAGGCAACACTGAGCACACACCACACAATACACAGACTCACGCGATGAGATCGTCGGATAAACACTTTTTTTCCTCATCATCGACGCTTGCTACCCTTGCTTTCCACATAAACAGCTAGTAGGATACGCACCGCTCGCCGTGCGGTCAACATCTTGGACGTGTTGGAGGCTGGAAAACCGTATTAGGCAGCAAGATTTTGTGCAACGTGTGGTACGATGCCGGTATATGATGGTGGATGGCCTCCATGACAGGCATCTGTGGCCTCACGCCCTCCCTGTCCCGCCGTATCGAAGGAAGAGAGGGTGGTATCACTTCGCCGGTAGGATACCGTGCAGGAGAAACGGGCATCGTGTATGCCCACAGCAAAAGGATTCTCCATCAGAAAGGGAGGAGTTGGCATGACATTACGCAAGGTATGGCGCTACGGGAGTTCCCTCAGTCTGGTAACGCTGCTCAGCCTGTCAGTGGCTGGCTGCGTCATCAACGATCCACCGGCCATAGGGGAAATCGCCAAAGCACGCAAGGCACTGGATGACGCCAGAAAGGCGGGGGCGGCGGATCGTGCGCCGGACAAGTTTGGTGAGCTGGAAAAACGCTATTTGCACGTCCGTGGCGTCTTCTACGCCTGTAATGACGCGGAAGCGGCACGCCTGGCGCAGGCCCTGGCCGCAGATGCCAATGCCTTGTTGGGTGCTGCACCGGCACCCGTCTCAGGCAATCGGCCCCCGGTGGCTCGTGTGAGTGTGCCCGCGTGTGCGAACGTCGGCGAATCGGTGTCCTTGGATGCCTCCGGGTCGTCTGATCCTGATGGCGATGCCTTGGGCTACACCTGGGATTTTGGCGATAACACCGCCCCTGCCAAGGTGACGTTCCCACGGACCACGCACGTGTATACGAAGGCAGACAACTACACAGTGAGGATGACCGCGGATGACGGACGTGGCGGCTCGACGAGCACCACCGCTCCCCTCACGATCGTCCAGAAGTTTGTGCTCACGGATAAGGGGCGCAACGTCTTATTCGATACGGGCAAAGCCGATGTGAAACCTGAAGCACGGTCGCAGATGGCTCGTGTCCTGCAAACCATTAAGGAGCAACCTGGCCTGCAGGTGCAGGTCGTTGGTCATACGGACAACGTCGGCTCCGATGCGTCGAATCTGCAGCTGTCACAGCGTCGTGCCGAATCTGTGGCGGCTTACCTGGCGCAGAACGGGGCTTCACGGCAGTCGCTCAAGGCCGATTGGCGTGGGGAGCGTGAACCCGTGGCGTCCAATGCTACGGTCGCAGGCCGGTCACAAAACCGCCGCGTGGATATTCTGTTAGTACCGACAGGCGCAGCCGCCTGCCGGTAACGTGTCGTGAAACCTCGCGTATGCACAACCACGGTCTTGTCCCTTTTTTCCCTCAGAAAGAAGGGGTAAGGCCAACTCTCACGTGCTGAACCGACGCGACCGTATCATTGCAATGCCCGATACGGTCGCCCTTCCGCTGGCACCTTATGCTCCTCACATCTCTGTCTCGTTGGCTCGTCACGGTCCTGGGTAGTGCCGGTCTCCTGTATATCGTCTATCTCAATCAAGCGACGTTGATTTTGCTGAGTTTGAGCTTCATAGTGGCGTATCTCCTCGACCCCGGCATCGATCGCTGTGAGCGTTTTGGCCTCTCCCGCACCCTGGCTATTTTCCTCCTCACTGGCGTGCTGCTCCTCGGGAGTGCCGTGCTGTTTCTGGTCGTCATTCCGCAATTACAGCGTCAAGCAGGGCAGGTTGTTGGACGCGCACCAGGGTGGGGGCAGTGGCTCTATGTCCAGTTCACGCCCTGGCTCGATACACTGGCGCCGCTCTTGTCGGAATACTTTGGCATCACGCTGGATTTTGACAGCGTCAAAACCTATGCCCTGCGCCTGTGGGACTGGGTGATGTCGCACTTGCCAGGCATCGTCCAACGCATGCTGAGCATCTTTCAGACGATGTTTGCCGGGTTGGCCAATTTTATTGTCGGCGTGCTGAATATCTTGTTGGTGCCGGTCTTGGTGTTTTATCTGTTGCGGGATTTTGATCTCTTACGCAGGTATTTTTATGCACTCATGCCGCCACATTGGCGTCCAGTCGTGGCCGCGTGGTTGGGCGATATCGACCGCGTCGTCGGGGGGTTCTTGCGTGGACAGGTGACGATTGCCCTGATTCTGGCCACATGCTACGCGGTGGGGCTCTCCCTAATCGGTGTCCCTCTCGGGGCGCTGATCGGTGTGATATCTGGGCTGGCCAATCTCGTGCCCTATATGAGCGTGGTGGTGGGACTACTCCCCGCCTTGTTGCTCTTTGTGCTGAGCGAGACGCCGAGTGTCGGGGGCGTGCTGGCGATTCTCCTGCTCTACGTCGGGGGGCAACTCTTCGAAGGCTTCTACCTGAGCCCCCGGATTATGGGCCGGGAAACGGGCCTGCATCCCGTCGTGGTCATGGTCGCCATTCTGGTCGGCGGCACGCTCTTTGGCTTGCTCGGCATTATTATCGCCGTCCCTGGTGCAGCAGTATTGCAAGTTGCCCTGCAGCGTGGGCATCGCGCCTGGCGGGCGACCTGGCCGCCCGCCGTTCCTGAGCCGCAGGCGGTACACGAGCCCGCCCACCAGGGCGACCAGGGCACCTCGCGTCTGGAATCAGACTAAAGACGCCCCGTGGGTACGGCCTGCCCGTGTCTACCCGGCCTTGAGCACCTCGCAAATCACCTGCGCCGCCTGCTCCACCTGCGCCCGGGTGACGTCAAGATGCGTCACCAAACGCATAGTGTATTGGTCTACTGCCATGGCGAGCACCCCGCGCTCACCCATGGCGCGTTGCAAGCCAGGGGCATCAAGGCGCGCCTCGGCCGGATCGAGCTGGAGGTAGAGGATATTGGTCTCCACTTCGTGCGGATTCAGACGCAAGCCGCGGGCACTGCAAATGCGCTCAGCCAGGAGCTTGGCGTGCTGATGATCCTCCGCGAGGCGCTCGACGTGGTGTTCCAGAGCATAGATGCCCGCGGCCGCGATAATCCCCGCCTGGCGCATGGCACCGCCAAACATCTTGCGATAGCGTAACGCCCGCTGGATAAAGTCGGCACTCCCCGCCAGCACCGAGCCCACCGGTGCCCCGAGCCCTTTCGACAGGCACAGCGTACATGTGTCGAAATACTGCGTATACGCCGTGGCTGGAAGTCCACTGGCCACACTCGCATTGAGCAGGCGCGCACCGTCAAGATGCGTGGCAATACCGTTGGCCTGCGCCACTTCGCGAATCTCGCGGATGGTGTCCAGGGGATAGACATTGCCGCCGCCGCGATTGTGGGTATTTTCCAGGCACACCAGACGCGTTGGCGGATTATGGATGCCATCCCCACGCCGAATCGCCCTGTTGACCTGGGCCGCGCTGATCACCCCGCGCTGGCCATCCACCAGATTCACCTGCACCCCCGACAGGACCGCGAGGCCGCCGGATTCGCTGTTAAACGGGTGATTGGTGCGCTCCATGATGATCTCGTCACCCGGCTGCGTATGCACCTTGATGCACAGCTGATTGGCCATAGTCCCCGAGGGCACGAACAGCGCCGCTTCCTTCCCGAGTACCTGGGCTGCCATATCCTGCAAGCGATTGATGCAGGGGTCTTCGCCAAACACATCATCGCCCACCTCGGCCTCCGCCATGGCGCGGCGCATCTCCGGCGTGGGTTTGGTGACAGTATCGCTACGGAGATCAATCATGATTATCGGCCCCCTTGCCTGACCACTCGCCGTGAAACACTTCCGCGGCGGGGCCAGTCATATATACCTGGTTATCAGTCTCGTCCCATGCCAATTCGAGGCGACCGCCGAGCAGGTGTCCCGTCACACGACGTCCGGTCCGTCCGGTGAGATGGCACGCCACCGCCACCGCAGAGGCCCCCGTGCCGCAGGCCAGGGTCTCCCCCGAGCCGCGTTCCCAAACGCGCATCGTAAAGGTGTGGGCGTCCAGCACGCGCACAAATTCGGTATTGACGCCCTCTGGGAAGGCCACGTGATGCTCAAAGTGTGGCCCCCACCCCGTCACATCAAAGGTGTGCGGATCGTCCACAAAGACAATACAGTGCGGATTGCCCATGGAGACGGCGGTGACCTCGAAGGTGGTGCCGTTGACCACCAGGGGCTCGCACAGTACCTGACCCGCCGGACCCTGCATGGGAATCTGCGCCCGTTCCAGCCGGGGGGCGCCCATTTTGACGCGGACCTTGTCGATGACCCCACCGTGGGGAAACAGCTGTAACTCTAAGACCCCGGCGAGCGTTTCGACCTGGATCATGGTCTGACGCGTCAGACCATGGTCATAGACATATTTTGCCAGACAGCGAATGCCGTTGCCGCACATCTGCGCTTCGCTGCCATCGGCGTTAAACATGCGCATGCGAAAATCTGCCCGGGTGGAAGGCAGAATGAGGATCAGGCCATCGGCGCCAATGCCGAAATGGCGATCGCTCACTGCCCGCGCCACCTCAGCTGGGTGGTCGATCTGTTCCTCAAAACCATTGACGTAGATATAGTCATTGCCTATGCCATGCATTTTGGTGAATTTCATGCGCCAGCCTCGGTTGGAAAAAGCGGTCGACCCCTTATGCGTCCAGTACTATAGCAGAGGTCGCCGGCAGGGACAATCGGTCCGTCCATTGGGAGGTCATCCGGCCCGTGTCGAGGACCACCGCGCCCTAGACGCCATCATGTCCGTGCGCCGCACTGGCTGCCAATGGCATGCCCTGTGGGTGGAGAAAGTTCTGTCACAAATTTTGGCGTGTTGGCCTTGCGAGGCGAGTTTCCCTCGGTCAGGGTGCCTCTGAGGCGGCCAGAGCATAGCATGGTTCGGCTGCGGTGAGGCCCGCCTCGTTGCCCCCTGCGAGCTGCCCCTTGCGGAGCATGTGTCTCAGCGCAATGCCGGTGAAGGTGGCCTGCGCGGCATCGAACGCCTTGCGTCCCCACAGCGGTCGGGTGACGCGCTTGACTCCACGAGGGTTCTGCGCCACGCTATGCTTGAGATATTGGGTCGTGCGGATGACGAGAGCCGTCCCGTGCTCCGCGCTGTAGCTCTTGATGGCCGCTTCATGCGCGGCGCGGCCATCAATGGGGATCGTCTCGGGGATCCCGCCATGCCGGCGTATCGCCTTGATCAGGAACTGTTTGGCGGCTGGCTCGTCCCCATCGTCCGCGCTGGCGCTGCCGAACTACATCAGGAAGGCGCCCTCGGCAGTGAATTTCTGGATGCGATGATTCCGCCAATCGGCCACGGACACCTCGCTGAGCTGGTCCACGATTGATGCCCCAGGGCACGTTGAACTCCCCTGGACCACTCCCCTGGCTGCCCCAGGTGCGTAGGAAGGTACCATCCGGCGTGAACACCTGCACGCGGTGATTACGGCTATCCACCACGTATAAATTATCATGCGTATCAAACGCCAGTCCCGCAGGGCGATTCAGTTCCCCCGGCTGGCTGCCGGACGTGCTCCATTGGCCTACCCAGTCGCCGTCCTGGGTAAAAATCGCGATGCGATTGATCCACTCATCGGCCACGTAGGCGTTGCCGCGTGAACCCAGGGCACCGCGGTGGGCCACATCAAGGACTCATGCGGCGCCTCGGGGCCAGCTTCCTCGGGAGTCATCTTGTAGCCAAATTGGCCCACATACGTTGAGCGGGCTGGACACTTCCGGGAAACGTGGGAAGTACGGGAACCCGAAGCAGTCGCGGCCTTTTTTGTCGACTTCGACAAGACGATGCGCGAGACCGCAAACAGCAAGCCCTGCTCACCTGTCATTGACGTCGGCTCTGAAAATGCGCGAAGAAGGTCACACTATCAGCCTGACGCTACGGATGCCGTCGTATCTCGTCAGGATGGAGTGTCCGGCTGCGAGGCAGATAGCGATGAGATCTGGATTTTTGTCCTGAAACATGGCATGCTCAAGACATTATCTGGAGTGTGCCCAGTAGCCTGCGACTCGGCAGGCGCAGAGCGAGGAGGAGAACCAATGGACGATCACGATATCGCGTTGATGGCGCACCTGATGCGTCGCGTCGGATTCGGTGCCCAGTATCATGAACTCGAAGCCCGTGCCGCCAAAGGGTACGAGACTACAGTCGAGGAGCTCCTACATCCCGAAGACCATCCTAATGGCCTGGAACTCGATCTGGCGGAACGCTATTTCATCGAATGGAATCATTTCACCCGCGGCGTGCCGGAATACATGGCCTGGCGCATGATCAACTCCCAGAGTCCTCTGGAAGAAAAGATGGTGCTCTTCTGGCACGGGGTCCTGTGCACGGCGGACAGCAAGGTGCAAAACTACACCACCTTGTATGAAGAAATCGAGATGTTCCGCGGCTGCGGCATGGGCAGCTTCCGGGATCTGCTGGTCGAGATTTCCCGCGACCCGGCCATGGTGGACTTCCTGGACAATCGTCTGAGCCGCAAGGGAGCGATTAACGAGAATTACGGCCGGGAGCTGTTGGAGTTGTTCTCCATGGGTGTGGGCATGGACGGCCAGTTCAACTACACTGAGCAGGATGTCAAGGAATGCGCCCGGGCCTTTACGGGCTGGACCATTGGCCGGCCGATCCCGAATCAGCCCTACGGCCGCTATGCGGCGGAATTCGTGTATAACCCTGACGACCACGATGAAGGCGAAAAGACGTTCCTCGGCCGCACCGGTCATTTCAACGGTGAGGACGTCATCGACATCATCTGTCAGCAACCGGCCACCGCCCGCTTTATCTCCCGGCATCTGTATAATTACTTCATTGCCGACGAGGCGCAGGTACCGTCCTGGATGGACACCCCACCTCAGGATCCCGAGACCATCAAGCAGCTCGAAGATGCCTACTTCCAGTCTGGCTACAACATCCGCGCCATGCTGCGGGTGCTGTTCCATTCCGAGGCGTTTAAGAATGCACGCTTTGCCAAAATTAAAAGCCCGGTTGAGACGGTCATCGGCACGTTGCGCCTGATTGGTGACTGGACTGAACCCAAGCCTGGCATGGAACCCATCTTCGACGAGATGAAACACATGGGGCAAGAGCTCTTAAATCCCCCGTCAGTCGAAGGCTGGCATACCGGGAGAGAGTGGATCGATGGCGGCACTCTGGTCGAGCGGATTAATTTCACCGCCGACCGCGTGGGGGATATCACGTACCCTGGCGTCCAGGACATCATCAAGGCCCTGGCGTCCGAAGGTTCCACTATTGCTCCGGATGCCCTGGTGGACGGTTGCCTCCGACTGTTGGGGCATTACGCCTTAGCCGAGGAGACCCGGAACATGCTGGTGGAACAGGCCCGCAAGCACGGGACATTGCACACCACGTCGGCAGCCTTTCCACAACACGTGGCCCAGATGTTACAGATGATTGTCGCGACCAAGGAATATCTTTACGCCTAACATACAGGAGCAGATCCATGACTTCCCAGAAAAAAGACCCGGTGCTGGTGGTCCTGCAGATGTCGGGTGCCTATGACGCCCTGAACACCGTCATCCCTTACAGCGATCCTCGCTATATGGATTACCGGCAGGAATTGCGCGTTGAGCCGGAAGACGTGTTGCACCTTGATGACCACGTCGGTTTCCACCCGTCCATGGCGCCGCTCAAAGCGTTGTACGACGAAGGTAAAGTGGCCGTCCTGCAGGGTATCGGTTATCCCAATCCCATTCGCTCCCATTTCCGTTCCATGGATATCTGGCATACCGCTGAGCCGGCAAAAATGGTCACCGACGGCTGGTTGGGCCGGGCTATCCGTGACCTGGACCCCAATAAAGACAACATCCTGACCGCGGTGAACTTTGGCCGTGGCTTACCCAGGGCGCTGGCCGCCCCCGGTGTGTCCGTGTCCTCGGTCGGCAACCTGGAGACCTACGGCGTGCTCACGGGCATCCAGGCTGAAGAGCAACGTATGGAAGCCCTGGAAATCTTCGCCCAAACCTACTCGCCGGTGATCGGCGCCGGCCCGGTGCAGGATTATCTGTCGCAGACCGGTCTTGATGCCCTGAAAGGCGCGGACATCCTCAACACCGCACCGCAGAAGTACACCTCCACGGTTGAATATAACTACGATCCCTTTGCGCAATGGTTGAAGAACATCGCGCAGGTGCATCTGGCGGACTTCGGCACCCGAGTGTTGTATACCAGCCTGAACCCTGGGACCTTCGATACACACGCCAACCAAAACATTTCCTTCCCCAAACTGTGGGGCCAGGTGACCAGCGCTGTCAGTACTTTCTACCAGGACTTAAAAGAGCACCATGCCAACGAAGAAGTGGTGATGCTCCTGTTCACCGAGTTTGGCCGCCGGGTGCAAGAAAACGGCTCGGGCACGGACCACGGCTCGGGCGGGGTGGCCTTTGTGATCGGCGATGCGGTCCAGGGCGGCCTGTACGGCGAATATCCGTCCTTGGCGCCGGAGAAACTGGACGATGGCGACCTGCAGTGGAACAACGACTTCCGCAGCACCTACGCGACGCTGCTGGAGCAATGGATGGGCCTGGACTCCAAGGCCATTTTACGGGGTTCCTTCGAGCAGCTTGCCTTCATGAAGTGATGACGTAGCGCCTGACCCAGGAGGTCGGCAACGCACTCCTGGGTGAGGCGCAAAGCCCGCAGCATGGCGCTGTCAGGGTTGAGACAACGGCCGAGTCGGCGACCTTGTGAGGCACAATATGGCGATACAAACTGCACCAGTGACCTTTCAGTACAGTCATACGATTGGACGGCAAGAAACCCGGGGTGGCAACGGCTTCTTCCATCCGGTGGCACTCGCCCGGGGCGAAGGCGAGCGGCTGTACGTGCTCAGCCGTGGCACGGAGACTCCGGTGTTCTGGCCCTGCAAGCGGGTCACAATCTGCACCATCGACGAAGAATACCTCGGCCAGTTTGGTGAAAAAATCCCTCCCGAGGAGGCCGTGCCCTCCGCACCGGATGGCACCTTCTTCTGGCCCACCTCGGTGGCGCTGGACAGCCAGGGCAACGCCTACGTCGCCGATGAGTGGCTCAACCGCATCTCCATTTTTACCAAAGACGGAGACTGGATCAGCAAATGGGGCACACCAGGCGCTGGTGATGGCGAAATCGACCGCCCTTCTGGCATGGCGTTCGACGTCCAGGACCGTCTCTATATGGTGGACAGCCGTAATAGCCGGGTGCAGCTCTTCACCAAAGACGGCAAGTTCATCGCCAAGTGGGGCCGCCGTGGCAGTGGAGAGGGCGAGTTCAACATGCCCTGGGGCCTCACTATTGACCGGCAGGGGGATGTGTACGTGGCCGATTGGCGAAATGATCGCATCCAGAAATTCACCGCCGAGGGGCGCTTTCTGATGCAGTTTGGCAGCTCCGGCCAGGGCGAGGGGGAATTCAATCGGCCTACCGGCGTGGCGGTAGATCAGGAAGGCTTCATTTACGTGACCGACTTCCGCAACGACCGTCTGCAGGTGTTCGATGCCGAGGGCAACTTTCTCACCATACTGACCGGTGAGGGCGGGCTCTCCAAATGGGCACAGGAGCGGCTGCGGCTCGATGCGGGGCTGGGCAGAGCCCATGACAACGCCTATATGGTAGTCGAACGGCACAAACCCTTCCAGGGGCCCATCGCCGTCACCGTTGATGCCGAGAACCGGCTCTTTGTGCTGGAGACAGCCCGCCACCGCGTCCAGGTGTTCCACAAGCAGGGTGCCATCGGTTAGCGAGACCTTCGTAAACCCCCTGCATTTATGCATGGGGATATAAGAAGGGGCCTGGGAGCGCCTTCCATAGGCGCGAACAGGGCTTGTTCCCTTCTTGGTTTTGGGCTATACTCTATAGTATGATTAAAACTATACAGTACCGACTCAAACCAACGAAAAAGCAAGCGCACCTCTTGCAAGACCAGCTTGAGGAGTGCCGGTGTTTGTACAACCACTTTCTTGAGGGCAGAAAGCGCGGTTGGGAGGAACGGCAGGAATCGTTGACCTACTACGGCCAAAAGGCGACTTTGCCTGATCTGAAGGCATATTGTCCAGAGTTGAGCAACGTGCACTCGCAAGTCTTGCAAGATGTGGCGATGCGAGTTGACCTGGCGTTGAAGGCATTTTTCCGACGTTGCAAAGCAGGGGCAGAGCCTGGCTATCCGCGTTTCCGTGGCTATGGGCGCTATAATTCGATGACCTTTCCCCAATACGGGAACGGCTGTCAATTGGTGGATGGCGTCCTGAAGCTGTCCAAGGTGGGAGCGCTCAGGGTTGTGCAGCATCGTCCATTGGAAGGCACCCCGAAGACCTGCACTATCCGCCGCTCGTCTCCGGGGAAGTGGTATGCGACAGTTGTGTGTGATGTGCAAGCACAACACCTGCCAATCACGGGCGAAGCTGTAGGCATTGATGTCGGGCTGCTCAGCTTCGCAACGCTTTCGACTGGAGAAAGCACAGCCTGCCCAAAGTTCTTGCGCACGGACGAAAAAGACCTGAAGCGCACGCAGCGCAAGTTGTCGGCTACGCCAAAAGCTACGCCTGCACGCCGCAAATGCCGGAAGGTTGTCGCCCGTGTCTATGAACGCATAACCAACAGGCGTACAAACTTTACGCACCAGCAGAGTCGGCGCCTGGTCAATCGCTTCGACGTGATTGCCGTGGAAGATTTGTCCGTCAGTCGGATGGTCCACAATCATTGCCTCGCCAAAAGCATTCACGATGCGGCCTGGTCGCAGTTCGCTACGTTTCTCTCGTACAAGGCAGCATGGGCCGGTCGAGTGTTTGTAGCGATCAATCCCGCGTACACCAGCCAGGATTGTTCGGGCTGTGGCCATCGCCAGAAGAAGACGCTGGTCGAGCGTGTCCACCAGTGTGCCTGTTGTGGATTGACTCTCGACCGAGATCATAACGCGGCCTTCAATATCAAAAGACT
>SXND01000087.1 GCA_005777235.1 Pseudomonadota bacterium
TCGCCACCATGCGCCATGTCGCTCTCAACCTCCTCCAGACCGCTAAAGACAAGCGCGAGTCCATTAAGCGATTGAGAAAAAAAGCCGGTTGGGATAACCACACCCTCAAACGCATCCTCCAAATCTCATGAGGGAGCCCTGTCGCGCCGCCCAACACGCCTTGACATTCTCTGCACATTCGGCAATAATCAAAAATCATATAATTATTATATAATTTTTATACATGAAGTCCCTAGGAGCGTGACAGATGAGTAAGCGAAAAGTGCATACCTTCTCTGCCGCCGATCGGGACATGGACATGTTGGAGGCGGTGGCGACGTATCACGGTTTCAGCAAGAGTGCCACGATTGTCAATTTGATTAAGAAAGAGTTCTGGCGCATCTTTCCTGCTGGAACCGCATCGGTGCCACCCGATACAGGGGCGAAGGTTGAAGAGGAGGTGTCGCATGGAAACAACGGCTGAACAGATTCGAGCCCTGGCTGCCGCAAAGCATGCCGTGATCCTGGCGCATAATTATCAAGTGCCCGAGGTGCAGGATGTGGCGGATTTTGTCGGGGATTCCCTCGGCCTGGCCCTGGAAGCGCAGAGTACGGACGCCCAGACCATTGTGTTCTGCGGGGTGCATTTTATGGCCGAGTCCGCCAAGATTCTCAATCCTGAGAAAACCGTGCTCTTGCCCAACCTCTCGGCGGGATGTGCCTTGGCGGATTCCATCACCCCAGAAAGTCTCGAAGAGTGGATGGAGCGCTACCCCGGCTATGCGGTGGTGACGTACGTCAATTCTTCGGCGGAGATCAAGGCCATGGCCGACATTTGCTGCACGTCGGCCAACGCGGTGTCGGTGATTCGCAGTCTCGACACGGATAAAATCCTCTTCGTGCCGGATCGTAACCTGGGCAATTGGGTGAAAAAGCAAGTGCCCAGTAAAGACGTGGTGATCTACGATGGTGCCTGTCCGACGCATGATGTCCTGCGCGGCGCGAATGTCAAGAAAGTCAAAGAATTTGCCCCGGAGGCAGTGATCATCGCGCATCCCGAATGTCGTGAGGACATTATCGCGATTGCCGATGAGGTATGCTCCACGACCGCCATGCTGGGCCGTATTGCGAAGTATCCCAACACCAAGACGTTTATTATTGCGACCGAAAACGGCATTATCCACCAGATGCAGAAACAGTATCCCGATCGTGAGTTCGTCTCGGCCGACGGCTGCATCGGTTGTCGCCTGCATTGCCCCTACATGAAGATGATTGATCTCCCCGCGGTGCATCGTGCCCTCCTCGAAGACGTTTTCCCGATCACCATCGAAACCGAGGTGATGAACGGGGCACGCCGTTCGTTAGAGCGCATGATGGCGGTGCCACGGGATAATTAACATGCACAGGTGGCCCCTACGCCAAGGCGGAACAACCTCCCGGGGCACGTTCCGCCTTGGCGAGAGCTGTCGGTCCATGCACGAGGAACGTCCACCATGCCTTTACCACACGACTGGCTTGATCAGTACCCCCATGTCAAACGCCTCCTGGAACAGCCTGATGATGTGCTCGAAGGCGTCTCCGTCGAACCGTCCCCTATGCCCCGGCACGTCTATACGCTCGATCACTATGCAGGGGAAGCCCTGCGGGCCGGTGAACGCGTCAGTTTTGAGGGGGATTATGCCGTCCGCTGGTCGCCAGGCCAGATACTGGTGGGGATTGCGCTGACCCCGGCCGCGATGGGGGAAAGCGTGCGGATTCAGGTTTCTGAGGTCTATTTTGCCCACTAAGGGCTTCAGCGGCGCATGAAGGAGGCGTTGACCATGACTGCTGCCCGTACTGTAGCGACGTTCCTCACGCAGGCGTCTTTTGACGATCTTCCACCCCAAACCATTGAGCACGCTGCCATGCTGATCGCCAGTACCCTGGCCAGTGCGGCGTGGGGCTCTGGGCTGGCCTCCTCTGGCATTATCCGCACCCTGGCCCGCGAGCGTGGTGGGAGACCTGACGCCTCGCTGTGGTTTGACGCGGGCCCCAAACTCCCCGTCGCCGAGGCGGCCCAGGTCAATGCGGTGATGAGTGATGCGGCGGCCTCCGACGATAGCGATTTGCGCAATATCGTGCATGCCGGCACCACGCTGGTGGCCACGGCCCTAGCGCTAGCCGAGCGCACGGGTGCCTCTGGCGCGGACGTGTTGGCGGCTATCGTGCTGGGGTACGAGGCTGCCGGGCGCATCGGCGAGGCGGTCACACCAGGGCTGCGCAAGCAGGGTTTCCATGGCTGCATTGTGGCCATTTTCGGGGGTGCGGTCGCGGCCTCGCGGTTGCTGGGACTCGACGTAGACGCCATGACGCAGGCCATTGCCCTGTCCGCCACCTCTATGGGTGGGCTCATGGCCGCCGCCAATACCAGTGTGGCCCGCGAATATCATGCCGGCTTGGCGGCGCTGCTTGGGGTGAACGCAGCCCTCGCGGCGCAGCGCGGCTATACAGCTGAAGAAGGGATCCTCGACATGCGCCAGGGGTTTTGTGCGGTGTACGGCCAGGGCGCTGACGGGGCCAGCATCACGCGTGACCTGGGGCAGACGTGGGACATTATTACCGATATGGCCATCAAGCTCGTACCTGGCGGACATCCGCACCATGCCTTGGCGGAAGCTGCCGCACAGGCGGCGCGTGCGGGCAACATCACGCCGGAGGAGGTGGAGAGCATCACCTTGTCGCGTCCAGATGTCACCACCCTGTCTGGTCCGCTGCACCCAACTGACCTCATTGACATGGCGCACAGTCCGGCGTATTTCCTTGCGGCGGGGGTGGCCGACCGCGACTTCTCGTGGGTCCACGCGACCGCAGCGAAAATCACCGACCCCGTGATCCATTGCCTCCTCGACAAGGTGCGTGTGGGCGCGCCACCCACGAGCCACGTGGAGCAATATCGCCAGGGCGCCACCGTGACCATCCGCACCACGGACGGTCGCACGGTTTCGCACACGGTCTATGCCCCAAAGGGGGCGGGGATGCGTGGCATTGCCTGGGCTGACGTTGATGCAAAGTATCGCACCCTGACGCCAAAGGCGCCGTTGAGCAACCGCCAAGTGGAGGCGAGCCTGCAGGTCATCCACGACTTCCGCCACGTGACGCAGGTGGCGACGCTGCTTGACCTGCTGCATGGCTAGTGCTTTGTCAAACCTTAATTTTAGGGTAGTCACACACTAAAACTCTTGTTTTACTTGCTGAAATTGCCATAGCAACCCTAATTTTTAGTGTTGACAGAGCACTAGTCTATCGCCTCAGGGGCGACCAGCCGGTCGCCCCTACGACGGGGACGGGCGCTTAGCTGATGTCGAGACTCATGAGATACGTGTGCAGCTCTTGGCGTTGCTGTTCCTCCGTACCCTTGAGCGCCTGGATATCCTTACGCATCTTCTCAATCTCGGTCTCTTGCTGATCAAACTTGCGCACGTAGCGGTTGTAGAGTTCGGAGTTCTGCGCCAAACGGCCCATATTATCGCGGATGCGCCCCTGCTCCTGGGTAATCTCCTGGATCTGCTGCTCAAAGAGTCGCCGTTGCTGGACCGTCTGGTCCAGCGTATCGCGCAGTGCCGTGACGCGCTGCAACGCCTGCTTCACCTTGTCGCTTACCTGGGTGGCGCGTAGATAATACGTCACGGCCTCTGGCGCCGCCTCAGACAGCACGATGCTCTGTTGCAGCGCTTTCTCCTCGCGTATGCGCAGGCGCGTGCCTGGTCCGGGCTCCACGGTAACGGCGAAGCGATACACCTCCCGCGTGCGTTCCGTGGTGGCGTCAGGGAGCATCAGTTGCCAATCAGCCCGGAACGGATGCTCGATCAGGACCAGATGCGGCTTCTGGTCCCGATTGCGGATGTTGTAGCTTTTTTCGGCAATGGCTTTGTGCGTCGCCAGCAGCGTGCCCTTGCGTACACTCACGCTGACCAGCTCACGCTGCTCCGGGGTAGTGACGGGTTCCACCTCGGTTTTGAGATCCATGGCATAGCTCAGCAAGCGTTCCTGACCAGGCGGCAAGTCGTCCAGGCGGGCATCCCCGGCATACACCCCGCCGTCAAACACCGTGACTGGCCCCTGGGACAGATGCAGCGCCGTGGTATTGCGCACCCGCACCCCATGGAGTGGGTGTTTGGCGTGCACCCGCTGGTTATAGATTGACACTTTCGTGCCCTCAATGGCGGTGTTGACGATGGGCAGCATGGCCGACTTCTGCCGGGCCAGCGCGACTGGCGCACTAATGGCATATTCAAACAATTCCCCGAGTTCCATGGCTTCGGCAGCAGTGGTCACGCCCTGATCCAGGGACACGGTGCGTGCTGGCATTGACGCAGGCACTGCCTCTGATTGTGTCATCGTCCGCAGTGCTGGAGGCGCCGCCGCCGCTGGCATATCGGCCGCACTCCCTCCAAGCCCACCACGGCGTTTTTCCACCTTGCCCTCATTCTGCTGAGCCGCCTCGCGCAGAGGTTCCCCCGGCGCGTCCATGGCCTGCCCATAGACCTGGGGTCGCAGCGCGGCGTACACTTCCGGCACCACCACCGGGCGCTGGGCATACAGGGGTTCGTACATGTCCATGGTGAAGGAGATCGGACGGCCGGACATCAGCGACAGGCGGACATCCTGCCAATCTTCGTCCGTCGTATTTTCCACCAGCGCCCAGCCCTGCACAAAAGGCGCTTCAGTCTCAGACAGCACCAGACGATAGCTCGTCTTCCACACTGGCGTTTCCATGATATAGCCGACCCGTACCCGACGACTCCCCTGGCCCGTAAACCCCAGAGTGACGGTCTTTTTTTGCGTATCATGGCTTGAAGCCAGCACCGCCAGGGCCTGACGTATCTCCGTGTTGAGTTGCGCATTGGCGATCTGGAGATGCTGGATCTGCGGCAGTGGAATCGAGCGTAAGCCGCTATCGGTCAGGAGATTAAGATATTCGACCTCGACCACCTGCGTCTCTCCCACTCGCTCCTTCTTGGTCTCCACCCCGAGGATCAGGCCCGCCACGAGGCTCGGGGTTGCCACCTCCACGCGCTCGCCACGCATTTGCCAGAGTAGATTACCGAGCCCAGCGTTCTCCGTCAGGTCGAGGGCGAAACTTTTCAGTGTCCGGGTCAGGGGATCACGCGCATCGTAGGTCACGGTGGTCACCTGTCCACCATCCAAATCCTGCGCGATGAGACTTTTGAGCAAATCGTTAATGGTGTCCACTTTGAAACGCAGCGTCACGTGCTGGTCGCCCTCGATGCGGCCATCACGCTGGAAATAGCCCACACCGCTGCCATACAACACGATGCGCGTCAGGGGCAACTGCGCCGGTGGGGCGGCTTCTGTCACTGGCTGTTGGGCTGATGCTACCATACTCCAGACTCCTATACACACGATACTGAGCCAAACACTGAGGCGCGGCATACCATCACTCCTGGTTCGAGAAAGCGTCTCCTTCGTCTGGGGAAGGCTGCGGGAAGACGCGCCATCTGTCAAGGGGCCATCTCTACACGGACTGTCGGGCACACGGCAGTATGACAAGAAAATGGATGACCAGCGCAGGCAGGTCAGGTACACTGCGACTGTCCTGGACAACATCCGCACAACTTGACAATGGGGAGAGACGCAGTGCGCTGGTATCTATGGCCTTTCCTGCTGCTCGGTAGCTTCCTGACGGTGAGCCCTCTCGCTCTCCACGCCGCTGATGCACCCGCCCCCCCGCCTGGGCTTGCTCCTCCCAGCTCGGCAACCTCCCTGTCGGCCTTTGAACTCCCCACGCCCCAAGGGGACACCGTGCGTTCTGCTGCCCTCGCCGGCAAGGTCGTGGTCATCCGCTTCTGGGCCACGTGGTGAGGCATCTGTCAGAGCGAGATGCCCTCCGTGCAGAGGGTACACGAGGCCTTCAAGAATCATGATGTCGTCGTCCTGGCGATTTCCATTGACGGCGGGGGTGTCAAAGCCGTCCAATCTTTCCTCGCCAAACATCAGTACACCTTCAGCACTCCCGTTGATGCTGGCATGGACACGGCCCGCCAATTTGGGGTACGCGGTTTGCCCACCACCTATGTGATCGATCGCCAGGGGGCGATTGTGGCGCACGGCTTCGGGCCAGTGGATTTTGACAGCCCGGCGTTCGTGCAGTATCTCCAAGCCCTCGTGGCCCAGCCACGTGGGTAACCATGGATAAGGAGCGTGATGATGTGCAGGAGTCGATGGCAGCGTCTCAGCCTGGCGATCCTACTGAGCAGCCTGGTGCTCGGCCTGGGGGCCGCGCAGGTGTCGGCGTTACAAGTGGGTGACAAAGCCCCGGATTTTGCTCTGCCAGGGACCACGGCGGACGAAATCAAACTCGCCGACTATAGAGGGAAAAAGCCGGTGGTGTTGTTTTTCTACATCGGCGCGTTCACCAAAGGTTGAACACAGGAAGCCCTGGCCTTTCAACTTGATCTGCCCAAGTTTGAGGCCGTCAATGCCCAGGTGCTGGGCGTGAGTGTCGATTTTAATGATGCCAACAAGGCATGGGCAGACAAACTTGGCATTGCCTATCCGCTGTTGAGCGATACGAGCCGTCAGATGGTCAAAGCCTACGGCGTCCTGAACGACGACGCCAGTATGGCCGCCGACCCGAAAAAGATTGCGACCTATCTGCGCACCAAACGGGCCTGGGTGGTTCTCGACAAAGAGGGCATCGTGCGCTACGTCAAGACGACCGAGCCCCGCGACTTCCAGCCACCCAACGATGAGATTCTCAAGGTGCTGGGAGAATTCAAGTAAGTGCGGTGTCCGCCATGTATGCTGTGATTCCGTGCTGGCCACGCCAGACTGGCGCTGGTCAGCACGGCACACGCTACCAACCGTTTCCCGCTGCCTCCGGCTCAATCCCTAGCGCTTTGAGTTGTGCCACCAAGCGTTCGGCGCGTTGGTGTTCCTGGTCGGCACGCTGGCGTTCTTGCTCCATATGCTGGCGTTCCTGGCCGGCACGCTGGCGTTCTTGCTCCGTACGCTGGCGCTCCTGCTCTACCGGAGTGGGTATCCAGAGATCATTGGCATCATAGAAGCGTAACCACGTCCGCTGGATGCCGTGATACGTCCCAGACCACAGCCCCAACCCAAGACCCGCCTCCGCGAGCCAGAGACGTTGCGCGCCTGGCGTGACCTCGCGATACCCCGCGCTGTGCCAGGTAAAGTACCGCACGACGTCTGTGTAGCGACTGAAGACCACATAATAGGGTACACGCAAAATTTGCGCGTATACTTCCCATTTGGTGTACGGTTCATCTCCGGAGCTGCGCTGTGTCCGCCCAAGGTCTTCCTGCTCCGTGCCAGGCGATAGCAATTCCACCACGAGATACGGCGCGACCCCTTCTTGCCACATCACATAACTCATGCGCAGGTCGTGCGCTTCATAAAACCGTTCGACCCCTAAGACCGCAAACCAGTCGGGCCGTTTATGCCACAGTGGATGCCGGACCGTGTAGTACACATTCAAATCTGTACCGATAAACACTTGGTCAGGGGCATAGAGCGTCGGTTGGAAGGTTTCACGTAAGAGCTGCGGCTGATAGTAATGAAATTCATCAGGCAAACCGGGCTCCTCCGGATCCTCGCTGGGGAGGTCATACATGGTTGGCAATGTCTCACGCGGCGAGCGCGGGGGATCCGTCTGGGGTGGTAAGCGAAAATTCTCCAGCCATTTGTATGCATCTGTGCGCATGGTTCCTACCTCCTTCGAGGTCGCTATAGGCCCGCAAGCATCGTGTGCACCCTCGGGCACGTTGGAAGGTAGCACGTGCCACTGGCCCCGCGCAACATGCCCCAGCCCGCGCTGCCTCCCCACGTCGCGCGGTTCTCATGCTACAATAGAGTTGTTCCTTTGTAAGGTCTTCCAGGGACACAGGAGTCCCACACCGCAACGCCGGGCGTGTCTATGCCCAGGTGCTCTCCGACTCCTCCCCCCAGCGGGGGGAGGTCCACAAACCGGGGGCACATTTTTATAGAGGAACAACTCTAATAGTTTTCGCCTAGCATCCTGTCCTGTGGTATTCGTCTCTCAGCACACGGCAGCCCGCGCTGCTGTTCTAGAGGTGCCCTATGCTTGAACGTCTGGAAGAACGGTTTCATCAGCTTGAACCCTATGGCGATTTTTGTGCCTTGCGCTTTGTGCGCGAGCGCTCCGAAGTCCTATCCGTGCGGCAAAATATCGTCCAGCCGGTAGAAACCTCGGAGAATAGCGGGGCTATGCTCACAGCGTATGCCGGGGATGGCATGGGCTATGCCGCCACCAGCGACCTGTCATTGAGTGGCTTGCGGCGCGCCACGGAGCAGGCGCAGGGCTGGGCGCGCCAGAGTGCTGGACGCAGCGTGGTAGATTTTTCCAAGATGCGCACGGCTCCACCCGTGGGCGAGTATCGCACCCACGCGGTCATACCCTGGGACAGCATGGCGTTACCCGACAAAATTGACCTGCTGCGCACCGAATGTGCCCGCCTGAAGACCGACGACCGCATGGTCGATTGGGAGGCCTCTCTGTGGTACACCGAGACCGAGACCCTGTATCTCACCACTGACGGTGGACGCGTGTATCAGCACTTTGTCTATCTCGTCCCCATGATGAGCGCCACGGCCAATGCCGGTTCTGAGACCCAGACGCGCACCTTTGGTGGGCGGGGTTACTGCCGGCAGGGCGGGCTCGAAGTCCTCGACGCCGTCGGTTTCCGCCACGCTGCCCCGCAGCTGGCCGCCGAGGCCGTGCAACTGCTCACGGCACCGAATTGCCCTTCGGATGTGCGGCATGTGCTGCTCGCCCCTGATCAGATGATTTTGCAGATCCACGAGTCCATCGGGCATCCCCTGGAGCTGGACCGTATTCTCGGCGATGAACGCAACTACGCTGGGACCAGCTTTGTCACGCCCACCATGTTTGGCTCCTATCGTTATGGCTCCGACCTGCTGAATATCACCTTTGACCCCTCGCGCCCGGAGCAGTACGTCAGTTACGGCTTCGATGACGACGGCCAGCCGGCCCAACGCGAGTATCTGATCCAGCACGGCACACTGCAACGCGCCCTCGGTGGCCTGACCTCACAAATCCGCGCTGATCTGCCTGGGGTGGCCAACTCACGCGCCTGTAGCTGGAACCGGGCGCCGATTGATCGCATGGCCAATCTCAACCTGGAACCGGGCGATGCCAGTCTCGAGGAGATGATTGCCTCGGTGGAGCGCGGGGTGTATATGAAAACCAACTGCTCGTGGTCCATCGACGATTCGCGCAACAAATTTCAGTTTGGCTGCGAGTGGGGCCAGTTGATTGAGCATGGCAAGCTCACCACGGTGGTCAAAAATCCCAATTACCGTGGCATCTCCGCCACCTTCTGGCGCAATCTCACCATGGTCGGCAATCCCTCGACCGTGGAAGTGATGGGCACTCCCAACTGTGGCAAGGGCGAGCCCAATCAGGTGATCCGCGTCGGCCATGCCTCGCCGGCGTGTTTGTTCGCTGACGTCGAAGTGTTTGGAGGAGAGTAAACCTATGCAGGAGTATTTTTATACGCTGGCCGATACCATCACCGGCTTGCTGCAAGGCCACGAAGTGTACACCTGCACTTTTCGCGGTGAAGAGTCCGACTTTGTCCGTTTCAACCACAGCGCCGTGCGCCAGGCTGGCACGGTGACGCAGCGCTTTCTCAACCTCGATCTCATCCAGGGCCAGCGGCACACCGCCGCCGACCTGGCGCTCTCCGGTGACCTCGACGACGACCGCACTCGCCTCGCGGAGGTGCTGCCGACCCTGCGGGCGCAGCTGTCCTACCTGCCGGACGATCCACACTTGCTCTACGCCACCGCGGTACACTCCAGCGTGCATGCCGGGGAAAACCATCTCCCGCCGAGCGCCGATGCGGTCGCGGCTCTCATTGAGGCCGGGCGTGGGCGTGATCTGGTGGGATTCTATGCCGCGGGTGGTATCTACGCCGGATTTGCCAATGCCTTCGGGCAGCGCAACTGGTTTGCCAGTCACAGTTTTAACTGTAATTGGAGTCTGTATCACCAGGCCGACAAAGCCGTCAAAACTGCCTACGCTGGCTTTGCCTGGGATGCGGCCGCATTTCAGCACAAGGTGGACACCGCCGCCACGGAACTGGCGCAACTGCAACGCCCGCCGCGTACCATTCCGCCCGGACGCTATCGCGTGTACCTGGCTCCGGCAGCCCTGGAGGAAATTCTACATACCCTGTGCTGGGGCGGTTTTGGCCTCAAGGACCACCGTACGAAGCAGACCTCACTACTCAAGATGGTCGAAGACGGCGCACGCTTGCACCCTGCCGTGACGCTGCGAGAAAATACCCGCGACGGGGTGGCGCCGAACTTCCAGAGTGCGGGCTTTGTCAAGCCCGACCAGGTGACCATGATTGACGCCGGGGCCTGGCACGATTGCCTGGTGTCGCCGCGCTCCGCCAAGGAGTACGGTATCCCGACCAACGGCGCCGCAGCCGGGGAGAGTCCGCAGTCGTTGGACATGGTGGCGGGCGACATCCCGCCTGAGGCGGTGTTCCAACAACTCGACACCGGCGTCTATGTGAATAACCTGTGGTATCTCAATTATTCAGACCGCTCGGCTTGCCGCATGACCGGCATGACGCGTTTTGCGACGTTCTGGGTCGAGCACGGTGTCATCCAGGCCCCGCTCAATGTCATGCGCTTTGACGAATCCATCTACCGCATGCTCGGCGAGCATTTACTGGGCCTCACCAGCGCACGTGAACTGATGCTGAGTACCAGTACCTACCATCAACGCTCGACGAGTAGCAGTCGTCTGCCTGGCGCGCTGGTGGAGGATTTTCACTTTACGTTGTAGTGGCGTGGGGGGAGAGCCCCGCACGCTCTGGGCCACGATGGTTGCTTGCCCGCCGGCGCCGCGCCACGTGGCCTCCACCAATTTCCCTTGCTGGGCGCTCCAGCTCGACCGTTTTTCAGCGGTGAGCTGGTGGGGAAAGCCAGGGTGAGCCATCTGCGGCTCCATGCCTTTCGACAACGTCGCTGATACTTGACACTGCCGCATATCTCCAATACACGTATAGGCATGAAACTGACCTTGCAACTCCAGCTCCTCCCCGATACCGCACAGGCCGACGCCTTGCAGTCTATCGTCGAACGCTTCAATGAGGCGGCAACCTGGCTGGCTGGCGTGGCGTTCGCGCAACAGTGCGCGAACAAAGTGGCGCGGCAAAAGCTGGCCTACTACGCACTGCGGGAACGGTTTGCGCTCCCAGCGGACACCGCCATACGCTGCATTGCGCAAGTGGTTGAGGCGTACAAACGGGATAAAACGCGTGCGCCAACCTTTCGCCCGCATGCCGCCATCCCGTTCTCGATGCGCAAGAACCTGGGGTTCAAGGGACCAGACCGGGTGAGCATTCAGACGCTGCCAGGCCGCGTCGTTGTGCGATACCTCATGGGCGCGTACCACACGCAACGCTTTGGCTTTGCCCATGGGCAAGCCGATCTGGTCTTGCGCCGGGATGGCGTGTGGTTGCTGCTCGTCACGGTGGATGTGCCAGACGGGACGTGCATGCCAGTCACCGATTTTATCGGTGTCGCCCTCGGGGTCGTCAATCTCGCCACAACGTCTGACGGGGCCGTCCACAGCGGGGAGAAGATGGACGCCTGTCGTACCCGCTATGCGCAGAGACGCCAGCGGCTCCAACGGGCCGCGACCGTGGCGCAGATGGATGGGAAACGTCCCAAGAACATCCGGCGTGCCTTGCAGCGTACGGCCATGCGCGCAGCGCGGTTTCGGCGCGACACGAACCACTGTATCAGTAAGACGCGCGTTGCGGAGGCTACAGGCACCGGGCGCGGGCTGGCGTTAGAAGACTTGACGCCTAGCCGCGCCCGGACTCAGTTCAGGCCGCCGCAACGCGCCAAGATGGCCGGGTGGAGCTTTGCCCAATTGCGCCGCTTCGTCGAGTATAAGGCCCAGTTGACAGGTATCCCCGTGGTGTTGGTTGCTCCGCGGAACACCAGCAAAGGCTGGAGCCAGTGTGGGCATGGGGCACAAGCTAATCGACCAACGCCAGCGCGTTTCTCCTGCACACAGTGTGCCTATACGGCCAGCGCGGATTGCAGCGCCACACGCAACATCAGACATCGGGCGCCAGTCAATGCGCCTCAGGTTGCGGGTCGCGTCCCTCAGCAGCTCTGGCTGCTGGCTGGCGCTGACGCCAGTGACAAGCTCTCGCCAGACCGCTGTGCAGCGGTTGGCGGGAGTCGTTGACTGAGTCTCTTGGGCGATCGTCATGACACCGAGCCTGGATATGTTCTCACCCACCAGCCCTGCCTCGGGCGCCGGGCCTCCTAAAAATCGTGTGAGAGACCCCTCACTTCAGTGGGGGGAGGAAAACACGTTGTGCCGTCTTCGGCGCAAGCATTCCCCGTGCTTCTCCTGACCATGCGTGCTATTATGAAGCATGGAAAACCTCCGTCATACCTCAGGATGCGTCTATCAGACTGCTGACCATATCGTGTGGCGTCCAGTATACAGGCGGGATGTCTTGAAAGAACCCGTAAAGAGTATCATGGAGAACCTGTTGCATACGATTGCCTCCCAACACGGCATGGAGATACTTGCAGTTGATGTGCAACCTGATCACGTCCACCAGCTCGGTCGATAGCCAATACGGTGAAGCTGTTGAAAGGCATTTCCGCCAGACAACTCCGTCTCGCCTTTCCATACATGAAAAAGCGCACGCGTTCTGACCGTGCATGTCTCTGCTGAGACCATAAAGCGCTCCATCAAAGCCCGAGAGCAACATCATGTCCAATAGCATACTCACCTACCGTTACCGCCTCAAAGACGCCACCAGTGGCAAGCACCTGCTGCGCATGGCCTGGGCATGCAACACGGTCTGGAACTTCTGTAACGAAGTGAGTCTGCTGGCCTGGCGCCGCCACAAACACTTCCTGTCGGCTTTTGACCTGATCAATCTCTGCGCGGGCGCCGGGCACGCCCTGGGACTGCACACCGACACCCTCAGTGAAATCTGCCAGGAGTACGCCCGACGCAAGCGCCAGTGTCACAAGATCAGACTCCAGTGGCGCAGCCGCAAGCGCTCGTTGGGCTGGGTACCGTTCAAGGGACGCTGTATCCGGCTGCGCGACGGCGAGATCGCCTACAAAGGCCGCCGCCTGCGCTTCTGGTCGTCGCGTCCGCTCGGGGGCACCGTGAAGACGGGCAGCTTCAGCCAGGACGCTTGTGGGCACTGGTACGTCAATCTCCAGTGCGCAGTGGAGACGCCCGGCGTGCCCCTCGGCGCTGCCGAGATCGGCATTGACCTGGGGCTCAAGAACCAACTCGCGTGTTCAGACAGGCCTGAGCCATATTCGAGAGAGAACCTGACGCGGAAACATGAAGATGCGCTGGGGATGGCCCAACGAGCGCACAAGAACAAGCGCGTGAAGGCCATCCATGCCCGTATCGCTAACACCCGCAAAGATTGGGCGCATAAGACCACAACGCAGATAGCCCGACGAGCAACATTGATCGTGGTGGGCAACGTCTCCAGTACCAAACTCAGCAAGACCCGCATGGCCAAGTCGGTACATGATGCCGGTTGGGGTCAACTTCGCATGCTCTTGGAGTACAAAGCCAGCAAGCTTGGAGTGACCTACTGCGAAGTCAATGAATTCGGCTCCAGTGTGACTTGCTCGGCCTGTCTCTCGAAGACGGGTCCGAGTGGACTGAGTGCACTGGGGGTAAGAGTGTGGACGTGTACGCATTGTGGCTCTCTGCATAATCGAGACCTCAACGCCTCGCGTAACATACTCCGTGTCGGACGTGACACGCTTCCAGGAATCCCCCTATGTCAGTAGGGGGAGGACGTCAACCGCTCCGCTCCCCCGGTTGGCCCTGCTCCCTCGGCTCCCTCTGCGCCTCCGGCGCTACCTGGCTGGGCCTTGACCTCGAGCCAGGCGAAAACCCATGCCGTCGTCGCGGTTGCCAGGGAGGTAGGCGAGCCGGTACGCCGAGCGCACGTACCAGGCGCCGTCGATCCAGCCCCCGCCGCGCAGCACGCGGTGCCCGCCCGTGTCAGGGCCGGCAGGGTCACGCACAGGTCCCGCGTCATAGGCGCCATACCGGTCCTGGCACCATTCCCACACGTTCCCATGCATCTGATACAGCCCCCAGCCATTGCACGGCAGTGCTTGCACAGGCACCGTCTCGCTGCGGTAGACACCACGCCGACCATCCGCATAGGGATGATTGCCGTCATAGTTCACCTGCTCAGGGGTGATCTGCTCGCCAAACCAGAAGGGAGTGGTCGTGCCGGCACGGCAGGCATACTCCCACTCCGCTTCCGTGGGCAGTCGGAAGGCGCCGTCCGTCAGCACAGCGTTCAGGCGCTCCAGGAAACGCTGCGCATCCTCCCAGCTCACCTGCTCTACAGGGCGCTCTGCGCCTGTGAAACGGCTCGGGTTCTCGCCCAGCACCGCCTCCCACAGGGCCTGCGTGCAGGTCGTATCCGCCAGCCAGAAACCCTGGCTTAAGGTCACCTGATTCTGGATTTCACCCGCGAAGCGTTCGGCTTCACGCCCCGGCGAACCCATGCGAAAAGTGCCTGGAGGTATCCAGCGCAATTGTTGGCGCACACCACGATACTGCAAACTCATCCACAACCCGTGGTGCACGTCCTCGCCCCAATCACTGGCCCACGGGGCGGGAAACTCATTGGGCATGCTGACGCTGCACTCAAGATGAGGGCATGAAGCAGTAAAAACCCCACGTGACGTATTCATAAAGACTGCTCTCATTGTTGCGGGGCTCCGTAGAGATACTGATCAGCCTTCTGGGACAAATCCGCAGGCGCTGCCGTCTCATGTGCGACGATGTTATAGAGCGCATCTTGCGTAATATCGTAGGCCTCACGTTGCTCGTGCTGTCCCGTAAGATCGTCGATGAGAGCCAGCATTACCGTATGGACACTTGTACCCCGTTGTTCGGCTAGGCGCTCCAGAGCCTGCAGTTGTATCTCTGAAAGTTCCAAGGTTACCATGCTCATTGAGGCTCCCTTCTTTCAACACAGATGACCAGGTTAGAAAAGCCAGAATACCTTATCCTAGCGTTGCTCGACGCTCACGATGCGGTGCGCGGCGCGAAATCTATTCACCGCCTCGTGCGCCGGGCCTCCGCTCCCCCGCTCGGCCCTGCTCCCTCGGCGCCCCCTGGGCCTCCGGCCTGGCCTGTATGTGGCCTTGACCTCGAGCCAGGCGAAAACCAATGACGTCGATGCGGTGGCCAGGGGGGTAGGCGCTCCGGAACGCTGAGCGCACGAGCCCGGCGTCGTTGATCCAGCCCCCGCCGCGCAGCACGCGGATCTCGCCCGTCTCAGGGCCAACCGGGTCAAGCGCTAGCCCTGCTGGATACGTCGCCTTCCAGTCCTGACACCATTCCCACACATTCCCGTGCATCTGATACAGGCCCCAGGCATTACACGGTAGCGCCTGCACAGGCACGGTCTCCTGCCTATACAATCCTTGCGGTCCATCGGCATAGGGATAATTCCCAGCGTAATTCACCTGCTCGGGGGTGATCTGCGCGCCAAACCAGAAGGGCGTCGTGGTCCCGGCGCGACAGGCGTACTCCCACTCCGCTTCCGTGGGCAGCCGGAAGCCGCTGTCCGCCAGCACGGTGTTCAGCCGCCCCAGAAAACCCTGCACATCCTCCCAGCTCACTCGCTCTACGGGACGCTCCGCACCCTTCAACTCGCTGGGATTGCTCCCCATGACCGCCTGCCACAGGGCCTGTGTACACGTGGTATCGGCCAGCCAGAAGCCCCTGGTGAGGAGCACTGCATGTTGCTCTTCGTCATCGTATCGCGTTGGCTCATCGACTGGAGAGCCCATCACAAACTCCCCTGGCGCCATCCAGCGCATGCGCTGGACTACCCCCGCAACACTGCACTCGGCATACAGGCCATAGTCATCCACCCCATAGGCCGTGGCCCACACCGGCTGTCGGAAGCCCTCGCGTAGCAGCGTCAGGGCCTCCGCGGCGTCTCCCCAGTACCCGGAGGTGATCTCCAGATCGCCCAGCGCGGTGCCACTGCCGTTGGACACCGGATAGCGCCCTGGCGGCACCCAGTACGCTCGACGTTGCCCCGCTGCCCAGGTTGCAAAAAGCCCCTGTGCATCCCGCCCGATGCTCTCAGCCCAGGCGGGCCGGGCCATGCTGTCGATGGTGAGTTTCTGGGCATCGGTGCGGAGGTGCAGTACCGTGTCTGGCGCCAGGGGCATGCCCTGGCCCAGCCCATACGTTGTGCTCTCGGCACTGGCCGCCGGTGATGGTGACACCTGCACATACGGAGCCGCAGCGCTGAGGCGGGCCAGCGGACTTCCCGGCACCTCTCGCCCGGCTTCTGGCGTCGGATCTGCGGCTTCGACATACAGCAGGTGTCCGCGCTGCCGCAAGACATACTGTCTGGGGCGCGGGTCCGATGCCAGCACCCAGCTCACCCGCGCCACATCAAACCCCTGCGGCAGTGTCAGTGGTATGCCAGCCCGCAACGCGGCGCGATTGGCCATGGCCCAGACCGCGCACAGCGCGTCGTAGCGCCGCCAGAGCTGCTCATGCTCACGTTGACGCCGCCCCAGGCGCTGGCACCAGTCCTGCGCCGATGCAGCAAAAGCGCCGTCCTGCTGCCACAACGTCTGCGCCAGGCGAGCCAGAAACTCCTGGGCCTGCCCCGCCGCAGACACGGGTACACTCTCGGCCAGCAGCAGCGCCTCCTCAGAGCCAATGGCTGGCGATAGATGGGCGTGATGCGCCAGCAGCAGGTGCGCCACCTGCCGCCGCAATCCCTCGGGTTGGGCGGCAAAGGCGGCGCGGTAATGGGCTATCGCCTCATGGTCGTAGTAAAACACCAGCGGCGTGGCGTGCACCTGCGCATGATTCCAGGCAGTCGCTTCGCTGCCTACATCCACCTGCACGGGGAGTGCATAACGCACGGCCCGCAACAACGCTGGTTCCACCCGAATAGCCCTACCTAAGAGACCCAAGAGCTGTTCCGTACGTGCGTCTGGCTCTGCCACCTGCCCCGGCACTGACCGCCGACGGGTCACCCCGCGATAGCGCGGCAGGCGCACGCCCCGGTCCCAGCACACCGGGGTAAAGAATGGTGTCAGCGCCTCATCCCACCAGCGCGGCGGGCACGGCATCAGCGCCACCGGCTGGCAGCCAGCGCGCCGCAGGCGCCGGCCCAGACGCCGCCACTGGCGCCGACGCACATCCGTACTGTCCAGACAGCCGAGATCGCTCAACACCAGCACTGGTGTCCCAGGCGCTGGCAGGTGGTAGGACTCCACCGCCCGCCAACCCTGGGGCGTATACACCGCGCACCGCCCGCCGGGCTCGCCGTCCGGCAGGGCCAGCAGTTGCAGCCCATGGACACCGCGTAGCCGCTGCAGACGTGTATGTAGCACATTGCAATCGCTCCAGAAGGGTCGTAGTGGCGGCGCATAGTCGATCACCACCTGACACGTTGGCGCCCAGCGCTGTTGCTGCAGGCGCGGCACCTGTCGCAAGAACTGTCCACGCGCCAGCAGAGCGACCACACGCGGCAAGTCAGGCCGATGCGTTGGTGCCAACACGCCGAGCACCAGACGCAGAAAGGGCCACAGGCGGGGCCAGGGAAGCAGCGGTTGCTGGGGCGGCGGACGCAGGGCAGGATTAGCCCGCACTTCCGTGTCATACGGGACAGCGTTGCGGAACCAGAGCGGCGCCTCACGGACCACTTCGGCGGCCGCAAGCTGGCGCTGCGCCACCACACGGGCGAAGCGTACCTGGGCTGGCGCCTCAGGCGTGGCGATGCGTGACGTACTCATCTCGGTGGGCACGGGCGCCTCGCGCGTCTCACTCTCGTCCAGTGTTAGAGACAACGGCGCCGCTGCACGCCGGACATAGCCGAGTGCCGTGGCACAGTCCTCAAGATGCTCCATGCCGTACGCCTGCACACAGGCGAGCATCTCCACACGGCTGAGCTGACTAGACAGGCGCATAGGCGGCCTCACTGCGGCGGAGATTTTTGCAACACGAACTGGCGGAGGGTGTCGAGCAGGTCCACTTGTTCGGCAGCGCTGGGAGCCATAGCACACACGGCCCGCAATAGATCCAGATATTCTGCCTGGTCCGGCGGGGGCAGGCCCTGCTCCTGGGCGGTGTGCCGATCCTCCAGGAGCAGGCTGGCGGCCTGCTGCCGCACCTCCGCCGCGCAGGCCGGGAAATGCATGGCGCCGCGCTGGCACAGGAAGTCGCTGAGCGCCGCGTCCTCCTGGGGCAAGGCCAGTTGCAACACTAGACAGCGCCGCAGGAATGCAGCCGGAAGCTCACGCTCCTCGTTGGTGGTAATAATCACCAGCGGCGCCGGGCAGACCGTCGACTGCCGCACTGCTCCACCACGATACGGCACAGGAAAATCGCCATTGCCCAGGGTTTCGAGCAGGCTGTTCGGCAGATCGGCCTCGGCCTTGTCCATCTCATCGATGAGCAGCACACAGCCCGCCTGCGGCTGCCATCCCTCTGGCCGTAGCGGCACGGGCTCCGGCGGACTCCCACAGATTTCCCACTGCTCGTGCGCCGAAGCCCAATCAAAGGCCCACCACAGCGGCCCCGGACTGAGAAAGCGCTGTTGCGCCAACCGTGCCACGCTCTCCTGCGGTGATAACTGGGCCTGGGCCAGCATCTGCGCCTCGCCCAGACGGCCCACGGCATCAAAATGCCATTGCAGGTCCTGACACTCAATGCGGGCATTCACCACCACAGACACAAACAGCCGCTGACGCACGACCGCCGCGGCCCGCGCCAGCTGGCTCTTGCCCGTGCCCGGCTCGCCCCGCACCAGCAGGGGGCGCCTGGCTGCTTCGGCGGCGGCTAAGGCATAGGCCCTGGCGCGATCAAAGACGTGCACGGTCTCGGGCCAGGAGCCGAGCTTCGGTAAGGGGATGGGTTGGTCAATGGGATAGGGAACCGCGGTCATACCGTGTCTCGCAACATCTGCAGAAATTCCAGGATAAAGGCCTGCAATTGATACTCACCGAGGACGAGTAAGCCCTCACTCTCCTCACCACGCAGACACATGACGCATAACGACGGCAACGTCTTGAGCAGGCGTTCCAGGAGCGCTAGATCAGCGGGCGCAGCCTGTTCATGCCCAGGTGGCACAAGCACATAGTAATAATTTTTCTTCAGCAACGCCCTTTCATGCAGCGTGGCCTGGAGGGCTTTCTGGCGTTTCGCATCGAATGGCAGTGGCGGATCGACTTTCATGACGTGCACCCAGATACGCTTGAGTGCCCCTAAGAGTGCATCCTCGTGGCCAATGCCTTCCTCTAAATCACCAACCGTGAAACCGTCTCTCCCCATGACGTCTGCTCCGAGTTGCCGAAACCAGGCAGCCCGGTCACCCCGCGAGGATAGCAGTATCTCACTCGCGGCGGCGGTCTCCATCGGGAGAGACTGCAAGGTAATCTGGGTTTTCCGTGGATCAAGTGTGATGCCGGCCGACTGTACCTGGTCGTGATCGACGGCCAGCACTACTTGCCAGCCACACACTTCCTCGGCAATCTTTTTCGCCTGCTCCAGCCGCGAGGAGTCCTCCTCACGCAGCTTTTGGAGGCAGCTCGCCGTGGCATGATACATGGCATGCAAAGCTTCGAGCAGCGAGGCAGGAGGAGAAGGCACGAGGACATCCTCGGCTTTCTGATTCCCCCCGGCTTGTTGCTCGATAGCCTTACACAAGGTGCGTCCAGCATCACCGCGCGACAACAACTCACGTATCGCATTTTTCACCTTGCGCGCGAATTCTACGGACAGGACAGACGCTTGAGATCTCTCTAGGGCAGGCCGACGTTCCGAGGTAAGCAACGACGACTGCAACGCAGCCACCTCTGCCAACCATGCTCCCGCAGCGCTTAAGGGAATAAAGCAGCCATGCGCCTCGGCTTTATAGCGCGTATTGATCACGCCCACGATATAACCTGCCATTACGGCCATGCCGCCACTAAAGCCTTCGGCCTGGCGGTAATCTATGACATACAAACCATGCTCATTCTGATGGGTGAGCACGGCCCGATTGAGGATGGGGATACTTTCTTTCTCGGGTGGCAGCACGCCATAGAGATCGACCTGCTGTCCCTTCACATCCCGCTGGCTGATGTCTACGCGACACCACGGTTGCCGGTCATTGGCAAACTCCAGGTCCAGGAGGGCGATATCTAGCTTCGGATGCGGCTGTATCGCGGTTACAGGCACCTGGCTGTGTTTATCTTTCACATTGCCCAACCAGACCTTGCCATCCGGGGTGCGAGCGGCCTCCACAACATGTTTCGCCGTCAAGACATAGCGGGGGGCAATAAACATCCCACTGCCAATTGGTGTAGCAGTCGCTATATCACCAGAAGAGGATTTCCAGATACTGACCAGCGCATCAAGCGGCTCTGTGGTGATTGGCATCGCATCACTCCTGCGGACGTTTCCAGGTGGCACTGACCTTTACAGTGTCATTGCCTTCGCCTGCGGCAATAAATGGGATGTTACTGTGGGCCTTAAAACCCAGGCTAATCTCCAGCTTCCACTCATCATGGCGCAGGTGGGCCATCCCAGCGCTGACACTTTCCGCTAGCACCGCAATGACATCGCGCACGGCTTCCCCCGCAGATGTCACTTTGTCCCGCACTGACGTGTATTCCAGGTGTTCTGGCAACCCTGGCCGCGATGCCGACAACGCTTCTGGCTCGAGCTGTACCTCGGTGACTTCGACATAGATGGTCTTATCGCCAAATTGCAACGCTTCAATACTCCGCTCGGGCATAGACATATCCTTATCGCCACTGTCCACAGCCTTGACGTCACGCCCACAAGATCAGACGTGGAAGTCACACACTGCATGTCGAGATTCAATTCTATAAGTTCTAGTCTCTAGCATTCAGGAGCCAGACACATATACTCACCAGTTACTAGAGCAGATATCATCGCATGTTCACGGCCACCTGACAACGTGACCTCATACCATATGACGTCCTGAGAAGATGCCGTAGAGGGGGTGTACGGCGTGCGCGACATGAGCGTTGGATGCTCTTCCGATAGTCAATCAGCACCAGGAGAGTGCCCCCGAGCCCGCCGGCGGCCCGGCACTCGCCACCAGTTCTGGCCGTGCCTGGCTGCCGGAAGTGCCCGCGTAGCATCCGTATGATCATACCGGTTTGCACATCCCAGACCCGCACGAGCTTGTCCTCTCCAGTAGAGATCAGGTCGCGTCCATCGCTCGCGAACATCACGCTCTTGAGCTGCGGCATGTACCACCCAGAAGCACAGTGCAAACACACTCCCCAATAGGATCAGTGGTGGCATGGGGGAGGCGTGAGCCAGCGGCTGGGTCGCACCAGTGGGTGGCGGCCGGGTGGCACAACAGCGGGTGGGCGCGAGCGACGATGGACAATGCTGGGTGACTTTCCTATACTCGTCAGAGCTAACCAATGCCTTGCGTATTGGCCTCGGCGCCAGGATTACCTCGCGGAGTGACTACGAACACTAGGCGATTAGCGCACTCGATAGGGCGGAAGTCGTCGATCCCGCTTTGCCGGGCGGCATGGTGGCCTTGCCCTAGACGTTTGCGCTGGCCCGATCTTCCCATGCACCAGAGCTACAATGGGTAGTGGTTTGTCGGGCCGCCAACCGTGGACAAACGCCGTCAGGACAGGCGCGCCGTAAGGCAACGCTGCCGGACGGATGAGCGCTACGGCGGGCCGTCGGTAGCCAGTGCGCTGGCACGCGAGGCTAACCGCGGCGCAAGAGCCCCAGCATAAAATAATGCTGGCGGTCAAACCACGTCCGACTGAGGTGTAAGCCCACCTGGCGGCCAAGCGCACGGACGTCCGCCACCGAGTATTTATACGAATTCTCCGTGTGAATCGTCTCGCCGGCGGCAAAGCAAATCGGTTGGTCCATGGTGGGCAGCGTCACACACTGCGCCCGGCGGCTGCGCAGATGCATTTCCATCCGCCCATGCTCCGCATTGTACAGGGCGACGTGCTCAAAGCTGGTCACATCAATATCGGCCCCGAGTTCACGGTTGATACGCTGCAACAGGTTGAGGTTGAAGGCGGCGGTCACGCCCTGCGCATCCTGGTAGGCGGGGATCAGTAAGGTGGGCGATTTTTTCAGATCCAGCCCGAGAAGGAGCACGTCATCAGGCCCCATGAGCGCGGCGGTGCGTGCTAAGAAATCGTGACTTTCGGCGCGCGTAAAGTTGCCGAGATTCGCCCCCAAAAACGCGATGGCTTTGTGGGGCAGATGCAGCGCCTCAATCACGCCAGGATTGCCGGCAAAGTCGGCGTGGATGGCCTGAATCGTGATGTGCCTGTAGGTGGCCAGTAACTGCTGCGCCGCCTCTTCCAGGGCGGTACGCGAAATATCCACGGGGCAATACAGAAATGGCTGCCCAGCGTGCTCATACACCGTGAGCAGATAGCGCGTTTTGGCGGCATTTCCAGGGCCAAATTCTACCAAGGGCTGATAGCCCAGAGCGGCCACAATGGCAGCGGCATAGGTCGCCAAAATCTCGCGCTCAGCCCGATACGGATAGTATTCCGGCATGGTACAAATCTGTTCGTAGAGTTGAGAACCACGGGCATCATAGAAGTATTTGGGCGGCAGCGTTTTTGGTGAGGCAGTGAGCCCCTGGATGACGTCACGGGCAAAGGCTTCCTGCTGCTGGGCCCCATCCATACGAAAGAAGGTCAATCGTGCACGCTGTTGCTCGTGGTACGCCATGGTGCTCCCTTGTCTGTGGCTGCGGTCGGTACTGGGTTGGAGACCGCCATGTGCGGCAGGCCATCATAACAGAACGTGCCACGCCACGTCACAAGGAAACCGCGGAGAGGCGCCATGCGGAACGCCCTAGTGTATTTGACGTATAACGGCATCTATAATTTTACCAATGGCATTGGCACCCAGACGCAGCTCTTGCTTGGGGGACTGGAACGCCTCCATCCCACGCTCACACGCGACTACGGTCCCCTGGACTTGCATGTCGTGTGCCCGCAGCCAGACGAGGCGACGTGGGGCTACGATGTGCCCTTCTGGCAGCACCAGCAGCAGCGCGTCAGGGCGCTCGGTGGGCAGCTCCACTACGTGCCGTATAAAGCGGCGCCTGACGATGAGCTATGGGCGGTGCCCCGCTGGCACACTCTGTGTGCTGAGGCGGCGCGACTGCTGGCGCAGCTGTGTCTGGGCTATGAGCGCTGTCTACTCATCCCCATCGATCAACCCTGGTTACAGACGCCGCTGTATCTGGCGCAACAGGCCCCTGACGTCTTCCAGCGTGTGCAGGCCCTCCTGGTCTTGTACAGTACGGCGTTTATCAGGCAGGCCACTGCGCCGGATGCGGACGAAAGGCGTTGGGAGCACGATGGACTGGATCTGGCGCGCCGCGCTCCCAACGTGGCGATTGCCGATCTGTGCCCGTCGTTCACGGCTCACTTGCAAGAGATGTACCAGCTACAGGACGCGACGTTCGCGCCGTATACGTCGAGTGTCCTCCTCGACGATGCGGTGTTTACCCCCCTGGCGTCTGCGGACGTGCGCGCCACGTTACAGCATTACGACGTGCCGTGCGACCGCGATCTCATCCTGGCCTTTGGCCGGGCCACACCGCTCAAAGGTTTTGACCGACTGATCCCCGCCTTGCGCGCGGTCCGTGCACGCTGTCACCTGGTGCTCATTTCGGTGCCGTATGTCGGCGAGACGTATCAGAGCATCTACGATCAGCTCCTCGCCGAGCATGACATTGCGGCGACCCATATCCGGGCCTTTACGCGCACGCTCCCCCGTGCCTTGTGCCAGTGGCCACGCACGCGCATGGTGGTGGTCCCGTCCCACCAGGAAACGTTTTCCAACATCCCCCTTGAAGTGGCGCTGTGGGCCCGGCAGCACGGCCCGGTGGTGGTCGCCTCGCCGGTGGGAGGGTTTCGTGACCAGATTGCGGACGGGGTGACGGGCTTTTTCCTCGATTGCACCTCCACGGCGGCGATGGGGCAGACGCTACGCCGCGTCCTTGATGTCTCCGCGGCGGCGCAGGCACGCATACGGCATCAGGCCTATGCACAGGTGATCCACCGTTACGATTTCCGCCAGAATTTTCCCACGACTCTGCGGTGGTTCTGGGGCACATCCCCGCGCACCGGGCCAGCCCTAGGGTGACAGCGGAGCGGGGGGAGCGCTGACGCCTCAGGGCCGCCTCGGACGGCCACTGGCGCAGGCGCCATTGCTGTGATGGGGGGGAATATGGTATCCTGTGTCTTAGCAGACGCGAGAATGTTACAGGCGTTCTGGTGGTGATTTCCGGCGATGTAGGCCCGTATGATACAAAAGAAAGCATCTATGTATATCCGCACTGTAGACCCACTGCACCGTCTCTGCGTCCAGGCCAAAGCCGAGGGACGACTGGCCCTAGATTTAGAATTTATCCGCGAAAGTTCGTACGCGCCACGTCTAGCCCTGATTCAAATAGCAGTCAGTGACACCTGTGCCATTGTGGATCCCCTCGTGGTGGAGGACCTGTCGCCGCTCCTCGAACTGTGCACCTCTCCGGATACCCTGAAAGTGCTGCACGCCGCCGGCCAAGATACCGAGGTGCTGCACTGGCATGCCGGGATTGTCACGCAAAACGTCTTCGATACGCAACTGGCTGCCGCCCTCGTCGGCCTGGGGGATCAACTGTCGTACGCCCGTTTGGTGGATCAGCTGCTCAAGGTCTCCCTCAGTAAAGGGGAAAGTTATTCCGATTGGCTGCAGCGCCCGCTCTCAAAGGCACAAACCGCCTATGCGCTCGATGATGTGCGCTATCTGCTGCGGGTCCACGATGCCCTGGCGGAGCGCCTGGCCTCTATGGGCCGGGCCACCTGGCTGGCCGAGGAATGCCGCAGATTCTCCAATGCGGCGTTGTACCAGCGGGAGCCACAGGAGCTGTTTCGCCGTGTGCGCCGTAGCCAGGGGTTGCCGGGGCAGGGGCTGGCCATTCTCCGCGAGTTGACCATCTGGCGGGAACAGGAGGCCCGGGAACGCGACCGGCCACCAGGCAGCGTGCTACACGATGAAATACTGGTCGAGATTGCACGCCGAGCGCCGAGCACGCTGGAGGACTTGCAACGCTTGCGTGGCTTCCCGAGTCGGGAGCTCGAACGTTCGGGGGCGACCGTGGTGGCGCTTGTGGCCCGGGGACTCGCTGTCCCTGAGGCCGACCGCCCCCAGTTCGTCCCTGGTCGGATGACGCCCCCTGCGGAAGAACTCATCATCAAAGTGCTCGATGCCTCCCTCAAAGCCCTCTGTGCACGGGAAAAATTGTCCTCAAGTTTTATCGCCAGTCGTGCGGATCTCGAGACGTTGGTGCGGCTCTATCGGCAAGGCCGCCTGGCCAAGGAGGGCAGCCCGATTTTGGAGGGCTGGCGTGGTGACCTCGTCGGCCGGGACTTACTCGCGGTGCTCTCTGGGCAGGTGAGTCTTCAGTTACATCCGCACACGGGCCGGGTCGAGTTTACGCCCCGCACACCTCCCACGAGCAACGCTTAGAGACGCGGCCCAGGGCCAAACCCCGGCGGGGTCGTCCGTTTGGAGGTTTTGGACGCTGTGTGGACGCCGGTAATGACTTGTTGTCCGGCCTCGAGATCCCCAGCCACGACTTCGGTGTGGGTGTCATTGGCCATGCCGAGGGTCAGCGCGCGGGCTTCTGGCAGGCCGTCCGTGCCCACCAGCCAGATTCGTCCTGGCCGTTCCTGGGGAGTGGCGTCGTCGCGGGCACGTTGGAACGCCTCATACTTCTGGCGCTGTTCAGACGTCAACATGTCGCGAATCTGCGACCGTGTCTGCGCCTGCATCTCACGACGCAGCGTGTGCCGTTGCTCCTCCGACTCAGCGCTCCGTAGGGCACGCCGCTGCTGCCCGGCTTTCTCCATGATGTCACTCAATCGCGCCTGTTGCTCTGGGGTCAGCGCCAACTCGGTGGTGAGTTGCTGCTGTATCTCCCGCCCACGCGCGGGACCACTGCCCTCGCCGCGTCGTGGGGTGGCACGCGCTGCCGTCTCGGTGGACGTCACTCCCTCCGGCTGAAAACGCAAAGCGATGATGGGCACTTTCAGCACGTTGTGCCGTTCGGCAATCAGGAACGCCACGTTCGCCGTCATGCCCGGTTTCAGTTTGAGCTCGGGATTGGCCACCCGCACGACCGCATTGTAAGTCACGACGTTTTGCAGAGTCGTGGGCGCGTTGCGCACCTGCGTTACCTCGCCCGTAAACGTCGTATTGGGATAGGCATCAACCGTAAACGTCACCGCTTGCCCCACCTGCACTTGACCAATGTCCGCCTCACTCACATTCGTATGCACCTGCATCTGCGTCAGATCCTGGGCGATCAGAAACAACGTCGGCGCTTGTAAACTCGCGGCCACCGTCTGCCCCACATCCACATTGCGGGAGACCACCACGCCATGCACGGGCGCCCGGATGGTCGTGTGTTCCAAATCGAGCTCTGCCGCCTGCAACACGGCCTTGGCTTGATCCACCTGGGCCGCCGCCGCCACCGTTTGGGCCTCGGCCAGCCGCTGTTGTGCCTGCGCCGATTTCACTTGCCCCGTCACCGCCTCGGCCTGCGCCTCCACGACTTTGCGTTGCGCCACCGCGCCCTCGTAGGCGCTCTGCGCGGCATCAAGCTCATTCTGGGCAATGAGCGCTTTACGACTCATGGCCTTGGTGCGTTCAAGAATGCGCTGGGCCTCAGCCTGTGCCACGTGCGCTTTGTCACTATTGGCCCTGGCACTCGCGGCATTGGCCCACGCCGTTTCCACCGCCGCCTGGGTGTTGGCCACGGTGGCCTGGGCCACCTGGACTGCGGCCAGAGCACTCGCTACCGCAGCCCGCGCTTGCGCCACCTTCGTCGCCTGTGGCGCCGGATCAATCTGGGCAATAATTTCAGACTGTGTGACGATGGTGTTGAAATCCGCGAAGAGTTTTTGGATGGTTCCCGAGACTTGCGTACCCACCTGCACCGTGGTGACGGCGTTGACAATCCCTGTGGCATTCACAGTCGTCGCTATCGACCCACGCTCGACCGCCATGGTGAGATACCGGGCCGGTGGCGGCTGGCCATTATAGTACCAATAGATACCAATAGGCAGGCCCACAAGGCCCAACGCAAGCAGGAGAGTGATACTGAGCTTCCGCACCATCTGGGCTTTCCCTTCGCCACAGCTGTTCGAGAGCGAGCCTTAGCCGAGAGGGTTCTGCCCGTGGCGCGCCTCCATGTCGGGGGCGAGCCGACGATCATCCACAGGGCGATCGTCGACCAGCTGCCCATCCTGAAAGACGAGGATCCGTGTGGCGTATTGCGCGATATCGGCCTCATGCGTCACCATCACAATGGTGATGCCCTGGCCGGTGTTGAGGCGCTGCAGAATCCCCATGATCTCAACACTGGTCTGGCTGTCGAGATTCCCTGTGGGTTCGTCGGCGAGGAGGAGGGCTGGGGCATTCACCAGCGCACGGGCAATCGCCACCCGCTGCTGCTGTCCGCCAGACAGTTGGCTCGGGTAATGCTCGGCACGTGCCGCCAGACCGGTGGCGTGCAGCGCTGCCAGAGCCCGTGCCCGGCGCGCGCGACGTGGGACGCCGCTGTACAGCAACGGCAGTTCGACATTTTCGACGGCACTGGTGCGGGCCAATAAATGAAAACTTTGGAACACAAAGCCCAGCTTTTTATTACGGGCGACGGCTAGGTGGTCACTCGACATCTGGGAGACGTCCAGGCCATCGAGCCAATAGCGGCCGGAGGAGGGACGATCCAGGCAACCCAGGATATTCAAAAAGGTCGATTTCCCAGACCCCGAAGCACCCATGATGGCGACAAAGTCCCCCACGGCAACCCGCACATCGATACCGCGCAGCGCTTCCACGCGGACCTCGCCCATTTCATACACTTTGCTCAGCTGCTCGACGACAATCACTGCCTCCACGTTGTTCACCTTCTATCCCTGGCATGTGCCGTCATGGTACTGCCCGCATTCTGGCGTAAAGACTGGCGGGATGCAAGGACGTCCCAGACAGTCACGCCCGGAGACTGTGGGCTGGCGCGGAAACATGCTATGCTGCGCGCCAGTGTCCCATCTATGCCTCCCCCACGGTCTTGGGTGCCTCTGGGCGGCCCAGAATCCGTGAGATTACACGAGGGTGCCAGCACTGGGCACCGATGGGCCATGGCCCACGAGGGATGGTGCCACAACACAGGAGCAGAGCGTATGGCAGAGATTCGTGCCACATTGGTTTTGAGTCCAGAAGAGATAACCTATCTTTGGCATGGTGGGACGCTGGCCGTGAAAATTGATGCGCCGGATACCACAGTGTCACTCGACCTGTCAACATCACGTCCCACGGAGACACGGCGTCAGCGTGTCCGCATTAAACGCGTACCCGCCAGGCACGACGCGGCGTGAACGCCAGCGTCGCGCCTGGCCTCTCTGGAGATGCAGCCAATAACCGAGGGCTAGAGAGAGTGCCAAGGGGAGAATAGACACGCGACTCCCTGGCTTGATAGTATCCTCTGGACAACAAGAGGACATATACTCTAGAATCTATCGCCTTGTTCTAATGTTTGATATAGAAAGGGCCAGGCATTGTCACAGTGTTGCGCTACACCGTGGCCTACGGTGGGATTTGCATCTTAGGTTCATCGACATGTCACCAGCAATACGCATACAAATTGTTCAGTCCGACGAGGCAGCACGCGAGGCCCTCGCAGGACACTTGCGGGCCTGTGGCTATATGGTGGAGACCTGTGGCGATGTGGAGACGGGCCTGAGCCAGGCCACGACGGTAGGCTGCGATTTGGTGCTGTTGGAACCCGCACTCGCCGCCGCCCATCTGAGTCGCGAGCTTCAGGATGAGCACCAACAACTCAGCGCACAAAAACGCGCCTTGGAAATCGAGCATGAGCAGCTCCAAGCATCGGCACGCCATCTCCATGTGCTGTACGCCTTTAGCAATGTTGTCTGCAGTACGCTGGACCTCAAGGCGGTCCTCACATTGGCCAGTGCTGAGCTCGCCAAGGCGATCCCGCATGACTTGTGTGTCATGACCCTCCTGCAGGCTCCCCAGGTCGTGCTCCATTTTTATGCGGCCTTTTCTCTCACCCATACCCTCATCGCACAGCTCGTCGACGCCTGTATCACCAGCGCGCCACGCCGTCTTGGCCAGCACGTCACGCCGGACAACGTGCTCTACCACATCAACGGGCCAATAATGGCCTTCGGCGATGGGCTACAGCAGGCGGGCCTGCGCTTACAAACCATGCCGCACATCACGGCGCCTCTCACGGTCGCAGGGCAGACGCTTGGCCTCGCGAGTCTCTACCGTCTGTCTGGAGACGCTTTCACTGCAGCCGAGGAGACGATGCTGGGTCTCCTCACGACGTCGGTCGCCCTCGCCCTGCGCAATGCCTATGAGTATCAAAAAACCCGAGATCTGGCGTTACGCGACGGGCTCACGCGCCTCTACAATCATGCCGCCTTCCAAGAGGCTTTGGAGCGCAAGTTCGAGACGTTTTTGCGCTACAATCGTGCCTTGTCGCTGATTATCTTCGACATTGATCATTTTAAGACCATCAACGATACCTATGGGCATCAAACCGGCGATAGCGTCTTGCAAGAACTCGCCGTACTCGGGCTGGCCAGTGTCCGCAAAACGGACATCCTGGCACGCTATGGCGGTGAGGAATTTGGGCTTATCTTGCCTGATACCGATCTCGCACAGGCCCAGATTCTGGTCGACCGCCTCTGGCGGAAGATCCAGGGGCATCGTTTTCTGCCGAGCACGACCGCGCTGAGGCTCACGGTCAGCCTGGGCGTTGCCAGCACGGCGAGCCGCGGTGTACGCGGCTCGGTGGACCTCGTGCATGCGGCAGATGCGGCCCTGTATGAGGCCAAGCACACGGGCCGTAACCGCTGGTGCGTGGCAGAGAGTGTTGACGCCTTCCCTGGTGCACTCACGCCACTGCCTGTGCGACCCGAGACAACGCTCACCCCCGACTGAGGGGCCGTAACGTGCGTGGGACAGCGCGGCGCCACCCGTGTTCTCGCATCACATTGATGATATATCGAAGGAAGAGTTCTCATGGCGTTTGCCATCTATCGCTTGCGTGTGTTGTCACTGCTCTGGGTGCTCTGCGTGGTCAGCGCGACTGGGGGCGCCGCCCAAGAGGCGCCGATTCCCCTCCCGGCTGATCCTGCCGTGCACATTGGGGCCTTGCCCAATGGCGTGCGTTACTGGGTACGGCCACACGCCACTCCACCAGGCAAAATCACCCTGTGGCTGCGAGTGGAGACCGGGTCGCTGAACGAAGAGGATGGCCAGGAAGGGCTGGCCCATTACCTTGAGCATATGGCATTCAAAGGCACAGAACATTTCCCGACCCGCGAACTCATTGCCTATTTTGAATCGATTGGTTTACGCTTTGGCCAACACCAAAACGCTTTTACGGGCTTTGACCAGACGACGTACACGCTCAGTCTCCCTGATACGCGCCCGGAGACGCTCGATAAAGGGGTGCTCTATCTGGCCGATATTGCGTTTCGCATGCGCCTCGACGCCGAGGACGTCGAAAAAGAGCGTGGCGTGATTCTGGAGGAGAAGCGATCCCGTAAAGGTGTCCAGCAGCGTCTCACCGACAAGCTCTTCCCAGAATTGCTCCCCGGGGCGCGGGCCGCACGCCGCCTACCCATTGGCTTGGAAGAGACCATCGCGCGCCTGCAACGTGAGGATTTTGTGTCCTATTATGGCACCTGGTATCATCCTGCCAAGGTGCGCATCCTGGCCGTCGGCGATGCCCCGGCCGAAACCGTGATTGAGATGCTGCGCAAGCACTTTGCGGGGTGGACCCATCCCCACCCTGCCCCAGTCAATAAGCCTGGAGGGATTCAACCCTACGACACCGTCCGCGCCGTGGTGGTCACGGACCCCGAGTTGACCACGGCCACGGTGGACGCCCTCGCCTTGCGTCCGCGGACGCCCACCCACACGCTGGGGGATGTGCGGCGCTCCCTGCTCGAACGCTTGGGAACGTGGATGCTCAACCGTCGTATGGAGCAACGGATTCGTGAGGGGACGGCCCCCTACCAAACGGCCAATGTGAGTCAGAGCATCTTTCTCGGCACGACAGAACAGATCAGCGCCAGCGCTGAGTCCACCCCAACCGCGTGGCGTGCGACCTTAGAAGCGCTGCTCACGGATGTGCAGCAGGTGCGTCGGCATGGTTTCACCGACCAAGAAGTGGCGCTGGCCAAAAAGGCCACCCTGGCAGCAGCCGAGCACGCGGCCCAGACTGCAGCAACACGGGATGCGCGCTCCTTGCTCTCTGAGATGAATCGCGCTGTCTCGGTGGGAGAGAACCCATACTCCGCGGCCCAGTATGTGGCGTGGCTCCAAGAACTCCTGCCTGGTATGAGCACTGCCGAGGTGCACAGCGTGTTTGCCGCCAATTTTACCCCTGAGCGCCGTACCTATGTCGTGTCCCTGCCAGAGCGCGCTGACCTTGACGTGCCCAATCGTGAGGCCGTCCAGAGCGCCGTCCAAGCGGTGCTGGCCCAGCCTGTGGCGCCCTGGCAACCCACGACGCGGCCCACGGCCCTGCTTGAAAAGACCCCGCAGCCGGGTAGTATCCTCGAACAGACACGCTTTGCCCCGCTGGGCATCACGCAGGTGACGTTTGCCAACCAGGTGCGCGTGCATCACCGTGCTATGGATTTTAAGAAGGATCATGTGACGGTAATGATTACCCTGGCGGGTGGGGTCATCCGCGAAAATGCCACGCAGCGCGGCATCACGGAAGTGGCCACGCTGGCCCTGGCCCAACCGGCCACGGCGCACTTATCGTCTACCGATATCCGCGACCTCATGACTGGCAAGAAAGTCGCGGTCGAGGCGCGCCTCGGCGAGGATACGCTCACGCTGAGCGTGTCGGGTGCCCCGGAGGCCTTAGAGGAAGGCTTGCAGCTGGCGCATGTCTTGTTACAGGAGGCGCGTCTGGAACCCACGAGTGTGACGTTATGGAAAGACCAGAAGCTCCAAGACCTGGCCTCAGTGCGTATCCACATCGACCTCCGCGCCCGTGAGGCGGTGGGGTTGGCCATGAGTGGCAATGATCCGCGTCGGGCCTTCCTCACGCCCGCAGACGTCCAGGCCCGCGCCGACAATCTCCCCGCCGCGCAGGCCTGGCTGGAAGCACTGCTACGCCACGCGCCTATGGAAGTCGCCATTGTCGGCGACCTTCCGGAAGCACGCGCGCTCGAACTGGCGGCAACGTATCTTGGTTCGTTACCCCCACGCCTCCGGCAAGATCCCAGTCTGACACCGCTGCGTCAGACCGCTGGCTGGCATGGCCCGTTGGAGCGCACTGTGGACGTGGAGACGATTACCCCACGGGCGCATCCCTTTTTACTGTGGCGCTCGGCGGACTGGCAGGATGTGCGCGGACGCCGTCTGATGTTCGTGGCCTCACGTATTTTAGAGCGCCGCGTGCGTCAAGCGGTGCGCGAGGAACGCGGCTTGACGTACTCGACCTCGACCTACGCCCAGCCTAGTAAGGTCTATCCGGGCACCAGCGCATTATATGTCGAGTTTACGGCTGACCCGGAGAAAGTGACGGAAGCCGTGGCGGTTGCCAAAGCGGCAGTCGAGCGTTTTGCCGCCAGCGGTCCCACGGATGAGGAAATGGATACGGTACGCAAGCAACTTGAGAACACACTGGAAACCATGTACAAGGAACCGCAATTCTGGGTCGATATCCTCGCAGACCTCGAGTATCACGGTACGCAGTTAGCCGACGTGGAGCAGGCGCTCGCGGCCTTTCAGGCGTTTAGCAAAGAGGAAGTGGCGGAGGAGATGCGGAAGGTGGTCGTGTCGGAACGCTTTGCAGTGATTGTGGCACGTCCAAGCACCCCTGCCAAGGGAGTGCAATCGGAGAAGACGGCTCCATAACCCTTACAGCCTATCTGGGAGCGCAGGTAAGACGCCCGCGCTCCCAGGAAATGCCGGTCTGTTGCGTGCCCACACTAGACACCTGGGGGCGCGTGACGGAGCCGTCTCCAGGCAGCCTACCCTACATGCCCATACGGGCGCGGGCTTCGTCCATCACTTCTGCGGTAATGTCCGTATAGCCTTTCTCACGTGCCAAGTCTTCGACGCCACGTCGCACCATCGCGCGCACGAAACTCGGAGCCCTCTCCAGACGCTCCTCCGCTTCCGCCGACCAGCGCAAGGCACTGCTGGGCGCCGCGACAAAGGCGCCCTCCAACATGCCAGCAAAGGGGCAGCTCCCACCTACGGTGCTGCTTACCTCCGCCAGGGCTCCAGGCGCCGAGGCGAGATGGGTCTGCAACATTTCCATCGGCTGCGCCGGCACGGTCTGGCCGCCAATCGTGACCCCAAGCGAACGCACCATCTGCGTTTCCTGCGGGTTGATGAGCATGGTGACGCCCCATTCACAGCTCGGGCAGCGGAACATGGCAGACATGGTGCCATCGTCCTCCAGGTCGCCACGCTGGGTGAACTTCATGGGTTCGTCACATTCGGTACAGACAAATTTCATGGCTCATTCCTCCTGCGCGACGCTCGCCAAAAACGTCTGCACGTTGGCACCGAGGTGCTGCAACGCCTGCCCGGCGGGCGAGGCGCCATGGTCGAAGAGAAAGGGCACGCCGCGATCACTCGCCGTGGCCATGCGTGGGTCAAAGGGAATCCGTCCGAGCACTGGAATATCCAGAGGCAGCGCCTCAGTCGAGACGGGGCCAAACAGGGGATGGGCTTCCTCACAGGTGGGGCAGATATACGCCGTCATGTTTTCTACCAACCCGATGATGGGCGTTTGTAAGAGGTCGCGGGCCATGGTAATCGACTTTGAGACGACGAGCTGCGACACCGCCGACGGGATGGTGACGACCACGGTGCCGCGCAGATCAGGCAGCAAATCTTTGATGGTGGCGACGCGATCGGCCCCAGGTGGGAGATCAAGCAGCAGGAGATCGAGTTCCCCCCACTGCACATCGGAGAGAAATTCGCGCAGGGTATGCATCTCCATGGTGCCGCGCCAGAAAAAGGTGTCGGCTTGTAGACCCTGCCAGACCACGGGGGCGGTATCGTCAGGTAAGAATAAATCCATCGAGATGACCAGGATGCCCTGTGGTCCCATGGCGGGCACCACCCCAGCCGCCTCGACACGGGGGCGCTGACTCCGCACGCCGAACATCTTGCCGAGCGAGGGACCGTTGATGTCGGCATCGACCACCCCAACACGCCAACCTTGCATAGCAAAGAACGCGGCGAGATTGGCCGTGATGGTACTCTTGCCCACGCCCCCTTTGCCACTCATCACCGCCACGGTATGCGTGACTCCGGCCATGCGCGTGCGCAACCGGGCCGTGTGTTCGGCCACCTGCGCGGCGACATTCGAGCCCCCGTCACCGACAATGTCACGATAACGCTTCGGCATATCCTGCCCCACAATGCGGTGAGGGGTACGACAATACGCCGTACCCCTCAGCCCTGCTCAACATGTCCTGACGCCATCTACATGTCTCGCCATGCACACCCGTTCCGCTGCTTGAGCCGGGCCGTACCCACGAGCTCTCGCCATTCAGCCTTCACGACTATGCAGGGTCGGGGCGACGACGACGCGCCCTGCCGCAACCTCATTGAGCTGCCCATCGGCGCCAGTCCAGTTCAAGTGCGGTTGCACCTCCTGCGGCTGCGAGCGCCCGGGGTGCACCGGTGTCAGCACCCGTACTGTCGGACGCGCTTCCACCAGCTCCTCCGCGGCGGCGTCATCAGGCGATCCCACCGCGTCGAGCCGATCACTTCCCACCGTCTCCTCAATCAGCGGCAACGCCAGTGCACGGGTAATGACCGCGACTTTTTGCATACGCGCGACTTTTTCAATACGCGCCTTGGCCCGGCGCCGGAGATACGCATCCGCCACATCCCGCAACACCCGGCGCGCTTCGGCACTCCACTTCAGCTTGCGGCCATCAAACGTCACCTCTTCCAGCGTGGTGCCTTCTGCTGCCGCAATGGCCTCGACGACCGCGCGGTCAATCACCTGAAAATGTTCCGCGGTGGCCTGGCAGACGGGGCATTGCACGGGGTTTTCCACCCTGGCGGTATAGCCACAGACATCGCAAATATAGGTCAGCTGGTGCTCGGCGCGTACGTGCTCAATCGCCAGCACTTTGGCCACCTTGCCAATCATCTTACTGGTATATCCCGGCATAAAGGCTTCCATGGCCTGCTCGACGACATCGGAGGTCACCACCGAATGCCCACGCTCCATGGCGAAGCGCAAGATGGCTGTGCGGGCAATGCCTTTGACCAGTGGCGGCACGCGCTCCATGCGCTCTTCCGCCTCCGGGCTCCAGTTGATGCTCTCTTCGGCACGGAGGTCAATGGGCGGCACATAGGTGCGACTGGAGAGCAACACATTGCAGGGCGCCAGACGCAACAGGTTCTCGGTATTGCTGCCGAGGTCCATTTCGCTGGCCTGGCTATGAATGCCAATACGCCCGAGGACCAGTAGCCACGGCTGGACCTTGCGCGCATGCTGTAAGATCTTCTCAAAGGCTTTGCCGGGTAAGAGGGTCAGCTTCATCTCCACACCTTCGGCTTCGGCAATTTCGCGCGCCACTTCCAGGTGGGATTGATAAATCTTGGCGAGCCCGGTGTCGATAATTTCTTCGTGGAGCTGCTCTTGTTCTTTGAAACGGAACACCTTGGCGGCTTGTTCCGAGAGCACATCGACAATGCCATTGAAGGCGACGTAGTGCAGGAAGGGATCGTAGACAGAGACCACTTCAAGCGGCTTGTGGAACGTTTTGCTGAGTGCGATGGCGGTGCGCAGGCCGCCGAAGCACTGCGGGCTGCCGTCCACACCCACCATAATAGTGTCACCGCAGGTCATGGGATCTTGCAGGTGCTTGATGACCAGGACATCGCGTTGGACGCGCCGGGTCACGCGTTCGCACACACTGCCAATCACGCTGTCTTTCACGGCCCCAATCCCCAGGGCTCCCATGATCACCAGGTCATAGTCACTCGTCGCAATGTCTTCGACGAGGACTTTATAATGCTTGCCATCAAACGTTTTGCGCTCATAAGGCAGCCCGGCCGCTTCGCAACGCCGCTGCAAGACATCGAGATACGAATCCGAGATCAACTGCAGACCCATGGTGATGAGCGAATCATGGATCTTGCGTTGCCGCGCCAGTTCGTTCTCATCTTGGTACTCTTCCGGCAGCGTGTACTCCATTTGCTTGAAGCGATAATCGTGCATCTTGGCCGCGTAGACGTGACTCCCAACCACGGTGGCGTTCCAGGGGGCGGCAAGCGCTAGCGCCATTTCAATGGCTTGATTCGAGTATTCTGAGTTATCGACCGGCACATAAATCTTCTTGAACATCAGCTCTCCTTGCGTCCACTCGCCTTGCCAGCGCCAGCCGTGAGCGCCTCCCTGGCCTTTACATGCCTATTTGAACACGCCGCCCTTGGCGCTGCCATCGTCGAGCGTTTTGACGTACATAAAATCAGAGACTGCAGCGACATCGCGTATGTGCTGGATCGTCAGCTTTTTGCCCTCTTTCTCGAACTGCTCCTGCAGTTCTTTGACTTTCTTCACCATGGGGTCAGAGGTAATGCCTTTCATCATCTGGTTGTATTTATCGACCTTATCCGGCACCGTCACTTTTCCCCAGTCCATAGCGATCTCTTTATGCTCTTTGGGGAATTTGAGGTTCCAGGAGGTCGCCCCATTGCGAATGAGATCGTGCACTACCGCGTCAATGTCTTTGATGAATTTCTCTTTATTGGCTTTGAAGGCGTCATCACCGCCCAGCGCTTGATACACCCGCCAGGTTCTGGGATGCCGCAAGTCTGCAGCGCCCGCCTGATCCCCACCCGTACCACCTTTGCCATGGCATTTCAGACAGGTATTCTCACCATCGGTGTTATAGACGTCCTCACCGATCTTGAGGAGTTGTTCTTTGGACAGCCCCAGCTTGGCCACACTCGCTTCGATGGGATCCTCAGCATACGTCGGCACCACGAAGACACTCAGGCACACTACCGTCAACAACCACCGCATGATCCTAGCTCCTTCAAGGACTCTCTCCGTGCCTATCGTGCCGCACACGCACGTATGGCCTCTTAGACGACAAACGGGCACCATTGTATGCAGCCTGGCGTGAATCCGTCAAGCTGAAAGGGCCGTCATTTCCGCTGTGCTATAGCCTACGGCGTGCAGGACACTGGCGGTCTGGGCGCCTAAATCTGGTACGGGGAAACGCACCGTGCAGGGGGCCTCTTGGAATTTGAGCGGAAAACCGGTCATGTGCACCGTCCCGTGCCCAGCGTGCGGAATTGCCAGCACCATTTCCTGCGAGAGGATCTGCGGATCGGTCAGCACCTCGGCCAAGTTCATCAAAGATACCTCGGGAAACTCCGTCCTTCGGGGTGGAGAGGAAGAGGGTTGGCCAGGCCCATGGCCCACAATGCCTACGGTACATGAGAGGCAACCATGCTATACTCTCACTATGAAGCTCACTTTGCAACTCCGACTCGTGCCGACCACAGACCAGGCCGCGGCCTTGCGTGCGACGATGGCCGCGTTCAACGCCGCGGCGACCTATGCCGCACAGGCGGGCTTCGCGGCGGGGCTGTTTGGCCAAATCTCCATACACCATCTGGTGTACTACGAGATTCGGACCCGCTTCGGGCTGTCGTCGCAGCTGGCGGTCCGGGCGATGGCCAAGGCGGTCGAGTGCTTTCAGCGCGACAAGACCGTGTGCCCGACGTTCAAGCCTGACGGGGCCATCTGCTACGATCAACGGGTGTTGAGCTTCCACGGCTTGAGTGCCGCAAGCCTCTGGACACTGCGGGGACGTGTCGAGGTGCCGTTTGTCTGCGGACCGTACCAGCGGGCACGCCAGGGACGCATCAAGGGCCAGGCGGACTTGGTCTGGCGTGGCGGCACCTTCTATCTGCTCTGTACCATCGAGATGCCCGAAGACCCCCCGCTTGCTCCCCAGGACGTGATGGGCGTTGATCTGGGCGTCATCAACCTGGCAACGACCTCGGATGGCACCACCTATAGCGGCGTAGGGATAGAAGCCTGTCGCACGCGGTACGCGAAGCGCCGGCAACGGCTGCAACGTGCGGCGGCCCTCGCCCAGATGGACGGGAAGCGTCCCAAGAAGATGCGTCAGGCGCTGCAACGCATGGCCCACAAAGAGGCGGGCTTTCGTCGCGACGTCAATCACCGTATCAGCAAGACGCTGGTGGCGTCTGCCAAAGGCACCCAGCGAGGTATCGCGTTGGAAGATCTGACGCATATCCGCGCGCGGTCTCGGTTTCGGCAGCCGCAACGCGCCAGAATGACCGGCTGGGCCTTTGCCCAATTGCGCCGCTTCGTCGAGTACAAGGCCCAACGCGCTGGTGTGCCTGTCGGGCTGGTGAACCCTCGGCATACGAGCCAGGGCTGCAACCGCTGTGGACATGTGGAGCGAGCCAACCGCCAGAGCCAAGCGCGTTTCTCCTGCCACTCATGTGGCTATACGACCCACGCTGATTTGAACGCCGCGCACAACATCAGAGATCGGGGACGCGTCAAAGTCCCTTTGGTGGCGGTACCTCTCCGGCAACTCCGGTTGCCGCTGGCGTAGCCAGCTACAAGCTCCGTCCTTCAGGGCGGAGTATTTGACAAAGCCACTCATGGCCTGGGCAATGAAGTCGAACGCGGGGCGGTTGGCGTAGGGGCCGCGCGCGCCGAAGCCGGTCACGCTGGTATGAATGATGCCGGGCCGCAGGGCGCAGAGTTGCGGCCAAGCGAGCCCCAAAGTCGTCATGACACCAGGGCGGAAGTTGTCGACGACCACATCGGCGGTCGCAATCAGGCGACGCAGCGCCTCTTGTCCCGCGGGGCGGTGCAGGTTGAGGACCACGGAATGCTTGTTGCGGTTAAAGGCCGCGAAATACCAGCTCAAACCCTCAACCATCACCCCCTGGCCCCGCAGTGGATCTCCACCCGGGGGCTCGATTTTTATCACGTCCGCGCCCATATCTGCCAGGAGCATAGTGCAGAAAGGGCCTGAGAGAATACGGGTCAGATCCAGCACACGCACACCGTGTAATTGCATACGTACGTTCCTTAAGGTCTCGCGCACGTGTCTGGCTCGTCATGGGGCTCAAGCCAGGAGACGTGCAACCGATAAGCACACTGACCAAAAATGCACACGTTCAATCATCGTGGGGAGGCACTTGGGTATGCCGCAGGTGACAGAGGCAGTCCGCATTCATCTCAACAAATTGCGCCAAGGGCTCGTGACCTGTGTGCATTGTGGTGTGCAACGGACGGTGAATATGGCACAATATCCAGAATATCACTCAGGGAACAAATCTCTCCAAGTGAAGTGCAACCTCTGCAAGAAGCCCTTTCTTGTCCGCTTTGACCTCCGACGCTATCACCGCGTGACGACTCATTTCCCCGGGCAACTCGTGCAGCAGCAGACAGGTTCGGCCCTGCCCCCGATCACCATCGCGTCACTCTCGGTCAGCGGCGTCGGGTTCCACATGCCTATACCGCCCGACATGAAGCTTGGCGAGAAATATCACATAACCTTTACCCTGGATGACGAGGACCGCTCCACCGTATCCGAGACTGTTATTGTCAAGTGTATATACGGCACGCTGATCGGCGCGGAATTTGATCCTCCCGATAGGTACCATCACGCCCTCGATTTTTACGTGCTCGCCAACACGCCTCTGGGCGATTTCTAGTCTACCATCCTGAGACGCTGGGTGATCGGGTAGAGTTCACCCAGCTCTCTATCCCACAGCGAAGCTCTGAGGGCGAGACTCCACACCGGCAAGCGAGAAATTTGTATTGACAATAAGAGGCCAGAACGCTATATATGCCCAGAGTAGCTAGTCTGAGAGATGGCAGGATTTTATGATGAGACGTTGAGGCAGCATAGCAGGGGTGGTCACATTGGGCGAGGGCAAATTCGCGGGAGCACCGCATTCCAGGACGCCGCAAGAACGGTCCAGTAGTGTCGAACATACCTGGCAAGAAGTGCTTCAGGTGGTGCGTGAACGCGTCGAAGCGACCAAATATGCGACGTGGTTTGCGCCGCTGAAACCCCTCTCCGGTGCGGTGGGGATGCTGCGCATTGCGGCGCCTAACACCTTTGTGCGCGACTGGATGGCCGAGCACTATCACGGACTGGTCACCAGCATTCTCGCGGAAATGACTGGGGTCGCGCATCAGATTTTTTTTGTCGTCCACGAACCACCAGACGTGGCGCCGCCGCCAGCGCCGAGCGAGCCTGCCCCGCCGCAGAGCCCCACAGCCCGCGTCACAGTGACCGCAGGCCAGGCGTTTAATCCACGCTTTACCTTCGAGACGTTCGTCGTCGGTTCCAGTAATCAATTTGCGCATGCCGCCTGCTTGGCGGTCGCGCGCCACCCCGCCCGGACCTATAACCCCCTCTTCATCTATGGCGACGTGGGCCTGGGCAAAACCCATCTCTTACATGCTATCGGGCACTATGTTCAGCAAACCCACCACCACAACATGGTGACGTGTTACGTCTCTTCCGAAAAATTCCTCAATGATTTGGTAAGTGCCCTCAGTCACGACAAGATGGATGACTTTCGCAATCGGTATCGCCGCAATGATGTCATTCTCGTTGATGACGTCCAGTTTCTCATTGGGAAAGAGCGCACGCAGGAAGAATTTTTCCATACGTTCAATGTCCTGTTTAACGATAACAAACAGATTGTGTTAACGAGTGATAAGTTGCCGAAAGACATGGTGGGGCTGGAAAGGCGGTTACGGTCGCGCTTTGAATGGGGCTTGGTCGCGGATCTGCAGGCCCCTGATCTGGAAACCAAAACCGCGATCCTGACGAAAAAAGCCGAATACATGCAGATGCCTCTTCCGGACGAGGTCGCGTGGTTTTTGGCGCGCCGTTTACGGGGTGATATTCGCAAACTCGAAGGGGCTCTGAACGTCGTTGAAGCGTTTACGACGATGACGGGGCAGGAGATTACCGTCAAGTTAGTGCAAAGTCTTATCGGTGAACTGGCGGATGTGTCCGAAGGGTGGTCCATTTCTATCGCGGATATCGAGCGGGCGGTGGCGGATCGTTATAACCTGAAAGGAACACTGTTGCGCTCCAAGAAGCGCACCAAAGAAATTGCGCATGCCCGCCACGTGGCGATGTATCTGACCCGCACGCTGACCAAGGCTTCGTTACCACAGATTGGCAAAAATTTTGGGGACCGTGACCATACCTCTGTGTTACACGCCTGCAACAAAATCAAAGGGATGGTCGAGGACGATTGGCGCTTTAAGGAGGAAGTCGAGCAGCTCATCCGGACGCTTCAGGGATAGCAGCGGCTCCAGAGGTGGCGTATGGCCAAACAACACGTAAAACTCTCGGGTACAGACTCTGGGCTCCTGCTGCGACTCGAATGGGGGGATCCCCTGCCGCAGCTGTTAGTCGAACTCGAGGAATACTTACAACAATCGCCGCAATTCTTCACGGGCGCACAGGTGTTACTCGAAATCGGTACGCAGCCGGTCTCGCGGCACGACATGGAGCAGTTGGCGGTGGTCTTGTCCCGCTATGGGGTGACGCTCCAAGGGGTCATGCCCAGGCTCGATGGCACCGAACGCCGCCAGCCACTTTCCGCGCGCACCCCGTTCGTCGCCGCACCGCCAGATCCGTATACGCTCGTGCATGTCGAACATCGGACGGTCCGGTCGGGCGAAAAAGTTGCCGCTGATGGCCATTTGGTCGTCATCGGGGATGTGAATCCTGGCGCCGAGGTCATGGCGGGTTATAACATCTTTGTCTGGGGGGCTCTCAGAGGTTCCGCGTACGCTGGGGTGCCGGACCGTGAGGAGGCAATTATCACCGCTCTGCACTTCGCCCCGATCCAACTGCGTATTGCCGGGCATATTGCCCGACCGCCAGAAGCGCGTGCCACCACCACGGGATCGCCCGAGATGGCACGCATTGACCAAAATGCTATTGTGGTCGAGGCGTGGGAGCGGGGGTGGGGTGGATTTTCTAAAAGGGGATAGGCCGTGGCTGGACGAGTCATCACTGTAACGTCAGGCAAAGGCGGCGTTGGGAAAACGACTTTTAGTGCGAACGTCAGCGCTGCACTCGCCGAATTGGGTAAAAAGGCCGTGGCGGTCGATACGGATGTGGGATTACGCAACCTCGACATTGTGATGGGGCTGGAAAATCGTATCGTTTACGATCTGGTCGATGTGGTGGAAGGGCGCTGCCGTCTCCAAAAGGCTCTGATCCGCGATAAACGTTTATCCTCCCTCTATATGCTGCCTGCCGCTCAAACGCGCGACAAAAGCGCCGTCAGTCCTGACTCCATGGAAAAAATTTGCACAGAACTCCGGTCCCAGTTTGACTTCACGATCATTGACTCCCCAGCGGGGATTGAAGGTGGCTTCCAGAATGCCATTGCCGGGGCCGACGAAGTCGTGATCGTGACGACACCACACGTGTCGGCTATTCGCGACGCGGATCGCGTCATCGGTCTGCTGGAATCTGCCGAGAAACAGCAGATCTATCTGATCGTCAATCGATTGCAGGCAGAGATGGTACGGCGTGGGGACATGCTCGACATCCCGGATATTTTGGATATTCTGGGCATTGAACTGCTCGGGCTTATCCCCGAAGACGAGATGATCGTGGTGACAAGTAATCGCGGGGAACTGGTGGCGCTGAATCCGGCTTCCCCAGCGGGGCATGCGTATCGTAACATTGCGCGACGGCTCCTCGGGGAAGACATTCCTCTGCTGCCACTGGAGGAAGATAAAGGTCTCTTGAAGCGCATAGCTCGCTTTTTCAAAAGCTAGCAGCGCGGAGGCGTGTACGGTGGAGTCGACGTACTATGACCCGAGCAATCGGAGAGACTGCGCCAAACTGTGTCTTTGTGCTTGATACGGACCGTATGCCCCAAACGCCTGTGCATTCGGCGGTAGCCCGCCAGATGCTGCGCGCCAAGACTGCGGCCGTGTTCACGTGCCATCCCTCCACGATCATCCTGAAGACGGCTGTCCCTGCCCTCCTAGCGGCGCACACGCATCGCCTGAAGATTGACCCAGGCAGCAAAACCACCGGCCTCGCCTTACTGGATGGAGCCACGGTGGTCTGGGCTGCTGAGCTGACGCACCGCGGGCAGCGGATCAGAGACGCCCTGCTCAGTCGTCGCGCCATGCGGCGCAACCGGCGGCAACGGAATACGCGCTACCGCCAGCCACGTTTTGACAACCGCACACGCCCTGACGGGTGGCTACCGCCCTCGCTCACAAGCCGGGTAGCGCACGTCATGACGTGGGTAGAACGGTTGGCGCGGCTCTGTAGGATCACGTCCCTCAGCCAAGAGTTGGTGCGCTTCGACATGCAGCGCATGCAGCACGCCGAGAGCGCTGGCGTGGAGTACCAGCACGGCGAGTTGGCGGGCTATGAAGTGCGCGAGTATCTGCTGGAAAAGTGGCACCGCACGTGTGCGTACTGCCACAAGACAGGCGTGCCGTTGCAAGTCGAGCATGTCATCCCCAAAGCGCGCGGGGGCTCGGACCGTGTGTCCAACCTCACGCTGGCCTGTGGTCCGTGCAACCAACAGAAAAGCACACAGACGGCGGCAGAGTTCGGCTTTCCTGCGGTGCAAGCCCAGGGCAAGCTGCCGTTGAAAGATGCGGCTGCCGTCAACACGACCCGTTGGGCACTCTATCGAGCGTTGCAGACCACTGGGCTCCCAGTCGAGACAGGTACGGGTGGGCGCACGAAATACAACCGGTCGCGGCTGGGCATCGCCAAATCCCACTGGGGGGACGCGGCGTGTGTCGGGGCCAGCACCCCGGACACGCTGTGTGTGAGGGGCATACAACGATTAGGCATCCGCGCCATGGGCCACGGGACACGGCAGATGTGTCGCACCGATGCCCACGGGTTCCCGAAGAGTCACCGGGCACGGCAGAAACGCTACTTCGGCATGCAGACCGGGGATATCGTCCAAGCGGTCGTGCCCAAGGGCAAGTACGCTGGCACGTGGACAAGCCGCGTCGTCGTCAAGGCGAGCGGGTGGTTTGACCTGGTCATCTATGGCAAGAAGGCCAGTGTGCATCAGAAGCATTGCACGCGGCTCTGGGCTGCCGATGGCTATACGTATACCCTGCCTGCTGTTGCAGGCACCGCTATGTCCTCCCCCCGCTGAAGCGGGGGGTCTCCACAGCGGAAATTTTAGGATCTCGTCGAAATTTCCTACATAACAGTCATGTGAAATGTGTATATGCCGCACATTTTTCTTCAAGTCACAAGGGAAGAGGCGTCTTGGAGGGATACCATGTGTCATGCTAAACTCACGCTACTCCAGCAGGGTCGGAGGCGGCTCAAGCCGTACCCTTGTAGTCAGGAGTCTACCCTAGGCGATAGGGGTAGTGACGCCTGTGGAGAGCGGAGCACTGGCTGCGGGGGCCCTACGGTGAAACTCTGCTCGACGAAGCAGGAACTAGCGTGCACGTGTGTGCACAATCTAGAAAGCAGAGTAGCATGGGGTTAATTGATCGTCTGGTTAAACATCTCTCGCCGGGGACCTATGCGCAACCAAGCAAGAACGCGGCGAAAGAGCGCCTCAAGCTAGCGCTGACTTATGACCGTGGTGGTTTACCTCAAGGGGTGATCGAGCATCTACGGGATGAGATTATCCGGGTCATTGTGAAACATCTGGAGGTTAATGAGGAGGAAATTGAGATCAACTTCGACCGGACGGTTGAGGAAGATAAGTTGATCGCTAGCATCCCCCTCCGGATGGTCCCACGTCCCAAGCACTCTAAGAGCGAGGAAGCCCCACCACCTCCAGAGCCAGAGTGAGTCGGGTCTTACTTCTCTCCTATGCCCTTGCACCGCTTTTGCGCTCAAAAATGGCCATGAGATGCACCGGAGAGCCGGTCACCCGCCGCAACCGTAACGGCCCTAGACACAGTATGCATGTAGAGCATTGTCGCTGGGCGCATGGCATCGCGCACTCCCTAGATTGGCATTCTCAAGCAGGCACACCCCCAACACCCCCAGCGCCACTAGCAAGGCGCTCTGGCTTGTCAAGGAGTGGCTACCCCGGGCGGGCCGAGGCCAGTCAACACGAACTGGAGTCGCCCAACGAGTCCGATGACGAGCTTGAGTCACTCACATCGCTTCCCCCCCATGCACTGTCTGTATCACTCCCTCCCCAGGCACTGTCCGCGCTGACATCCGAGGTGCTTCCCGTATCCTCAGCAATGTCCACACTGCCCCACGCCGCGGGCGGGGTCTCGTCGGCCACATCAGGGATGGTATCCGCCACGTGTAGATCACCCGCTGCATCAAAGGACACGGCGGAAGAAGCCCAGGCTGCGGCCAGGCTGGCGGTCAGCGGGACGCTCTCCTGGCCCAGGCTATGGCCCTGGACGACTAAAACGTGCGCCGGCAGGGCCGTGGGGCGATGCAGCAGCGTGTCGAGCAGCAACCAGTGTGTGAGATCATAATAGGGATCATAGTAGTAAAGGTAATATGGATCGCGGTGGAAACCCCTGTGCTGGCGCGTCGGCACCGGGCGGTAGCGCGGTTCTTCCACCTCCGCGCCAAAGCGCAAACGGTGCAAGCGGCCCAGGTGCGGCTCCTCGGGCCACAGCAAACGCATTGCTACCGGGCTCGGGCGCACCACGGCGCCGGGGAAGGCGGCGCGCAGGGCATCCCCCAGACGTTCCTGTAAGCCGGTGAGGAGCAGCCGGTAGCCTTCAATGTCATCAGGGTGCTCGCCAAAGGCCCGGATGCGCGCGGCATAGGCGGACGCCGTTTCGCCAGCAGTAATGCGCAGCGCCTCAATGCGACTGGACAACACCAGGGTCATCTCCTCCTCCCCGCGCATGACCCGGCGATGGATGGTGACGTCTACCAGCGTATGCAGCCCGTGGTCGCGATGACTCAGCACCAGGTGCATTTCGGTAAAGCGCCGCATCAAGAGGCCCGTGCGCTGGGCCGCGGCCAGGACGAGAGCCAGGTCGTCGGTCACCGCCTCGGCGTCAGTATATATAACCTTTGTATCGACCAGAAACGCAATGGCATCGGTCACGCCGACCGTGTGCAGCGCGTCATAGAGCCCTTGCAGCAGCGTCAAAGCACTGAGGGTCAACTCTTCTTCCCCGCTGCGCACATCCGGCGTGTAGCCCAACAACGTTTGCACCCAGGCCAGCGGACCCCGCCGGCGCAGCGTTTCCACACTGGGCAGATCCACAGCAAGCTCGGCATTTAACATGAGAGGCGTTCCTTCTGTTGACGGAGGATCGCCGCATGGATGGTGGCAAACTGATGCGTCAGTTGCTGTACCTCCCCCAGGAGTACCGGATCGTCAGCGCGGCGTTGACCTTGCTGGACACTGGCCATGAGCGTCTCCAGATACTGCTTATGCGTCATGGCCTGCAGTTGCCAGTCGCGCACCTGCGTATCGTGCAGGGGCGCATCCACCAGCATCACCTCTGTAAAAGCGGCTTCGGCGTCTGCACAGCGGGCCAGCAACACCTGCACCTGCTGTTGCTGGAGACGCTGCCGGCGGTACAGGAACCAGCCCGCGGCGCCGATGAGGAGCACCAGGGCACCACCCCCGGCCCAGGGCCACAGCGTCGTGGTGCCCTGGCGGGCCGGGATGCGACGTGGCTGCGGAGCCGCCTGTGCCGCCAGCAAGGTCAGGGCCGTACGGAGGCCAGCTCCTTGATTCTGGCGTAGCGTCGGTTCGGTGTGCGTGAGGCTCGCCGCAATGACGTCCGCCGCGAGACCCCAGCCCCGCGCCTCCCAGCGGCGCCCGTTGTACAGGAACAGCAACGCCTGGGGCTCGCGCAGCCCCAGCTGCGTCCAGAGCTGGCGCCACGTTTGCAGCTCGGCGCTCTGAGGCAGTAGCACCACATAGGCGCGTAAGCCACGCTGCGCCAGTTGCCCGAGTGTCTGCTGCACATCAGCCCGCTCGGCGGGCGTAAGGAGGTCGTGATCCACGAGTTGCGTGGCCCGCAACTGGCGCAAGACATCGTCCATGGTCATGGTTGCTCTCCAGAGGGCCGGCAGTGCCAACGCTGGGCGGCATGGAGCGCTTCCTCCAGCAGCGCGTGCAGGGGCGGCAGATATTGAGCGCGTGTCACCACAATGGTCGAAACGCGGGGACAGCAGATGGCATAACGGCGGGTATAAGTTTACACTCCTTTGTAGACTCTAGGCGTTCTCTGGGCGGGCATCGCATGGGCATTATACGCCAAGCCTACGTGGAGAAAAACATTGACGCAGACTGCGCCAGGATTATGATACCAGCCATGTCCGCCTACAGCGTCATCACTCCTGCCAAGTTATCGAGGCGCCCGTAAAACCCCGTCGTTCAGGGCGGGGATATCAGGGCGTTGCCTCGTCTTCGAGGCAATGCCTGCTGCCAACGAAATTGGCGTATATATAGCGTCAAAAGAGCATGGTTGCATCGGTTGCCTATACAATGCTAGACTTTACATATATGAGACAGACATTTCAGTCCAAGCTCTATCGCTCGAAGCGCAGCAAACGGTTGCACCGTCAGATTACCATTGGCGGTGTCATCCACAATACATGTATGGCGCTGCATAAGCGGTACTATCGTTTATACAAGAAACATCTGTCGCCTTTGCGATTGAAAGCCCACATTGCGAAGCGCAAGAAGCTGGCGAAGTACCATTGGTGATCTGGGCTGGGTTCGCAAGCCATCCAAGACATTGTTGAACGCATCGACCAAGGCTATCAACGCTTCTTCCAGAACGCGACAGACCGCAAAGCCGGGAAAACCGTCAGGCGTGTGGGCCCACCCAGCTTTCGGAAAGTCCGCAGCGCCAAGTCGTTCACTCTCAAGCAGGCAGGCTGGAAACTCCTGGAGGGTCACCGGCTGAAGATTGGCCAGACGGTGTACAAGTTTGCCAAGTCCAGGGAGATGGATGGCACCGTCAAAACGGTGACGATCAAACGCGATCCGCTTGGCGACCTGTACGTCTACTTCTCCTGTGTGGTCGAACCACAGCCCATCACCAGAGTCATGACAGGTCACAGCGCAGGCTTTGACTTTGGGCTGACCACGTATCTCACGGGCAGCGATGGCACCATGCACCACGCACCACAGCCGTTGCAGAGCAGTCTCAAGGCGATTGCGCAGGCCAACCGGCACCTCTCTCAGAAGAAAAAAGGTTCGTGCAACCGCCGCCAAGCGCAACGGCATCTTGACCGTGTGCACAAGCGTGTGGCCAATCAACGTCAAGCGTTTCACTGGCAGCTGGCGCATCAGCTCTGCGCTGCCTACGACTCTCTTACCCTGGAAACCCTCAACCTGCAAGGCATGAAAGCGCTCTGGGGTCGCAAGGTCTCGGACCTGGGCTTTGCCACGTTTGTGGAGACGTTGCACGCTGTCGCGTCGAAGACGGGGACGTTGATACAGCACATCGACACATGGTTCCCGTCTACCAAGCTCTGCTCGGCTTGTGGGTGGATCAATCAACAGATCACGCTCAGAGACCGCGTGTGGACGTGCGGAGACTGTGGGACGACGCATCAACGAAACGTCAACGCCGCGGTCAATATTTTCCGAGAAGGGGCATCTTCTCCTGGGGGAATCCATGTCAGCCAAGCCTCGGCTTGCCGTGGGTGTTGATCCCAGAATCCTCGCCATTCATGGCGGGGAGTATGTCTCACCACCTGACACAATTTATGAACGCCCATAGTTTTGGGATGGGAGTGAGGTTGAGAGCGGCGTAGAGGAGGAGTCGGAGGCCTCGTTTGCAGTAGGATGTGAGGCTGCGCGCTTCTTTTTTTGGGTGTGGCGTGGTGGTTTTTCGGGAGGAGCCATGCCGGTGGAAGCCGCCCAGTAGAGCGCGACGGTGAGGACGAGGATGAGCCGTTCGATACGGTCAGCATGCTTCAGCTGGGTTTTGGTGATGCCGAAGCCACGTGATTTGCAGTCGGAGAACATGGGTTCGATGCCCCACCGCATCCCGTAATCGAGCACTCTGCCTTTGGAGGGCGTGTCGCTCATGGCGATGATCCACGGCTCGTTGTGACCACTTTCGTGCAAGATGCCGATGTGGGTTTTGACTTTGCTTTCATTCAGTTCGGGGTCAAGCAGCGCGGTCATGCCTGCTTTCGCGGCGTCACCTGTGCTGATCTCGCCGCCATCGTGATGCAGAATGCGATTATCGCGCAGGCGCAGACGATAGTTCCAGCCTTGCTTCTGACACCACTTTATCAGCGCGGCCGTGCCATAGAATCTATCACCCGCCAGCAAAATATTTGCACCTTCTGGCATCATCGAATATGCCACATCCAGCAGCGGCTTCTGCACATCAAAGCCCATGCCGCCGCTCGTCTCCTTCACCTTCCCTACCACCGGAATCGCCCGCTCACCCACGCGCATCGAGATCATCAAACATTCAAAACCATCGCTGATTTTACTCTGATCCATCATCAGAATAATCGTCTTGCCGCCCGCGGCTGCCACTTCCGCAATCTCAGGAATAAATCCCATCATCACCCGCGCCGGGTTAATCAAATCATTCTGTAACCAGCGGTTGATATAGCGAAATCGCGAATCGGCATCCTTCGTAGAACGTGGCAACACCGCAAGCAACTCCGACGTATTGACACTGCGGCACGCCAGCATGCTCGCCGACAAATCCGCCAAACCCTTTATGTGCGGCTTGTGCAACCCCGTGTCACGATCCGTCAGATCCTCCTCAAGCCCACGCGCCATGTGCGCAATCCCACCCGTCGTGTAACGCATAAATACCCCCTATATCGTTGAAATAGGAGAGCTTTATCAGAAGTTCCTTCCCATATCGTACATTATGTCAGGTGGTGAGGGTCAAGCTCTCTTGCATTCCTATAGAGGCTGTGGTAGAAGGCGACGGCAGTAAGGACACGTGGGTTGCCATCGCATAGGGCATGGGGATCTGCGTGGCGTCCTGCCATGGTGGCCCATCATGTGGGTCATGCAGAACACTGAGGGCAAAGAGGAGAACGATGATGATGCCAGACGTGTAACTCCCATGGTATTGGTGGCGATGTTTTTGCTCCTGCCAGGAGTAGGGTGGGCGACTTATGTGGGCACATCCCCCCTCGTGCCACCGGATGACGGTGTCTATCTGCATCCGGGAAATGTGCACACCAGCTACAGTGGCACGAACTTAGCGATCGTCCTTTCAAGGGCCGAGCATCGCGGCTTCACGAATGTGCACCGGGACCCAACTGGCGCCGGTACCAGAGAGACCTTTGATTCGGTTGTGGACGGGGATGTGTCGATCAACGGTGGTCAACTGATCTCGGTCTCGCTGAGTGGTCCGGTGATCGTAGAGCTGGGGGGCGGCTATCAACCAGGGGCATTAGGAACTTTCAATACCGAGATGACGCAGCTCAATCTCGTTGGTGGCGGGGTGATGATCCGTGAAAGTCCCACCTTGCAGTCCCTCGGACAGACGACCATCCAGAACATCGGTGGCGGGCTGTTCCAGATCAACAGCTTCTTTGACATTTTCACGGAGTTGTCGTTGGATGGTGGCCAGACCTGGCTACCGTCTGTCGGTCCACCAACACACATGGACTTGACCAATGTGCCCGAGCCCTCGACGTGGTTGCTGTTCGGCTCGGCGCTGGCCATCGGCGCCGGCCTGCGGCGGCGTTTCGCCGGGAAGCGGGCCTAACCCCCATGGTACGTGGGAAGTGGCATGTGGCACAGGCCCTTCCCACCACATCCCTGCCTCAGCATCCCTGGCTCAGCGCGGTTCTCGCATGCCCATGTCGAGCCCGGCGATCCCAGGCGAGGAGCCCTCACCACACATGCTCCGCTACTATTAGGATGCTCGTCCAACCACGAACCACGGACCATTCCATATGTCCTCCACCAGTTGGCTCCGTCAACGCCTCCTCGGCCTCTCCCCCACAGAAGTGACTTTTGCCCGGCGCGGCTTTGCGCCCAGCGCCGCCCCGGTGCAGCAGCATTTGGAGCACATTGGCACCGCCTTTCTGCATGGCTACCATGCCGCCTTGCGTGATACGCATGCGGACAGCCTGGCACGTTGCCTCAATACGCTAGAGCCAGAGCGCCGCGGCTTTGCCTTTGAGGGCGCGGCCATGGGCCTGCAGTTGCTCGATAGTCTCTGGCCCTGGGGCCGCCGGCGTCTCGACCCCTTCCTGGCAGGGCCAGGCGCCGAGCACGTCTACATGGTGTATGTTGGCGTTGGCTGGGCTCTGGCCCTGCTGCGTCGGCGTCTGAGGCGGCCACTGGCACGGTTGGACCCCCTGCTGGGCTGGCTCGTGGTTGATGGCTACGGTTTTTACCACGGCTACTTCCACTGGCCACGCGCCATCACGGCCCAGAAGCGGCCGCGCCACCTGACGGGCTATGCCTGCCGGGCCTTTGACCAGGGCTTGGGACGCAGCCTGTGGTTTGTGCACGGGGCCGACGTCGGGCGCATCGCCCAGAGCATCGCTGCCTTCGCCCAGGAGCGGCAGGCTGATTTGTGGAGCGGCGTAGGGCTGGCCTGTGCCTATGCCGGAGGTGTGGAGCCAGCGGCACTCACCGCCTTACGGGAGGCGGCAGGACCGTACCAGCCCCATCTGGCGCAGGGGGTGGTGTTTGCGGCCAAGACACGGCACCAGGCTGGCAACTTAGTCGAGCATACCGAGCTGGCGTGTGCCATCATTTGCAGCATGTCCTCTACCACGGCAGCACAGGTGGCCGCGACGACCCGCACTGACCTGCCGGCTGACGCCCTGGTTCCAGCCTACGACATCTGGCGACAACGCATCCGAGCGCACTTTGCGTAAGAGAGCCGCCTATGACACTGGCAGGCAGAGGCCGACGCGCTACCGCACGTCTTGTGGCGCTGGGGCTTATGGTACTCCTGTATGGCTTTGCTCGACTCCCCACCCTCCCCGAGGCTGAGCGTACTGCCCTCGCGGCCCGCTTTCGCTTTACCGGTCTGCCACTTCCGGCAGTCGCTGGGGTCACATCCCGGAACGTCCGCGCTGTGCATCCTAGCTTACAGCATCTCTCCGCCTGGATTTCCTCGGTGGGCGCCGCGGTGGCGCTGCACGATCTCGACGGCGATGGTTTGCCGAACGATGTGTGCTCTGTCGATACCCGCACCGATCAGGTGATCGTGGCGCCCGTGCCTGGCACCCCAGCCCGCTACGCGCCCTTCACGCTGCACCCGGCCCCGCTGCCCTACGATGCTGCCACGATGGCCCCTATGGGCTGTCTCCCTGGCGACCTCAATGAGGACGGACGCGCCGATCTGCTGGTGTACTACTGGGGCCGCACGCCGGTGGCCTTCCTGCGCACGGACGCCGAGGGGCTTACGGCCCAGGCGTATGTGCCCCAGGAAGTGGTCCCTGAGGGCGGGCGCTGGTACACCAATACCGCCACCTTCGCTGATGTGGATGGGGACGGCCACGCGGATCTGCTGATCGGCAACTATTTTCCCGATGGGGCGCGCATCCTCGACGCGCAGGCCGCTGGCGTTGAGCACATGCAGGATTCCATGTCGCGGGCCTTTAACGGTGGCACCAAACACTTTTTGTTGTGGGCCGGGGCGACGACCGGCGTGCAGCCCACGGTGCAGTTCCGCGATGCGAGGCTGGACCTGCCGACGGAGGTGCTGCACAGTTGGACCCTGGCGCTCGGCGCCGCCGACCTGGATGGCGACTTGCTGCCGGAAGTGTATATGGCCAACGACTTTGGCCCGGACCGCCTGTTACATAACCGCTCGCGACCCGGGGCGTTGCATTTTGTGCTTTTAGAGGGCACGAAAACCTTCACCACCCCGAGTTCCAAAGTGCTGGGGCATGATTCCTTCAAGGGCATGGGGATCGATTTTGCCGACCTCAACGGCGATGGCTGGCTGGATATGTACGTCAGCAACATTGCCACGGACTATGCCTTGGAAGAGAGCCACCTGGTGTTTCTCAGCACTGGCGCGACAGCCCGTATGCAGCAGGGCAAGGCGCCTTACGTGGACCACAGCGAGGCGCTGGGCCTGTCACGCAGTGGCTGGGGCTGGGAGGCCCGCCTGGCTGATTTTGACAATGACGGGACGCTGGAGGCCCTGCAAGCCACCGGCTTTGTGCGCGGCACGGTGAACCGCTGGCCCGAGTTACACGAACTGGCCATGGGCAATGATAGCCTGGTGCACCGTCCCGGCAGTTGGCTGCGGGTGCAGCCCGGTGACGACTTGAGTGGGCATCAGCTCAATCCGTTTTTCGTGCGGGCGCGTGATGGGCGCTACTATGACGTGGCGCGTGACGTCGGCCTGCATGTGCCACTGGTGAGCCGTGGCATTGCTACCGCTGACGTGGACGGGGACGGCAGACTCGACTTTGCGGTGGCCGGTCAGTGGGACACGTCGGTGTTCTACCGTAATACGAGTCCCCAGCCGGGGGCTTTTCTCGGGCTGCATATCTTACTGGCCTTACAGCCTGATAGTCCGGGCCTCGTGCGGGCCGGACATCCCGGACCCGATACCCCAGGACGCCCAGCGCTAGGCGCCGCAGCTACCGTGCAGCTCCCGGATGGCCGACGGATGGTGGCGCAGGTGGATGGCGGCAATGGCCACTCCGGCAAACGCAGTCCTGACCTGCACTTCGGTCTGGGCGCGCTCAGCAGTACCACCGCCATCCAGGTGAGCCTGCATTGGCGCGACCCACGGGGTCGCATCCAGCAACAGATTTTGACGCTTACCCCTGGCTGGCACACCATCGTCCTCGGCTGGCCGGCCGGGCAGGAGGGATAAATCAGTCATGCGTGCAGTCGATGAATGGTACGTCAGACGCCGCCTCGGGGGTTTACGACGCTTTGCGGTAGCCATCACCATACTTAATCTCCTCGGGCATACGGTCTTGGGCTTTGAGCAGTCCTGGGCCCAGCCGCTGGTGGCTCTCGCCACAGCCTACAGCGTGGAATGCCTGCTCGAACTCCTGGATGCCTGGGGGCAGCAGCGCCGACCGCGCTGTCTCGGCAGTCTTGGGCATGTTGTCGATTTTTTGCTGTCAGCGCATATTACCGGCCTGGCCGTAGCGATGTTGCTCTATGCCAACGACCGTTTGTGGCCCATTGCCTTTGCCGTCACGGTGGCACTGGGGTCCAAACTCGTGTTGCGCGCCCCGCTCGGCACGGGAACGCGGCATGTGTTCAATCCGTCCAACTTTGGGATTACTGTCACCCTGCTGCTGTTTTCCTGGGTCGGCATTGCGCAGCCCTATCACTTCACCGAAAACCTCTATGGCATGTGGGATTGGGCGCTGCCTGGGCTCATTATTATTACCGGCAGTCTGGTCAATGCGCTGTCCACCAAACGCTGGCCCCTGATCGCGGCCTGGCTCACGGGCTTTGTCGTGCAGGCATGTGCCAGGAGCCTGGCCTTTGGCACACCGCTGGGCGCTGCGTTACTGCCCATGACCGGTGTGGCGTTTATCCTCTACACCTTTTATATGGTGACCGACCCGGCCACCACGCCGGAGACGCCAGGCGCCCAGGTGGCTTTTGGGGCTGGGGTGGCGTTGACCTATGGCGTGTTGCTGCTGTGCCATGTCGTCTTTGGGCTGTTTTTTGCCTTATCCATTGTCTGTGCCGTGCGCGGTCTGGGGTTGTATGCTCTGGCGTTATGGACTGGCCGCCACCGTGACCAGAGCAGCGTACAGGCCCCTGTGGCCGCGGGAAGGATGGCGCTATGACCCCGGCGGTGGCGATTGTCGGCATGGCCTGTCAGTATCCCGATGCGCGTTCCCCACAGGAGTTATGGGAAAATGCCCTGGCGCAGCGCCGTGCCTTCCGGCGCTTGCCGCCCGAGCGGCTCAATCTCGCCGACTACCTGTCCACAGATCGCAGCGCCCCCGATTGCACCTATGCCGGAGAAGCGGCGCTGCTGAAGGATTACGTCTTTGATCGCGAGAGCTTTCTCGTGGTGGGCAGCACGTTTCGCGCCACGGATCTGGTGCACTGGCTGGCCCTGGACGTGGCGGCGCAGGCCCTGGTGGATGCGGGTTTCCCCGCGGGCGCCGGCTTAGGGCGTGACACCACCGGCGTGGTGGTGGGCAACACCTTAACGGGCGAGATGAGCCGCGCCAATGTCATGCGCCTGCGCTGGCCCTATGTGCGCCGCGTGCTGGCCGAGGCCTTGCAGCAGCAGGGCTGGACGTCCGAGCGTCGCCAGATGTTTTTGGCAGAGCTGGAGGAGCGCTACAAAGCCCCGTTTCCTCCAATTGGCGAAGAGAGTTTAGCCGGAGGCCTGGCCAATACCATTGCCGGACGCATCTGCAACCACTTTGATCTCAAGGGCGGCGGTTACACGGTAGACGGCGCCTGTGCCTCGTCCTTACTGGCGGTGACCACGGCGTGCACGGCGCTGCTGGCCGGGGATCTGGATGTGGCGTTGGCCGGTGGGGTAGATATTAGCATTGACCCCTTTGAGCTGGTGGGGTTCGCCAAAGCGGGCGCCCTGGCCACCGACGAGATGCGCATCTACGATGCGCATGCGGAAGGCTTTTGGCCCGGCGAGGGCTGTGGCTTTGTGGTATTGATGCGCCATGATGAGGCCCTGGCCCAGGGGCGGCGTATCTATGCCGTGTTGCGTGGCTGGGGCGTGTCGTCGGATGGCAGCGGCGGCCTCACGCGGCCCGAAGTCGCTGGCCAACGCCTGGCCGTGCAGCGTGCCTACCGGCGGGCCGGTTTTGGGATCGACACGGTGACCTATTTTGAGGGCCACGGCACTGGCACCAGTGTTGGCGACGCCACCGAGTTGCAGACCCTGTCCCAGGCCCGCCGCGCTGCCGCGCCCACGGCGCTGCCGGCGGTCATTGGCTCCATCAAGGCCAACATTGGCCACACCAAAGCGGCGGCGGGGATTGCCGGACTGCTCAAGGCGACCCTGGCCCTGCATCATCAAATCCTGCCCCCGACCACGGGCTGTACGCAGCCGCACCCGGAACTGACGGGGACGACCCCGGCCTTGCAGGTGTTACCCCAGGGCATGCTCTGGCCTTCGGAGCGTGCGCTACGCGCCGGGGTCAGCGCCATGGGCTTTGGCGGCATCAACACGCATGTGGTGCTTGAAGGGGTGGCTACGGTACGACGTCAGACCTTGCAGGCCGAGGAACAGGCCCTGCTGGTCTCGGCGCAGGATGCCGAAGTGTTCCTGTTCCAGGCCCCACATGCCCAGGCCCTGCGCGCGCAGGTGGCGCATCTGTTGACCATCGCGCCCAGGCTGTCGCGGGCGGAACTCACCGATCTGGCGGCGCATCTGGCCACAAATCTCGTCGGGACGAGCGGCTTGCACGCCCCGACAGCACCCATGCGGGCGGCGCTGGTCGCTACGAGTCCGGCCACCCTGACGCAGGCTCTGGAGCGGCTCCAGGGCTGGCTGGCGCAGGGCCTGACCAGGCAATTCGAGCCGCGCACCGGGGTGTATCTCGGCAGCGGGACGACCGCGCCGCGCCTGGGCTTCCTCTTTCCTGGCCAGGGCGCGCCAGGGCACATAAGCGGCGGGCTGTGGCGGCAGCGTTTTGCCAGGGTGCAGGCGCTCTATGCGCAGGCGGCTCTCCCATCTGGCGCTGAGACCGTGGACACGGCGGTAGCCCAACCGGCAATTGTCACGGCCTCACTCGCCGGGCTGCGCGTCTTAGGCCAGCTCGGAGTGACGGCCAGTGTCGCTGTGGGGCATAGCCTGGGGGAATTGACGGCGTTGCACTGGGCCGGCGTGTGGGATGAGGCCGCCTTGCTGCGCACCGCGACCGTGCGCGGGCAAGCCATGGCGGCCCTGGGCAGTCCGACCGGCGCCATGGCCAGTCTGGCCGCCGGGCCACAGGTGGTCGCGGCCTTGCTGGATGGAGCGCCCGTGGTGGTGGCCGGTCTGAACACGCCGCAGCAGACGGTGATTGCCGGGGAGGCCAGTGCGCTGGCCCGTGTCGTGGCCCGCGCCCAGGCCCAGGGCGTCCATGCCGTGCGCTTGCCCGTGTCGCACGCCTTCCATTCCCCGCTGGTGGTCGCAGCGGTGCCAGCCTTCGCGGCCCATCTGGAGCGCGAGGCGCTGCAGCCGGTGCAGCGGGCGCTGGTGTCAACGGTGACCGGGGCGCGTCTAGGGCGGGATGTCGACGTACGGGCGCTGCTCTGCCAGCAGGTGACCGCGCCAGTGCGTTTTGCCGAGGCGGTAACGGTGGCGGATGCCGCGGTGGATCTGTGGCTAGAAGTCGGACCGGGCGCTGTGCTCAGTGGCTTGCTGGCCGGTTGCACCGACAGCCCGGTGGTGGCACTCAATGCCGGTGCTGCCTCCCTGCAGGGCTTGCTGCATGGGTGTGCGGCAGCCTATGTGCTCGGGGCAGCGCTCAACCCCGGCGCGCTGTTTGCGGAACGCTACACGCGCCCCTTTGACCTGGACTGGCAGCCCCGCTTTTTTGTCAATCCCTGTGAGCTGGCGCCGCACCTGGTGACTGAGGAGCGCGCCCTGGGCCCACGGGAAACTGCCGCACGTGCGCCCGACGTGCCGCTGCCGCCAGCGGCAGCGCTCTCGGCCCTGGAGACGGTGCGGGCCCTGGTGGCAGCGCGGGCTGAGTTGCCGCTGAGTGCCGTGCACGATAACAGTCGCTTGCTGGGGGATCTGCACCTCAACTCGATTACCGTGAGCCAGATCATCATCGAAGCGGCCCGCAGCCTCGGCCTGCCAGCGCCCCTGACCCCGACCGACTATGCCACCGCAACGGTTGCCGCGGCGGCGCAGGCTCTGGCCGATTTGGCGCAGACGGGGGATGGCCTGCCCGAGGCGTCAGCCGTGCCGGCGGGCGTGGATGCCTGGATACGCCCGTTCACCGTGGCCCTCGTCGAACGCCCCCTGCCGCGCCGACAGCGCCCGGCAGCGGCGGGACACTGGCAGGTGCTGGGTCCGCCCGACCATCCCCTCATCGCACCCTCGCAACAGGCGTTGGCCCAGGCGAGCGTTGGCAGTGGCGTGGTGCTTTGCCTGCCGCCAGAGCCCGACGAGAGGCACCTGGACCTCCTCGTGCAGGGTGCCCGTGCTGTTGCCGCCATGCTGGAGACCGCCCCACAATTTATCCTCGCGCAACAGCAGGGCGGGGCGGCGGCGTTTGCTCGCACGCTGCATCTGGAAATGCCAACGGTCGCCACCTGCGTCGTGGATCTGCCGTTCGATCATCCGCAAGCGCCAGGCTGGGTGCTGGCCGAGGCCATGGCAGTACGTGGCTATATGGAAGCCCACTATGACGCCGCCGGGACACGGCGTGTGCCTGTGCTACGGCTCGTGTCCATGGAGGAGACACCGACCGCGTTACCGTTAGGGCAGCCTCAAGAGAGGTGTGTGGCTTTGCCCGTCCCTGGGAGCGCGGGCATCCTGCCCGCTCTGGAAGCAGGCGAGACGCCGGCGCTCCCAGGAAAACCTCCGAGGTCCATGGCAGATGTACTCGGACTACAGGACGTCCTGCTGGTCACGGGGGGCGGCAAGGGGATTGCGGCGGAATGTGCCCTGGCCCTGGCGCAGGACAGCGGCGTGCGCCTGGCGTTGCTGGGGCGCTCCCAGCCCGAGACTGATCCAGAACTGGCGGCGAATCTGGCACGTTTCAGCGCTGCCGGCCTGACCTGGCGCTATGTGGCGGCAGACGTCACCGATGCCGCGGCTGTGCACGCCGCCGTGCGTGACGTCGAGGCGAGCCTGGGTCCGGTCACGGCCGTCCTGCATGGCGCCGGGGCCAATGTGCCGCAACTGCTGTCCACCCTGGATAGCGCCGCCTTGCAGCGCACCCTCGCCCCCAAAGTGCAGGGGGCACGCCACGTCCTAGCCGCGGTGGATCCGTCGCGGCTGCGGCTGTTTCTCGCCTTTGGCTCGATCATTGCGCGCACCGGCATGCGTGGTGAGGCCGATTATGCGCTGGCCAACGAGTGGCTGGCGCGTCTGACGGCCCAGGTGCACGCCGCGCATCCCACCTGTCGCTGTCTGGCCATCGAGTGGTCTGTGTGGTCTGGGGTCGGCATGGGGGAGCGCCTGGGGCGTATCGACGCCCTGCGGCGCGAGGGCATTACCCCGATCGCGCCCGAGGTGGGCCTGGCACTGTTGCGGCGGCTGTTGACGCAGCCGCTGTCAGAGACGGCGGTGATCGTCACCGGACGTTTTGGTGAGGCGCCGACGCTGCAGGTCGAGCGCCCGGACCTGCCGTTCTGGCGTTTTCTCGAACAGCCACGGGTGTATTATCCCGGCGTCGAACTGGTGGTGGACGTCGAGCTGTCTGGCGATACGGACCCCTATCTTGATGATCATATCTACCAGGGTGAGCGTCTGTGGCCGGCGGTCCTCGGCCTCGAAGCCATGGCCCAGGTCGCCATGACCCTGAGAGAGACGGACAGTCTGCCGCTGTTTGAAGACGTGGCGTTTCAGCGCCCGGTGGTGGTGCGCGACCGCAGCACGGTGACGCTGCGCCTGGCAGCGCTGCGACGCGAGTCCGGGGCGATTGACGTGGTGCTACGTAGCAGTGACACTGCCTTCCAGGTGGATCACTTCCGCGCCACCTGCCGTTGGCAAGCGCCGACAGCATGGCCGGCGCCTGCTGCCCCCCTGCCGACCATGGATATCGCCCTGGACCCGCAGCGCGACATGTACGGCACGATCCTGTTCCAGCGCGGACGGTTTCAGCGTCTCAGCGCCTATCAGCATGTGCAGGCTCTGGCCTGCCAGGCGGTGATCGAGCCTGACGTGACTGCAACCTGGTTTGGCCCTTACCTCCCCGCCACCCTCGTCTTGGGCGATCCTGGGGCGCGCGATGCCACCATCCACGCCATCCAGGCCTGTATCCCGCACGCCACGCTGTTACCGATTGGCATTGATCGGCTCGTCCTCGGCTCGTCCCTAGTCCCTGGCCCCATCCTGGTGTGCGCCCGTGAACGCGCCCGCGATGGCGACCTGTTCATCTATGACATTGACGTCCTCGACGCCACCGGCGCTCTGCGGGAGCGCTGGGAAGGCTTGCGTCTACGCCAGGTGGGCCAGCGCCCGCTGCCAGACCCGTGGCCCGTGGCGCTGCTCGGGCCGTATTGCGCCCGCCGCATTGCGGAACTGCTGCCAGAAGCCGTGGTTTCGGTGGTACTCACGCCGGGATGGACACATGACGCCGCGGCGCCAGACCACGACAACCTGGTGCCTCAACAGGTGGGCGATGTTGAGAGCCGTCTCCTGGGCACGCCGGGCTCCAGCCCGGCTCCGGCAGCCACGCTGGCGCGTGGCGCTCCCAGGATAACGCCGCAACCAAGGTCGGTTGCGGCACTAGCCGAACGTCAGAGACAAACCGATCAAGCGTTGCAACACGCGCTTGGTGCCTGCCGGCCCATCTGGCGCCGCCCGGACGGCAAGCCCACGGTGCTTGGAGAGCCGGCCTGCGAGGTCTCCGCCGCGCACCGCGCCGGGCTCACCCTCGCCGTGGCTGGCCGAGGACCACTCGGCTGTGACCTGGAAAGCGTGGTGGCGCGCCCAGCAGCGCTGTGGCACGACCTGCTGGGTGCAGAGCGCGCCACGCTGGCCGCTGTGCTGGCGCAGGAAACGGGTGAGGACCAGCACCAGGCAGCCACGCGGCTGTGGAGCGCCTCTGAGTGCCTGCGCAAAGCCGGGGTCATGCTGGGCACACCCCTGACGCTGCTGAGCACCAGTGCGGATGGCTGGGTGGTCCTGGGAGCTGGTGCACTGCGCATTGCGACCATGGCTACCGCTGTGCAGGGTGTGGAGGGGCAGATCGTGCTCGCCGTGTTGGGAGCATGGGCGTCGGACAGGCAAAAGGACGGGATATGAGGGTCTACGAATACCGCCATATCGTGGGCTTTGAGGAGACCAACCTAGTTGGCAACGTCTATTACGTCAATCATGTGCGCTGGCAGGGGCGCTGCCGTGAGTTTTTTTTACGGGATCATGCGCCTGAAGTGCTCGACGCCTTGACGCGGGGCCTATGCCTGGTGACCACGCGCTGTGCTTGCGACTATCTGGCGGAGCTGGCGGCGTTTGACGAAGTCAGCATCCGCATGTCCCTGGGGGCGCTGAGCCAGAATCGTATGACATTACTCTTCGAGTACTGGCGCTGCCAGGGGGGCAGCGAGACCCTGGTGGCTCGCGGCGAGCAGCACATTGCCTGTATGCAGCGTGAGGACACCCACCTGGTGCCGACACCGGTGCCGGCAGGGTTGCGCGAGGCGTTGCAAGCCTATATGCCGTAGGTGGCTCTCGTTGATACCACAGAGGGAGGCTGACAACCGCGTCGCAGAGGGGGCGTAGGGGAAAACCGCATGCGCGGAGAAAGGAGGACACGGAGCAAATCCTGCTGGAGAGAAGGATGGTGTGTGGCGGGTACGATGTCGTGCTCGCAAGGTGTAGCATCTGTGGATATCTCAGTAATCTGGAAAAAATGTAAGATGACCAAGACAATCCGACAGAACAAAAGTGTAAGGCGCAGCGCATGGTTGTTTGGGATACTCGGCCTGGTAGGTGTGCTGATCTGGGGCGTTGCCCCGCCAGCAGAAGCCGTTCCGGCGTGCGGTCCTGGGGCGCATTGGGTGGACGCGTGCCCTGGAGCCATTGAGATCTTCCCGCTGACCAATGGTATTCACACGATAGAGATCTTTAATGTTGGCGTATTCAACCTCGCCACCACAGGGCCTACGACAATCTTGAGACTCCCAGGGACGACGGTGCCAGATCATCATATCGATACGGAAATGGTCTCTCTGACGCTGACGGGAGGGGGGCTGACCCTGACTGCCGGTGATGGGATTGCCAACGGGATTGCCGATGGGCCTCTCGGTTCCCTGGGACGCATTACCGAACAGGGCGGCAACCCAGCCCTGGCCGATAGTTTCTTTGATATCTTCTTTGAAATCACGGGGGCGCCATTGGCGCCATTCGGTGGTCGCTTGCATAACGTCGATCCTTGCCGCATGGAGTCGGTGATCAATCAGGTACCTCCTCCGATTGGCACCACCTATGTTTGTAGCCCCCTACCTGTGGCATTATTCGACGACCTTGGTGTGCAACAGGGACAATTGCTGAGCACGACTCACATCATTCAGTCGGAGCCCATCCCCGAGCCAGCCACCCTGGCGCTGTTCGCCTCTGGACTGGCGGTTGTGATCGCCCTTGGGGCGCGCAGACGGCAGTCGCAGAAGGTGTAAGCCAGGTGACTGTCCCCTGTGTCTCTGTCCATGAGGTAGTCAAACACTACCGGCTCGGCACCGGCCTCGTCCAGGCCCTGCAAGGGATCAGCCTGGAGGTGGCCGATGCCGAGTTCGTGGCCCTGTGCGGGGCATCCGGCAGTGGCAAGACCACCGTACTCAACCTCATCGGCTGCCTGGGCCAGCCCACGCCGGGTCGGTCACGGTGGCCGGTGCCACAGGAGCCTCACCGTCATGAAGATCGTCACGATTGAGGAAGCCCAGGCCCAACTCCTGGCGTTGCTGGAGGCCGTTGAGGCCACGGGCGAGCCGGTGCTGATTTGTCGGCAGGGCACGCCGGTTGCCGATCTCGTCCCCCATCGGTCCAGGAGTCGCCTCGTGCCCCATCCGGTGATGCAGCACATCCGCCTTGACGACGATCCGACGACACCCCTGGACGAGGTGATCCATACGGTCTTACGCACCGGGCTGGTGCATCTGGAGACCCGTCCACCGACTCAGGCACCTTACCGTCTGACGCCGGTGTGCCTCGGGCCCCACTTGCCAGACCTGGATAACATTGCCGAGATCCTGGCCATCGCCGAGAGGGAAGGATTCCGGTGATCCTCGTCGATGCCAATCTCCTCCTATATGCCAAAGTTGCCGATTATCCGCAGCATCCCCGTGCGGCGGCGTGGCTGGAAGACAGGCGGAATGCCTCGGACCGGGTGGGGCTGCCGTGGCCCAGTTTGTTAGCGTTTCTCCGGCTCATCACCAATGCGCGACTCTTTGCCCAGCCCCTCGGTCTCTCAGACGCATGGGCGCAGGTTGAGGAGTGGCTGGCACTGCCACCCGTGTGGATCCCTACACCGACGGCTCTGCATGACATGCAGCTCGGACCCTTACTCCAGATCGCCGGGGCCACGGCAAACCTTGTACCCGACGCGCATCTTGCGGCCTTGGCGAGGGAACATGATCTCACGCTCTGTAGCAGTCAATGACTACTGGCACTGAAGTGCCGTAGCTTGTCGCTGGCTGCGCCAGCCAGCAGCCAGCGCTGCTGAGGCGGACGGACCGCAACGAGAGGCGCATTGACGCGCGCCCTGGATCGAATGTTCAACGCAGCGTTGAGGTCTGCGTTGGTGGTAGAGCCACACTGTTTGCAGGAGAACCGCGCTTGCGTGTGTCGATTGGCTTTGGCGCTATGCCCACAGGCACGGCATTCCCGGCTGGTGTTGCGCGGATCAACCAACACCACAGGGACACCTGCGAGTGCAGCCTTGTACTCGACAAAGAACCGCAGTTGGGCGAAGGCCCACCCGCTCATGGTGGCTCGTTGCGGCTTCCTGAACCGAGTCCGGGCCCTGATATACGTCCAATCTTCCAACGCGATACCATGCCCGTTGCCTGTGGCTGCCGCAACGAGTTGCTTGCGGATACAGTGGTTCGGCTCTCGCCTGAAGCCCGCTTCTCGCTGTGCAGTCCGCTTCAGGGCACGCCGAATGTTCGTCGGCCGCTTGCCGTCCATCGGCGCGACATGCGCGGCACGCTGGAGCCGTCTGCGGTAGTGCAGGGAGCGTGCACGACAGGCTTCAATCCCTTCCCCGCTGTACATGGTGCCATCCGAGGTCGTTGCCCGATGGACCACGCCCAGGTCTACCCCCAGGAAATCGGTAGGTGGGATGGGCGTGCCGTCTGGCACCTGGACAACCACCAGCAGAAACCACTGGCCATCTGCACGCACCACCAGATGGCACTGTCGTGGTGCATAGGTATCAAACCTTTGCCGATGGTAGGGACCGATGAGGAACGCTCCCACTACCCTCCCTTGCAAGGTGGTCAGACTGACATGGTCCAAGCCATCACAGCGCATCATGCGTTGATCGTAGGGCATGGCCGCGTCTGGGCGCAAGGTGGGACAGACCGTCTTGTCTCGTCGGTACGTGCCTGCCACCCGCGCCAGACAGCGGCCCACCATCTGAGACGGCAGCGCAAACCGTGTGCGCAGTTCATAGTCGTACAGCCGTTGCAACGTCAGTTTGTTGGTGCACTGTTGCGCAAACGCTCGCTCAGCCAGCCAATTGCACGCCTCATGAAAGCGGGCCATCGTCGCACGCAAGGACGCGGCCTGATCTTCTGTCGGCAGCAGTTTGAGTTACAAGGTCAGTTCCATAGAAAGCATATTAACATGATTACCGCTAATGTACAAATACGGGCAGAAGAAAAGGCGGCTGAAGCCGGGGACGTTTCCTCCACTGGGGCTAAAGCCCCGTGGCTTCCACGCGCTCAAACGCTCTTTCTGTGACATGACGACACCCTGTGTCTCCGTCCATGAGGTAGTCAAAACCTATCGCCTGGGTACCAGCCTCGTCCCGGCCCTGCAAGGGATCAGCCTGGAGGTAGCCGATGCCGAGTTTGTGGCCCTGTGCGGGGCATCTGGCAGTGGTAAGACCACCTTGCTCAACCTCATCGGTGGCCTCGACCAGCCCACCTCGGGCTCGGTCACAGTCGCTGGTGTCGAGGTGGCAACCTGCACGGATAGCCAACTGGCCGAGTTGCGCAACCGCGCCATTGGGTTTATCTTCCAGACGTTTAACTTGATTCCCGTGCTCAGCGTGTATGAAAATGTCGAATATCCCCTGGTCATTCGCCGCATGCCCCGTAGCGAGCGTCAGCCCAGAGTGGAGGCAATGGTCGCCGCGGTGGGGCTGCGCGCGTTCATGGCCCACAAGCCCGGCGAGCTGTCCGGCGGGCAAATGCAGCGTGTGGCGATTGCGCGTGCCCTGGTCACGGAGCCACGCCTGGTGTTGGCAGACGAACCCACTGCGAACCTCGACTCGCGCACCGGCGTCGCCATCCTGGAACTGATGCAGGCTATGCATCGGCAGCACGGCACCACGTTCCTGTTCTCCACCCATGACCACCAGGTGTTGCGCTATGCCGACACGGTGTATCAGATGCAAGATGGCCAGCTGCGTGCGTAGTGTACTCCACCGACCACCAACCACGAACCATACATCACAGAAATTGGGCTTTAGCCCGTGGAAGCCTCGGGGCTTTAGCCCCAGAGGAGGAAACGCTTTCCAGGCTTGAGCCGACTGTGCTGCATGGCGTGCTTGTATACTCGAGGCGAGCATGCTAATTTCTCTCCCATGGAACTGACCTTGCAACTCAAGCTGCTGCCGACCGACGACCAGTCCACGGCCTTGCGTGCGACGATGGCCCGCTTTCATGAGGCGTGCAATTGGCTGGCAGCGCGGGCGTTTGCCCAACAGTGCGCCAACAAGCTGACGCTGCAACGGCTGTACGACTATGAGCTGCGGACGATGTTTGCTCTGCCTGTGCAGATGGTGGTCCGCTGTCTGGCACGGGTCGCAGGCACGTACCGGCGGGACAAGACGATCTGCCCCACTTGCCGGTCTGAGGCCGCCATGCCCTACGATCAGCGGATGATGCGTGGTGATGGCCTTGACCACGTGAGCCTCTCGACGCTGACCGGGCGGGTGCTCGTGTCGTTCGTGCTGGGCCCCTACCGCCGCCCACGTTTTGATGCGTATGAGCCCAGGCAGTGTCAGCTGGTCGTCCGCAGCGAGGGGCAGTGGTTTCTGCTGGTGGTCGTGCAGGTTCCCGAGGGGACGCCGTGTCCCCCGACCGACTTTCTGGGCGTGGATCTGGGCGTCGTCAATCTGGCGGCCACCAGCGACGGCACGACGCATAGCGGCGCGGGCGTGGAAGCCTGTCGGACACGGTACGCCCGGCGGAGACAACGGCTGCAGTGGGCGGCCCATCGCGCCCAGAGGGCGGGCAAACGCCCCAAGAACATGCGGCGGGCGTTGCAGCGCACCGCCAGACGTGCATCCAGGTTTCGCCAAGACACCAACCATCGTATCAGGAAGACGCTCGTTGCGGCGGCCACAGGCAACGGCTACGGCATCGCCCTTGAAGACCTCAAGGCGATCCGCCGTCGGACGCGGTTCCGGAAGCCGCAACGCGCCTGGATGACCGGCTGGGGCTTTGCCCAACTGCGGTTTTTTGTCGAGTACAAGGCGCAGCTCGCGGGCGTGCAGGTGGTCCTGGTGGACCCGAAGTACACCAGTCAGCAGTGCAGTGTCTGTGGGCATATCGCCAAGGCCAATCGGCGCAGTCAAGCGCTCTTCTCCTGCCAGGCATGCGGCTATCCCGCCCATGCCGACGGCAATGCGGCGTTGAACATTCGCTATATGGCGCTCGTCAATGCGCCTTTGGTTGCGGGTCGCGTCCCCCAGCTCTGGCTGCTGGGGGATGTCGGCGCCAGCGACAAGCTGCGGCACTTCAGTGCCAGCAGTCATTGACTATGCTCATCCAACTAGCCTGGCGTAACGTGCTGCGCAACCGTCGGCGTACCGGCATCACCGTGCTGGCGATTGTCGCGGGGATGACGGGCCTGATCGTCTTTGGTGGCTTCATCGAGTTTGCCTACGTGGGCCTGCGCGAATCCGTCATCCGCACGCAGTTGGGGCATATCCAAATCACCAAACAGGGCTACAGCGCGCACGGTCTGGCCGCGCCGTACCACTATCTCATCGACAATATGGCGGAGATCGAGCGCCTCGTGCGTGACCTGCCCGAAGTGCAGGTGGTCACAGCACGTTTGACCTTCACGGGTTTGATCAGTAACGGCGAGCGCACCTTGCCCGGCAAGGGAACGGGTGTCATCCCTGAGCGCGAAGCGGCCCTCAGCACGCTGGAGACCATTGTGGCGGGCGCGCCGCTGGCGCATGGGAGTACCTTCCAGGGCGTCATCGGGCATGAACTCGCCAAGGCCCTCGGCGCGCAGCCGGGAGAGTATCTGACCATCCTCACCAGCACGGTGGACGGGGCGCTGAACGGCTTCAACTTTCAATTGGTGGGCGTGGGCCAGACGGATTTGCTGGAATATGATAGTGTGTTTGTCAAATTGCCGCTGGCCGAGGTGCAGTCATTGCTCAACACGCAGGGGGTCGAGCGTCTGGTGCTGCTGCTGACGCGTACCGAGCAGACCGCTGACGTCGCCGCACGCCTGCGAGCACGCTTTGCGGCGCTACACCTGCCCTTGGAGGTGCAAACCTGGGACGAACTGGCGCACTTTTATCGTCGCGTCGTCATCCTCTACGATGGCATCTTTCGCGTCATCAAAGTCATCATTGGCTGTATTGTCTTCTTGAGCATCGTCAACACCATGACCATGTCGATTGCCGAGCGCGTGCGTGAGATTGGCACGCTGCGCGCCCTAGGCACCAAACGTCAGGGCATTGTGCAACTCTTCTTGCTCGAAGGTATCATCATTGGTCTCGTCGGCGGAGTGCTGGGGGTGCTGAGCGGCATGCTGGCGGCCTGGATCATCAATAGCAGTGGTGGCATTGCCATCCCGCCGCCACCTGGCATGTCGCGGGGTTATATCTCGTTGATCCTGATCGTGCCCAGGGTGTTGCTCTACGCGTTTGTGTCGACGGTTCTGGTCGCAGGGATGTCGTCGGTGTTTCCAGCTCTGGGGGCGGTGCGGCTGCGGGTGGTCGAGGCGTTGCGCCATACGTGAGTGATGGGTGGTTGGTGCGTAGGGGTTGGTAGGGAAAGGCAAGACGATGGCTGGACAATATGCGGCGCGCTGGCGCTTGGGCCAGAGCATCATCCTGGCAGCTTGGCTCGGCGTGCTGCTGGTGGGACACAGCAGGGCGCAGGAGGCCATGGACCACCTGCTCGAACAAGTGGATCGCGTGCGGACGCCGGAAGGCTCTTTTGTCATGCAGGTCACCATTCGCACGCAGGAGCCCGGCAAGCCCGAGCAAGTACACGGCTATGAGGTGTTTATTCAGGGGGCGCAGCAGACGCTGGTGCGCTTTACCTCACCGGCCGCGGAACGGGGCAAATCACTGCTCATGCTGGGGCAGGATTTGTGGGCCTATCTGCCAACGGTGGGGAAGCCGATTCGCATTCCCCTGGCGCAGCGCCTGGTGGGCGATGTGGCCAATGGCGACCTGGCGCGCTTGAACTTCGCGGGGGATTATACGGCCACGCTGCAGGGGTCCGAGATGTTTGAGGGCCACGACAGCGCCATCTTACACTTGACCGCCAAGAGCAAGGCCCTGACCTATGGCACCATTCGCCTGTGGGTGGCCAAGGACACGGCGCACCCGCTCAAAGCCGAGTTCTTTACCCTGGCTGGACAATTGCTCAAAATCGGGCGCTATACTCACTATGCCCTGGTGGCAGGGCGGTTACGTCCCACTCAGATGGTGCTGAACGATCATGTGCAGGCGGGCCTGGTGTCAACGCTGGAATACCGCGACATGCAGGCCCGCGACATTCCCGACAAGTTTTTTAACAAGAACTATCTCAAGCATCTCGAATAGCGGTGCACACCATGCTCACCTGGCCCCAACGTCTCTGTGACCTGTGGCGCTGTCTGGTGCTTCTGGGCGTCTTGAGCCTGTGCTGTCCCACGCTGGCCCTGGCCGCCGACCTCAACGAGGCGCTGCGCTTCGAGGGCTCCGTGCGCCACGAGTTGGCGACGCGGATCAGTCCGCGGTATGAACTCACCAAAGTCAAAACCCTAGGGTATCTCGCCGGCAAGTATGCTTGGACGAAACAGGTACGGCTGCAGCTCGCGGCCCGTGCCTTCTACGATGCCGTCTACGACCTCACCGACACCTTCCCCGCCGCGGTAGCGCGCGACCAGGAGGCCGAGGCCAGCCTGCGGCAGGCCCAGCTCGATCTGTCCTTCGGGGCCTTTGATGCGCATGTGGGCTTACAGCAGATCGTCTGGGGCGAAGCGGTGGGTACGTTCCTTGCTGATGTCGTCAATCCCAAAGATTTTCGGGAATTCGTCCTCCCGGAGTTCCGTGACCTGCGTAGACCCCTGTGGGCCGTGGACCTCACCTATTATCTCGCGCCTGGGCTGCAACTCGAAGGCGTCTGGACTCCGCATCTGCTGTTCCACAAGCTAGCCCGGCCCGGCGCCGAATTCGCCGTGTTCCGCCCACCGCCGCCGCCTGGCGTGCAGGTCGTCACCGCGCCCACCCGCACGCCGGCCACGACGATTGGGCACAGTCAAGGCGGGCTGCGGCTCTCCTGGCTGACCCACGGCTGGGATCTGTCGCTGTTCTCTTTCGAGGCGTTTGACGCCTTTCCGACACCCTTCCGTCGTATTAGCAGCGATACTGGACAACCCCTCGTCACCGTCTCGCCACGGCATACGCGGCTGCGTTACCTGGGGATGACCGTTGGGAAGACCATTGAGCCGATCGTGTTGCGCAGCGAGATCGTCGCTACGTTCGACAAATTCGTACGCACCACGGATCCCCGCGACCGCGATGGCGTGGTGCGTACGACTGTCCTGGACTACATGCTCGGCGTCGATTACACGCTTTTCGACGCCGTCCTGGTGGGGGTGCAGTTCCTCCAACACCTCGCGCCTGGGGCGACAGTGCGCTGGCGTGATGAGCTGCAGCGCCGCGGCGCCTTCAACACCGCCCTCTCCGTGCGTCTGGAGATGAGTCTGCTGGACCAGAAGCTTGTGCCGCAGGTGCTGGGCATCGTCAACACGGACCGTGGGGATTATCGCCTGAGTCCCAAGGTGGTGTACCATGTGAGCAGCGCCCTGGCCCTGACGTTGGGAGCGCACATCTTCGGCGGTCCACGCGATACCCTCTATGGCCAGTTTGACACGAAAGATGTCGTGTATACGGAATTCCTCTATACGTTGTGAGTGAGTCGACGTACTCCCCCGACTGAAGTCGGGGGACTCTTAGGAGTCGGTGTCGAGCAGACATAGTGCCGCAATGCGCTCCGTTCAGCAGGTCACGATACCCTGGAATGCGTGCCAGTTCCAGGCTCTATCGTCTGTCCTTAAATAGTTGTGGCGAGTACCACGTTGTGGGGCAGACACGACAAGCCTGTTGAACATTGTCGAGGCAAACATGACCCGAGTAATCGGAGAGACCATGTCCACCTGTGTGTTCGTCCTGACGACTGATCATGTCCCACAAACCCCCGTGCATCCCGCTGTGGCGCGGAAGATGTTGACGGCTAGGGCCGCGGCAGTGTTCAAGCGCTTCCCTTTCACCATCATCTTGAAGACGGCAGAGGCCGCCCACCTTCCCGTGCACACGCATCGCCTGAAGATTGACCCTGGCAGCAAGACCACGGGACTGGCGTTGCTCGATGGCCCCAAGGTCGTCTGGGCGGCAGAGATCACGCATAGGGGCCAACGGATCACAGATGCGCTGCTCCGTCGACGCGCCCTACGGCGTAGTCGCCGCCAACGCCAGACACGCTACCGCCAAGCGCGCTTCCTCAATCGCACCCGGCCAGCGGGCTGGCTGCCTCCATCGCTGCACAGTCGTGTGGCGAACATGATGACCTGGGTGCAACGTCTGCAACGACTGTGCCCCATCGTGGCGCTGAGTCAAGAGCTGGTGCGTTTTGATGCGCAGCTCCTGCAGCACCCCGCAATCAGCGGCATCGAGTACCAGCACGGCACGTTGGCGGGCTATGAGGTGCGTGAGTATCTGTTGGAGAAGTGGGGCCGTGCTTGCGCCTACTGTGGCGCGACCGACGTACCGCTTGAAGTCGAGCATATCGTGCCGAAAGTGCGTGGGGGCTCACATCGCGTCAGCAACCTCACCCTGGCCTGCGTGTCCTGTAATCAGCAGAAAGGCAGCCAGACGGCGGGAGAGTTTGGGTTTGCGAAGATACAGGCGCAGGCCAGGGTGCCGCTCAAAGATGCCGCCGTCGTCAACGCCACACGCTGGGCGCTGTATAGTGCGTTGAAAACCACTGAGCTGCCAGTCGAAACAGGCACAGGGGGGCGCACGAAGTACAACCGGACTCGCCGAGGCATTCCCAAGTCTCACTGGAGCGATGCTGCCTGCGTGGGCGCCAGCACGCCAGAGGCATTGCATGTTGCCGGTGTACAACCCTTGGGTATTCGGGCGATGGGGCACGGGACCAGGCAGATGTGTCGCGTAGGTGCCCAGGGCTTCCCGAAGGCGCACCGCACGCGCCAGAAGCAGTACTTTGGTATGCAGATTGGCGATATCGTCAAGGCCAGTGTCCCCCAGGGCAAGTATGCCGGCACATGGACCAGCCGCGTCGTTGTCAAGAACAGTGGTTGGTTTGACCTGGTTATCCATGGCAAAAAGGCCAGCGTGCATCACAAGCATTGCACACGCCTCTGGTCGTCGGATGGCTATACGTACACCCTGCCTGCTGGTGCAGGCACCGCCGTTTCCTCCCCCCACTGAAGTGAGGGGTCTCCATGGCGGATTTCTTAGGATCCACTGACGGTGGCAGGCCGGGCTGCGTGACCCGGCACACATCGGTTATAGTTATTCGACGAAGAGAACGGGTATCGGGTCACCATGATCTGATGGGGCCGTCTTGACATGTTGAGTCAGCAGAGAAGTGGGACAGGATAAAGCGGTTACAACATATGGCGTGGATGGCGTTCTTAGTGGTGCTGGGGGGAAGTGTTGCGGGGAGCGGATGGGCCTGGGCCCAAGCGCAGGCGACAGGGGTCGCAGCGGAATGCGCGCAAGACGTCATGCAGTTATGTCCCAATGCCAAGACGCCGCAGGCACGTGCGCTGTGCCTGAAGAGTCAAGAGGCGAATCTCTCACCTGCCTGTAAGCAGGTGAGAACGAAAGTCCAGGAAACTAAGGCAAATGCCCAAACCAAATCTATGGAGGTCAAAGAAGTGTGCAAGGCTGATGCGGAGACCTTGTGCAAAGACCACAAAGTCGGCAGCGGCCTGCTCGTGTGTCTGAAGGCACACGAGGCCGAGCTCAGTGCAGCGTGCAAAGCCGCGCTCCCGAAGGGCAAAGGTACAACCAACTAGTGCATATCCAATGAGCCTTGGAGGTTTTCCTGGGAGCGCGGGCGTCTCGCCCGCCTTTGGAGCGGGCAAGATGCCCGCGCTCCCAGGGGCAGCCAAAGCCGCATACCTTCCTTGTACGTGCACTAGGGTCACATGCTTGACCTGCGCCTCGGAGCGCAGGTTCCCCTGAGGTGTGGACGTCTCACCAACCCCGCACGTGGGCAGAATATCCGCACTAAAAGATGACAAAGCTCTATATATCTTGTGTGGAAGTGGTTACCTCTCCTGAGCACGCCATGCTCCTGCACGCCGCGCAGACCCTCGACGGGGGCAGTGTCTTGCCAGGTTTTAGCCTGCCACTGCACACATTGTTTGCTGAACTCGACCTGCAAGGTGAGGCCTAAGCACCTGTCGCAAAAGGCCATCCAAGGCCCGTCCGGCAAGCCTTCAGACGCCCGTCCGCGTGTCGGGGCGACCGGCTGGTCGCCCCGCCTGGAGACCACATTTTCTGCTCCAAGCCGCATGGTGTATGATGGGCGAGTGACCTGCGCTTCTCTCCTCATCACGCCCACACCAAGGAGCCACTCATGGGACTCGGATGTGTCTATGCCAATCGCGGCGCCATGGCAACGCCGGCGCACCTGCTACGCTTTGCCCAGACCGCCGAAGCACTCGGCTTTGATGCCATCTGGACCAGCGATCACATCGTCGTGCCGACCAACGTGCAATCCTTTTACCCCTACCACCCCGAGGGCCAGATGCCCTTTGTGCCCAGCGAGCCGTATTGGGAACCCCTGGTGGTGCTCACCTATCTGGCGGCCGTGACGCAGCGTGTCCGCCTGGGCACCAGTGTGCTCATTCTGCCGTATCGCAATCCCGTGTTCATGGCCAAAGCTCTCGCCACCCTTGACGTGCTGTCGCAGGGCCGCATCACCCTCGGGGTCGGGGTCGGTTGGATGGAAGAAGAGTTCAAGGCTCTCGGCCTGGACACCTATGCCCGCCGTGGCGCCTATAGCGACGAGTGCCTGCGCATCTTCCGTACGTTGTGGACCGAGGCGGACCCGGTGTTTGACGGCGAGTTCCATCAGTTTGCCAACCTCAAGTGTGAGCCAAAACCCGTGCAAGCGGGGGGTATCCCCATCTGGGTTGGCGGTCACACGCCGCAGGCCATCCGGCGGGCCGCCCGGCTGGGGGATGGCTGGCAGCCCATTGTGCAGCGTCCGCCGGCGGATTTGCCGCCCGAGGAACTGCGGGTCAAAATTGCCGCGCTGCACGAACTGGCCGAGGCTCAGGGACGTGATCCACAGTCCATCGCCTTGGCGCTGGGGGCTGCAGTGCAGTTTAGCGATGGGCCGCGTACTGGACACTTTCGTGGCAGTGTGGCGCAGATCGTCGAGGGCATTCAGCAGTACCAAGAGGTTGGCGTGCAGGATTTTCGTTTCGATTTCCCCAGCACCTCGCCGGAAGGCACGTTGCAGGCGATGGAACGCTTTGCCGCTGAGGTGCGCCCACAGATCGTGTAGCGCTCTAACATGCTGAAGGAGACAGGTATGACCTACGACGTCATTATCATTGGGGCCGGTTCCGCCGGGGCCATTCTGGCCTCGCGCTTAAGTGAAGATCCGCAACGCTCCGTGCTGCTCGTTGAAGCCGGCCCGGATTATCCGCAGTTTGAGCACCTGCCGGAAGAAGTGAAGTACGGCTACGCCACGGAAATCGACATCATGACCAGCGATCACAACTGGCAATTTGTCGGCAAAGCCACCGACGACGCCCCGGAAATGCTGGTGCCACGCGGCAAAGTCACCGGCGGATCGAGTGCGATCAACGGCCAGGTGTTCCTGCGCGGCGTGCCGGAAGATTACGACTCCTGGGCCGCCATGGGCAACAACCAGTGGGGTTTTCAGGAGCTGCTGCCGTATTTTTGCAAACTGGAGAACGACCAGAATTTCCAGGACGAATTCCATGGCAACTCCGGTCCCATCATCACGCACCGCTTTGCGCGTGACACCTGGCTGCCGAGTCAGGTGGCGTTCTACGACGCCTGCCGCGCCGCCGGGTTCCCGGATTGCGCTGATCACAATCACCCCGAGTCCACCGGGGTCGGTCCCACGCCGTTCAACAACCCCAACGGCATTCGCTACAGTACAGCCCTGGGCCATCTGAGCCAGGCGCGGCATCGTCTTAACCTGACCATTCAGGCCAATTGCCTGGTCAGGCGCCTGCTGTTTCACGACAAGCGCGCCACTGGCGTCGAGGTCGAGCGCGGCGGCGCAACGTTTGTGGTCACGGGCAACGAGATTATCCTGAGCGCCGGCGCCATTGGCTCGCCGCATATCCTCTTGCTCTCCGGGGTAGGGCCGGCAGCGCAACTGTCGCGCCTGGGCATTCCCGTGGTGGTGGACTTGCCGGGCGTGGGGAAGAACCTGCGCGATCACCCGCTGGTGTGGGCGACTTGGCGCACCAGGCCGGAGTTCCCGCTTGATGGCATGGCGCCGCGCATGCAAGTGTGTCTGCGCTATACGGCCGAGGGCTCGGACCTGCGCAATGACATGAAAATCTCCATGCAATCATTTGCCACCGAGCGTCTGAATCGCGGCGGGCAGCGCATGGGGGCCCTGGGCATTCGCATGACCTCTGGCATCCAACTGGCCATTGGCCAGGGCGAACTCTCCCTCACCTCTGCCGACCCGAAGGTGCAGCCGTTGCTCGATTACCGTTATCTGGAGGACGCCTTTGACCGGCAGCGCCTGCGCGACTCCATTCGTCTGTGCGTCAAGCTGGCCGAGCACGAAAGTTTCCGCGACATTATTGCTGAGCGCATTGAGCCCACCGATGCCGACCTGGCCAGCGATGCGGCCCTGGACGCCTGGTTGCGGCACGAAGTGACCACCTCGCAGCATATTTCCTGCACCTGCAAGATGGGACCAGCGTCTGACCCCCTGGCGGTGGTCGATCAGTTTGGACGTGTGCATGGTCTGGACAACCTGCGGGTGGTGGATGCCTCGATCATGCCCGACTGTGTGCGGGCCAATACCAACGTGACCACCATGATGATCGGGGAACGTCTGGCCGATGTGATCCGGCAAGAGATGTGATAACACCTGCCCTGGCCACGATGGTGGCCAGGCAGGGCCCATAGACCCGGCATGATGATGGGATCATCCTTGTAGCCTTGCCTGCAGGACTAGCGGTATCTAGTGCTTGTGATACATAGCACCTGTCCCGTCCCCTCTCCCCCCGGGAGAGGGCGAGGGGCCCCAGGCGTTGCTCCGTCCCACAAGCCCTCACCCCGACCCTCTCCCGAGGGGGGAGGGAGCTGGGAGGCCTTGTTACACAAGACGTCACCCTTCCCCTGGCGCTCATGGTCCATAGACCACGCTATGGTGCTACAGCGGGACGGTACATGCACCCCTGCAGCACCGCCCGGCACGCAGGGTCATTCAGTTTTCGATGGTGGCGCGATAGGTGCCTGGGAGCGCGGGCGTCTCGCCCGCTCCGGATGCGGGCGAGACGCCCGCGCTCCCAGGAAAACCGGTCTGTTTCTTGCCCAAACTGGACAACTGAATGACCCTTCCGGCACGGAATCATCCTTGACTCGCAGCACCATGATATTATAGATATGCCCATGTCCCAGCTGTTCATGCCCTGTCTGCCTCGTCACCGCGCTCGAAAGGAGCACCGCATGCGTATCCTTGGGCCTGTGTTGTCCGTGCTCCTCCTGGCGGTGCTTGTAGGATGCCTGGCGCCGCTGACCCGCGTCGCCCCGCCATCCAACGCACTCTCAACGGCGCCCAGGCTGCGCCTGGAGACCGACATGCACACCGCGCCGATCCGGCGCATTGGCCTGGACGCGGCGCAGCGCTTCCTGGTGACCGGCTCACATGACAAGACCGTGCGGCTGTGGGAGCTGGCCAGCGGGCGCTTGCTGCACACGCTGCGGCCGCCCATCGGAGCCGGCAACGAGGGCAAGATCTACGCCGTGGCCCTGTCGCCCGATGGCAGCACCGTGGCCGCAGCGGGGTTCACGGACCCTGCGGGCCAGCGCCAGTCCCTCTACCTGTTCGACCGCGCCAGTGGCCAGCTGCGCCAGCGCCTCAGCGAGCTGCCCGCGTCGGTCCACCACCTGGCCTATGCCCGCGATGGGGCGCTCCTGGTGGCGACGCTGGCTGGCACGCACGGCATGCACCTCTACCGCAGTCGCGATGGGACGGAGGTAGGGCGCGACCCGGCGTATGACGATAACAGCCATGGAGCGGATTTCGACCCCAGCGGACGCCTGGTGACCACGTCATATGATGGCCTGGTGCGGCTCTACGACCGCGACTTCCGCCTGCGCCTCAAGCGCCAGGCTCCGGGCGGCAAGCGACCGTTTGCCGTGGCCTTCTCCCCCGATGGCAGCCGCATCGCCGTGGGGTTTGAGGACTCCACGCGGGTGGATGTGCTCTCCGGGCAGGATCTCACGCCGCTGTATGCACCGGATACCACGGGGGTGGACAACGGAAATTTGGGCACGGTGGCCTGGTCGGCAGACGGGCAGTGGCTCTACGCTGTGGGGCGCTACCAGGAACACGGCCTACACCCCATCCGCCGCTGGGCTGCCGGGGGCCGGGGCGCAGCCACCAACCTGCCCACGACAGCGCAGGACACTATGCGGCACCTGCTGCCACTGGCCGGCGGTGGAGTGGTCTTCGGGGCGGGAGGCCCGGCCTGGGGGGTGCTGGACGCCTCCGGGCAAGCGCTGCGCCTCCAGGGGGCCGCCACAGCGGATTTTCGTGACCTCCTGAAGGGCTTCCAACTGGCGCCCGATGCCAGCACCGTGCAGTTTGGCTATGAGTACGAGGGCAAGACGCTGGCTCGCTTTGCCGTGCGCGACCGCGTCCTCACCCTGGCGCCTGCTGCAGACCGCACCCTGGTAGCGCCGCGGACCACGGCCCCTGGTCTGGAGATCCACGATTGGCAAGGCACCACCACCCCGCGCCTCCATGGCACGCCCCTGAAGCTCTTACCCTACGAAATCTCCCGCAGCCTGGCCATCGCCCCTGACCACCAGCGCTTCCTACTTGGGACGGAGTATCGCCTGCGCCTGTTCGACCGTCGTGGTGCCGAGCTGTGGCAGGCCGCCATCCCCGGCGTGGCCTGGAGCGTCAACCTCGCCAGCCAGGCGCCGGTCGCCGTGGCAGCCTTTGGCGATGGCACCATCCGCTGGTACCGCCTGCACGACGGCCAGGAGCTGCTCACCTTGTTCCCGCATAACGACCGCAAACGCCGGGTGCTGTGGACGCCCTCGGGCTACTACGACGCCTCCCCCGGCGCCGCAGACCTCATCGGCTGGCACGTCAACCGGGGGCGCGACCAGGAAGCCGACTTCTTCCCGGTCGGCCAGTTCCGCAACACCTTCTATCGCCCGGGCGTGGTGGCACGTGTGTTGGAGTCCAGCGACGAAGCCGAAGCCGTGCGCCCGGCCAACGCCGAGGCCAATCGGCGTCAGGAGACGGTGACGCTGCAGCAGCGCCTGCCGCCAGTGGTGCAGATCCTCACGCCGCAGGACAACGCCACGGTCTCGACGCCGCAGCTCACGGTGCGTTTGAGTTTGCGCTCGCCCTCGGGCGAGCCGGTGACTGCCATCAAGGGCCTGGTCGATGGCCGCCCGGCAGGGCAACCCCGGGGCATCGGTCTAACCACGCCAGGGGAGAGGGAGCAGGAGATCGCCGTGCCCATCCCACCGCGTGATGTCGAGGTCTCGATCATCGCCAAAAACCGCTACGCCGTCAGCGTGCCCTCGACCATCCGCCTGCGCTGGCAAGGCGCGCCGCCGGCTCAGGCGGAATTTGTCGCCAAGCCCAAGCTCTACGTCCTGGCCGTCGGCGTCAGCCGCTATCAGCAACCCAGCCTCAACCTCGACTTTGCTGCCAAAGACGCCCAGGACCTCAGCGCCGCCCTGCGCCGCCAGCACGGGAAACTGTACCGCGACGTTGAGGTGCGCCTGCTCACCGACGCCCAGGCGAACCGCGATGCCGGGCTCGATGGCCTCACCTGGCTGGAGCGCTAGACCACCGACAAAGATGTCGCAGCGCTGTTTGTCGCCGGGCATGGGGTGAAGGATGCTAATGGCGTGTACTATTTCCTGCCGGCGAATGTGGACCCTGAGCGCTTGAAAAGCGCCGGCGTGGCGGCGAGCGATTCCAAAAATACCGTGGCGACTCTGGCCGGCACAGTGCTGTTCTTCCTCGATACCTGCCATTCGGGTAACGTCATGGGCAGCGGTAAATTCCGCGCCCCCCTGCATATCACCGGGGTGATCAACGCACTGGCCAGCGCTGAAGATGGCGCCGTGGTGTTTGCCGCCTCCACCGGCAAGCAGTTCTCGCTGGAAAACCCGGCGTGGGGTAATGGCGCCTTTACCAAGGCCCTGGTCGAAGGTTTAACGGGCCAGGCCGATTACGGCAAGAAGGGGCGCATCACGGTCAACATGCTCGACCTGTACCTGTCGGAGCGCGTCAAGGAACTCACCGGCGGCAAGCAGACGCCCACCACCACCAAACCACCGAGCACGCCGGACTTCCCGGTAGCGCTGGTGCCGTAGGGCCCGCACTGTCGGCCGTGAGCAGGTTGCCATGGGAGCGCGGGCATCCTGCCCGCCTCTTCGGAGCGGGCGGGACGCCCGCGCTCCCAGGAACAGACCAGGGCCCAAGAGGATCTATGGAAGTGCACGAGGGACGGAGAAGGAATGTTCTATGACGACCGCAGAAATGACCACCACCGTCAGCGAGACCCTGGCAGAGGTGCTGGAGCACCTGGGAGACATGCCGCCCAGCCGCATCCGCTTCCGCCCGGCCATGGGCACTGCCACGGAAGCGGATGTGCTGGCTATTCATGACCGTGAGGGGCGCTTGTATGAATTGCTTGATGGGACTTTGGTGGAGAAAGCTATGGGATTTCGCGAGTCGCTGCTAGCGTGTGCCTTGATTGATCTCCTGCGCGGCTTCGTCATCCCGCGCCGTCTCGGTATCGTCACCGGCGAAGCGGGCATGATGCGGCTCGCTGCGGGCCTCGTGCGTATCCCCGATGTCGCCTTTATTGCCTGGGAGCGTCTGCCCAACCGCCGCATCCCCAGCGAACCCATCCCCGACGTCGCCCCCAATCTCGCCGTCGAAGTGCTCAGCGCTGGGAATACGGCCGGGGAAATGGCCCGCAAGCGCCAGGAATATTTTGACGCTGGCGTGCAGCTCCTGTGGCAGATCGATCCCCAGAGCCGGACGGTCGAGGTGTTCACCTCCCCTGCGCAGGCGACGCTCCTGCACGCCGAGGCGACCCTGGACGGGGGGAGTGTCTTGCCGGGGTTTCGCCTGCCGCTGCCGACCTTGTTTGCCGAACTCGACCTGCAGGGCGAGGCCTAAGAACCTGGGCGCAGACTACGAGCCAACAGGTAAAATCCCTCACCCCGAGGGAGAGGGAGCCGCAGGATCTTGTGGCGCCAGCACGTACGCTGGCGTGCCACCTATGGGCCAGGCCCATGAAAGGATGACCGTATGTCCACTGCTGATATGCTAACCGCCCTGTCGCCCGGCATGCTGGTGCCCTACGGTGGCAACAAGTACACCCGCGTGCCGGACGCCATCGCCGCTGCCTTTCGACCGGGTGATCACCTGGTCGTCGTGCAGACGGACGGGAGTGTCTTACATATCCCAGAAGCGCAGCAGACGCTGGTCGCTGAGGCGGTCGCGCAAGCCCGAGCCGCCTTTGTAACCCTGCGTGCCGTGGAAGAGACGCAGATTGACCGCTTCTACGACCGTTTTAACGGGCGTCTGGCTGACGAGAGCGTGTGGGCCCAGATTGCTGCCGCCAATGCCCACGACGTGGCCGCAGCCCAGGCGCGTGGGCGCTCCACCACCCGTTTGCTGGCCGATACGCGCATGCGCCGCCGCATGCTGGAAGCCGTGGCACAGTGGCGTGCGCTGCCCCCACGGCGCGGTCAGGTGCTGGACAGGATCGCACATCCGGGCTGGACCGTGGAACAAGTGGCGGACGGCCTGGGGGTCATTGCTTTTGTGTTCGAGGGGCGTCCCAACGTCTTTGCCGATGCTACTGGCGTGCTGCGTAGTGGCAATACCGCAGTGATGCGCATCGGCAGTGACGCCCTCGGCACGGCGCGGGCCATTGCCACCCACGCGCTGCAACCGGCCCTGGCCGAGGCCGGACTCCCCGCAGGCGCCGTGGTGCTGGTGGACAGTGCCGAACGCGCCGCTGGCTGGGCGCTGTTCAGCCAGCGCGACGTGGCCCTGGCGGTGGCCCGCGGCTCGGGCAGTGCCGTAGCCCAACTGGGGGCGATTGCGCGGCAGGCCGGTATTCCGGTAAGCCTGCACGGCACCGGTGGGGCCTGGATGGTGGTGGACGACACCGCTGATGCGGCCTATCTGCGCCAGGTGGTCTTCCACTCTACCGACCGCAAGGTGTGCAATACGCTCAACGTCGTCTGCCTACCACAAGGCCGGGCCGCCGAACTGGCGCCAGCAGTGCTGGCGGGTCTCACAGCGCGGGGGGAGAAGCTCGGATATGCCTATAAGCTGCACGTCACGCCCCAGGCCGAGGGTATCATCCCGCCAGCGCTGTTTCAGACCACGGCGCGCATGCAACGGGCCGAGGGTGTGGTCGAGGAAGTGCTAGTAGCGCGCATTGCCGCCGAGCAACTCGGTCATGAATGGGAATGGGAGGGCACGCCGGAGGTGACGCTGACGGTGGTGCGTGATACCGAGGAAGCGGTGGCCCTGTGCAACACCTACAGCCCGCGCTTTGTCGCTTCACTGGTGAGTCAAGACCCGGCAGCCCATGAGCGCTTCTTCCGCACCGTCGAGGCCCCGTGTGTTGGCAACGGCTTGACGCGCTGGCTCGATGGCCAGTTTGCCTTGCAGCGCCCGGAGCTGGGCTTAACCAACTGGCAGGAGGGCCGTCTGTTTGCCCGCCATAGCATTCTCACGGGCGACGGGGTGTATACCATTCGCCTGCGCGTGCATCAGACGGACCCGGAGATTCATCAGTGACACGCTCCCCCTAATCGCTGAGAAGCGATCTAGGCGGAGCTTCTTGGGACAAGCCCAAGCTACTTGCAGGGTGTCCGCCTGAACTACCTGGCGACAAGCCAGGATACTTGACAGGATGCACGCATATGACAGCGTTTGGTACGCTACGACCGGGAATAAGGGAATGATGTTGACCGACAGCCAGGATATTCACGCTGCCAATGACGTCACGCGGTGCCGTCTGTCCGCATCTGCGACAGCGGTATATCCGCCGGCCCTTGTTCCGCTCCCCGCATACGGGACACGTTTGCGAGGTATAATGTTCATCGACTTCAATCGCCCCAGCGGTCTTGTAGTCCAACTGTCCGATGATCTGGCGATTACAGGCACTGCTGACCTGTTGGGCTTGCCTCCGTCCGATCGTGTGTGCGGCATCGTTAAACGGCTTCCCGACAAAGCACGTGGCGTCTGGAAAAGCCTCCACCACTTTGCGCGTGGCTTTGTGGGTCAAGTCACGCATCCTGCAATGCGTCTTCGCCAGCATCCTCGCTTTGCGCTTTTGCAAGCGCTTCCACTGCCGAGAGCCTTTCGTCTTGGCGCTTTGCGCATGGCTGCACGACGCCAGCCGTTTGTTTCTGTATTGCACTGTGGCTTTTGCTCCACGGCCACTGACCAGAATGGCCTTCTCGCCATCAGTAGCAGCAATGAGGGTATTCACCCCAAGGTCTACGCCGATAACTATCTTCTGTGGCCGGGGAGCATCTGGAATTTCACAAATGAGCCGCACCGCTGCCATACTGATACGCACTTCCATCAGTCTACCAGGAAGCGCCACAGGCATGGAAATACGCAAGGTGCCACTGGCGCCGTGGGGCAGGATGAGCTTGCCGTCTCGGAGTCTGGCATCCTGGTTGGTGTACACGACATCGCGGTACCGCAGGCGTTTCCAGGGGTAGCGGGCTTCCTTATGGCCGTTCTTGCGCAACTGCCGCGTACTGTTCACCGCCTCACAGAACTCCCCGATAATCTGTTGGGTACTCTGCGCGCTCAACCCTGGATACCGCCCCTTACACCATCTCGCCCACCGGCTCTTGCTGGGCCACTTGAGGTGAAGCCTACGCAGTCGGTGGTGTCGTTCAACCAGGTCACTCCACAGGCGAGCGGCTTCCTTGCGAGACGCGGTGAACGTGTGCCACTCCGTGGCTGTTCTAGGCATCCGATGTATTTCTATCGTCCTATAGCTCATGGTGGAAGTGTACGATGCACGGACGGCAAGAGCAACGCTGTTGCGCTCACCGCACAACGCTCGCTTCACCCTCAGCTAAGCACGGGGTGCTCTAGCTAGAGTACTACGAGCGGCAATCTGATAGGCCGCAGACGACGCCCAGGCCACGCGGCGGCCCCCACGCGCCGGAGGAGCACGTATGCCGCGCCCACTCCACGCCTACTGGCACGATCTCCTCAAGCCCGTGCTGCGGCGTGACCCGCCCCCGATCATCCCGCAGGCGCTCATCCTGCATGAGCGTCAGGTGCTGCTGGTGCAGCGGGCCAGCCCGCGTTTCTGGGAACTGCCAGGCGGGCGCATGGCACCAGGGGAGACGCCGGAAGAGACTGTTCGGCGGGAAGTCTGGGAAGAGACCGGTGTGCAGGTGGCAATTGTTGAGCTGCTGGGCTGGTACGAGCGCACGGGCTTTCGGGCGCATTGGGCGCCAGTGTACCTCGGTCGTCCGCAGGGTGGGACGCCACAGCCCCAGGACGAGGATAGTGTCCAGGCGCGGTATTTTCCCCTGCAGCAGTTGCCACGGGGGCTATGCCCCTGGTATCGCACCATCCTCGACACGGATCTGTCCAGCCCCCAACCTCGGCCGTTACGGCAACGCCAACACCTGGGGGTGGGCACCGTGCTGCACTGTCTGGGGCTCGATCTGGGCAGCCGTCTGGGCTTCTTCCCCTAGAGCATCCTGCGTCGGCCTGACAGCCTGACTCTCGGCCTTACGACTGCGTGGGTCTACGGTACGAGCGCCCTGGTGTCACGCTCGCCGCGGAGTTTCTCGACGATCTCCAGCACCGGCATGGCCCCGAGATCCTTCCCCCCGCGCACCCGCAGGGCGGCGGCTTGGGCCGCGGCTTCCCGGTCACCCACGACCAGCATGTACGGAATTTTCCGTAACTGCGCGTCACGAATTTTCGCGTTCATGCGGTCGCTGCGGCTATCCACCTCGACACGTAGGCGCTGCGCCTTGAGCTGCGCCGCCACCTCCTGGGCATAGGGCACATGGCGGTCGGCGATGGGAATGACCATGGCCTGCGTGGGCGACAACCACAGCGGAAAGTTGCCCTCGTATTCCTCAATCAGGAGGGCCACCATGCGTTCCAGCGTCGAAATCACCCCACGGTGCACCATGATCGGCCGCGCCCGGCTGCCATCTTCGGCGACATATTCCAGCTGAAATTGCGCCGGCAGATGGAAGTCTACCTGCACGGTGACGAGCGTTTCGTCCTTGCCCTGCGCTGTGTTGAACTGCACATCGATTTTCGGACCATAGAATGCCGCCTCGCCTGCCGCCTCGTGGAACTCCAGACCCATACCCTGCATGACGCGCCGTAACAAGGCTTCTCCGGCTTCCCACATCGAGGGGTTGTCGACGTACTTCTCGTGATCGTTGGGGTCGCCCAGCGATAGACGATAGGTGTAGTTTTTCAGTCCCAGGACGCCGTACACCTCTTCCATGAGCTGGAGTACCCCGGCGACTTCCTGCTCGACTTGCGCAATGTCGGCACAGAAGATATGGGCATCGTTGAGCGTCATGATCCGCACGCGACTCATGCCGGTGACCTGGCCCGACTTTTCCCAGCGGTGCATATTCCCCAATTCGGCAATACGGATGGGCAGCTCACGGTAGGAGTGCTGGCTGCCCTCGTAGATCATGATGTGACTCGGGCAATTCATCGGGCGCAGCACATACTCCTCGCCCTCACGCTCCATCACCGGGTACATCGCCTCCCGGTAATGGTCCCAGTGTCCCGAGCGCACATACAGTGCACGCTTGGCCACCACTGGAGTGGTGACGTGTTGATAGCCACGCTCAATTTCCAGATCCTCGATCCAGCGTTGTAACTCGCGGCGAATGGTGGCACCCGCCGGGAGCCAGATCACGTGTCCTGGGCCAACCGCGTCAATGACGTCAAAGAGTTTGAGGTCGCGGCCAATACGGCGATGATCGCGCCGGCGGGCTTCTTCGAGCTGCTGTTCATAGGCGTCGAGTTCCGCCTGGCTCTCGAATAGGGCGCCGTAGACGCGCTGTAACATGGGATGTTTTTCACTGCCGCGCCAGTATGCCCCAGCGATGCTCATGAGCTTAAAGGCCGGAATCTCGCCGGTGTGATTGACGTGTCCGCCGCGACACAGATCCGTAAACGCGGCATGCGTACACTGCGTGATGTGGTCATCGGCGATGTCGTGCAACAAATCGAGCTTAAAGGGCTGGTGCTGCCAGCGCGCTTCGGCTTCGGCGCGGGTAATGGCCGCCATCTGAAAGGCATGCTGGCGCGTGATGGATTGCCGCATGCGGTCTTCCAGCCACGCCAGATCGTCCTGCGTGAGCGGGCGGGGCAGACGGAAGTCATAGTAAAAGCCGGTATCAATCGGTGGCCCGATACCAAGTGCGGCCTCCGGCATCAGATCGAGCATGGCCTCAGCCAGCACGTGGGCCGCCGAATGGCGCATGCGGGCGAGGCGCTCCTCCTTGGCGAGCGTCGCCAAGTCAACGTGGTCTTCGAATGGTCCAGGCATAACGTTCTTCCTCCTTCCTGTGAGCATGATGATAGCATAGCGGGAGGTCGTACGGGGCAAAAGGGGAGAGGCCGCGCCGGTGGCACACTGCTCCGCAACAACTGGCACGCGCAGCAGAGCCTGTGCAACCTTCCCAGAGACGGCACGACCGCCTCTGCGTCGCCGCAGGACGTTTCCTCACAAGCCGGTATTCCTGTCCGTGCACCTGTGGTGCACCGTGCCTTCCCAAGCGTACTGGTGCCTCCTGCGCCTCTCGGCTCACACGCCCCTTGCTGGCCCTACAATGAGCCTCTTGCGCTGGTGGCACATCTGTCTCAAGACCCTATTGCTTAAATTGTCAATAGCAAATGCCAATAGGCAAGGTCTATGGTGGAACCTACTTGAGGCATGTGCGAGGCAATGCATGGTATATCACAAAACAAAGGAGCATCATATAAGTATCTAACCATGTAAATAAATAAAGGTTATGGTTATTTTTTTGTTATCTCTTTAAGAAGAAATGGAAAAAAATATGCTACAGGACAACAGTTTGCGTGTGATACCCGAGAGATCCATACGCCCGCTGGAGGCTGGAGGAAAAATGTTCATGGGGCGACAGCTCTGGTTGAGTTTTTGTATGATTGTGTCGATAGTCTTAGGAGCGAGAGTAGCTTTCGCTGCCCCTCCAAACCTGGGGGTAGCGGGGAAGCAACGCAAGATCGTGGTATTCCGGGAGGCTATACCTGATGGGGAGCGCCACGCGGTGGTCCAGCAACATGGCGGTGAAGCACGGAATCGGGTCAAGCGCTTTCATGGTCTGGTGACCGATATGCCCGAGCACATGGTGAAAACCCTACGGCGGCACTCCAAAGTGAAGGCTATCTACGATGACCTGCCGATGCATGGAGACGGTGTGATCACCTTTACCCCGGCGCCACCCCCGACGGTCGAGATGTATGACTGGGGGCAGCAGAACATGGGCGTCCCGGCGGCCCGCCAGTTGCTGGCCGGGCTGGGGTTGACAGGCGTACGCATCGCGGTGCTTGACACTGGGATTGATCTAACCCATCCCGAGCTGCAGTCCTCCATCGTTGGCGGGTTTAATGCCCTCAACGGTGGGAATCCGGCCAACTATCAGGATGACAACGGCCATGGCACGCACATGACGGGCATCATCGCAGCCGCGATGAATGGCCAGGGGATCATCGGTGCGGTACAGCATCCCCTCATCTCCGCGGTCAAGGTGCTCGATAACACGGGTGCCGGCTACCTCTCCGATCTACTCAACGGCCTGGACTGGGTGCTGGCCAACAACATCCAGGTGGTCAATATGAGCCTGTCTTTTGATGAAGGGAGTCCGCTACTGGAGCAGGCTATCCAGGAGCTCTACGAAGCCGGGATCATTCTCGTGGCTTCCGCGGGCAATCAGTGCAAGGTGACCACGGGTAATTACTCCGGTGGGGATGACTCCGGTGGGGATGACTCCGGTGGGGATGACTCCGGTGGGGATGACTCCGGTGGGGATAGCACTTCCGTCTGTACTATGGCACAGGATCCACGCCAGGGTGGTGTCAAATATCCGGGCCGTTACCCTGAAGTCATCGCCATAGCGGGCACCGACATGTACGACCATATCGCCACCTATAACCGGGTTGGGCCGGAGATCACGCTGGCGGCGCCTGGTGGCTCCAGTGTGACGGGGAAGATTTTTTCTACGCTCATGGGCGCCCAGTATGCCTATGGCAGCGGCGCCAGTCAGGCAACGGCGCATGCCACCGGGGCTATTGCCACGGTGTTACAGGTGGTGCCGGGACTGACGCCGGCGCAGATGCTGACCCTCATGCAGACGACCGCCACAGATCTTGGCGTGCCGGCAACGCAACAGGGGGCTGGACTCATCAACGTGGAGCGTATGATTCGAGCCGTATTAGGACTTCCATAAGGGATCTGTCCACGAGACGAGCTTGCAAAGGCTGCGCCTCGGGCGCCACGCCAGAGCCCAGCGGCCTTTGGAGGCTCGTCTCCTCTCTCCAGCGCCGTGCCGCAGCGCGGAGCGGCGCTGGTCGTAGGCCACGATGAGTGGGCCGTCAGGAACACCATGGAGGATACGTCATGGAGGATACGTCATGGAGGATACATCTATGTCAACAAGATGCCCTAGGATGTTCATAGTCTCCCTCTGGATTGTGGCTATCCTGCTCTTGCCCCGTCCCAGCCTAGCGCAATTCCGGGGGATGCTGGAACCGGGAGGCAAATTTGGGGGGACGTACCGTCGGACTCTGGACAACAACCCGGCCACCCTGGATCCGGCCTTGGTACAAGATGTCTATAGCCGTCCGGTGGTGCGTCAGCTCTTCGATGGATTGGTGCAGTTCGATGCCCATCTCAAGCCTATACCCGCCATCGCCGAGTTCTGGGAAGCGTCCCGGGATGGCCGTGTCTGGACGTTTACCCTACGCCGTGGTGTGAAGTTTCATCATGGGCGGGAGGTGACGGCCCAGGATTTCGTGTATTCCTTCACCCGCCTGCTGAAAACCGCCAAAGCTGGCCCGGTCCTAAACCTCATTCGCCACATCCAGGGAGCCGAAGCGTTGCTCACGGGGCAAGCGGCCAGTATTACGGGGTTGAAAGCGTTGAACCTGTATACGCTGGAAATCGCGCTCGACGAACCGTTTGGTCCCTCTTTGACAGTCCTGGGCTTGGCGAATGCTGCGGTCGTGCCCCAGGAAGAAGTCGAACGGCTCGGAGAGCGCTTTGCCCAGGCTCCGGTGGGCACGGGGCCATTCAAATTTGTGCGCTGGGAGCCGGGGAAAGAGATTGTCCTGGCCGCCCACGATCGCTACTACGATGGACGGCCGTATCTGGATGCCATCGTGTTCACGCTCGGGACGAAGTTTGAGGATGCCTTTACTGCTTTTCTCGCGGGCGACCTCGACGAGACCGTGATCCCCAGTGAGAAGACAGAGGACATTCACGCCAATACGCAATATGCAAAGTATCAAATGGTCCGAAAACCGAGCCTGGGGCTGCTCTATATTGGCTTTAACATGCAACGGCCGCCGTTTGATGATAAGCGCGTGCGGCAAGCCCTCAACTACGCCGTGAATAAGGACGAGATCGTCCATGAAATCACCAAAATGGGGAGTGTGACTGCGACAGGCGTCCTGCCGCCCGGTATGCCGGGTCATGATCCCGATCTGCGCGGCTACTATTACAATCCCAGCAAGGCCAAGCAACTCCTGGCGAAGGCCGGCTATCCTGATGGAGTGGGTTTCCCGGTGGTGGATCTGTGGACGGTGTCCAAAGCGGCCAGTACCAAGGCCGAATTAGAGGCGTATCAACGCTATCGGCAGGCGCTGGGGATCCACGTGCAACTACGCTACGCGACCGATTGGACGACCTACGACGCGATGCTGCGGCAAGGCGAACTGGCGCTGTTTCGGGTCGCCTGGTATGCCGATCTCCCCGATCCTGACAATTTCTTTACGCCGTTGCTGCATTCCACCGGTCAGGCTAACTATATGTTCTATCGTAATTCCGCGGTCGATTCCTTACTCGACCAGGCGCGACAAAAGGACAATACCACCCAACGGACTCTGCTCTATCACCAGGCGGAACGGCTAGTGATGGAGGATGCACCGTGGATTCCGCAGCACAACCACGTTTTTGAACATCTGTATCAACCCTACGTGCAGGGGATCGAGATTAGTCTACTGGGCGAGCGCTGGATGTCCATGCATAAAATCTGGCTGAAGCAACGCCCCGTTGAGAACACGCAGGGAGTCACATCGCATGTACAGCCCAGTCGTTAGCTACGCCACGCAGTGGTCTAGGCTGGGGTCGGAGCCGGGGGTGCCGGAGTGTCCCCTGCCTGTCCTGGGCAGTCCCCTGCGCCGTGTGCTCGATCTCGTGCGTAGCAGTTTGCGCGCGAAATACATTCTGGCCATCGTCACTCTGGTCGTGGTCTTGATGGGCGCGGTCACCGTGATGCAAGATGGCCAGCAGCGCCAGGCCATTCTTGAGCAAACACGCTTGCGGGCGCTGGCTCTTGGCGGGAGTCTGGCCGCCCTCAGCGAAGGGTATCTCTTTAGCTACAACTTTGCCAAATTAGAACAGGTGATGGAACAGATCACCCGCAGCGACGAAGACGTGGTCTATGCGGTGGTGCATGTCCGCGACGGGAAGGTGGCTGCCTACAGTAGGCGCGATGATCTCCAGGGACAACGGCTCGCGGACCCCATCAGCAAGCGGGCGCTCCAGGCGAAACAACCCCTGGTCCAGACGCTCAGTCTGCCAGAGAGCCATGACCCCGGCTATGATGTGGCTGTTCCAGTCTATGTGGCCGGGAGTCCGCAGAAATGGGGCACCATCCGGCTCGGCTTTTCGCTAAAGCGGGCCTATATCACCATCGCGGAAAGCCGGCGTAACCTCTTTCTGCTCGGGCTGCTCGCCACGGGCAGCAGCGCCGTGCTGGCGGTGGTACTGGCGACGCGGATTGCCCGCCCTATCGGGCACTTGATGTTCGCCGTACGCGCCATGGCTCGGGGCTCGTATGACCAGCCTATTGAGGTAGATACACAGGATGAGATTGGCTATCTCGCTTCCACCTTTGAGCAGATGCGTCTGGCGTTGCAGGAGCACCTGGCAGGCCTCGCCGCTGAGAAAGGGCACTTGCAGGAGGCCAATCTGCGCTTACAGGAGACGCAGCAACAAATCGTGCATCTCGCTGCCAGAGTGGCGCATGAAGTCAATAACCCTCTGGCGATCCTGAAGACAACCATCCGTATCATCAGTAAACATAGCCAGACCAATGAAATCGCCCAAACAAATTTGCAGATGATGGAAGAAGAGATCAACCGGGTCGCCCGCATTATTCACGAGCTGCTGGCGTTCTCACGCCCGATCCACCCGCAGCAGACTGTAGAAGTCAACACGGTCCTCGGCGGCATGCAGCAGGTGCTGGAATACAACCTGCGCGACAAGCAGGTGGCGCTCAGGATGGTGCTGGAGCCGGATTTACCCCCGGTGCATCTGTCTACAGATCACTTGAAGCAGGTCATCCTGAATTTGGTCCGCAACGCCGAGGATGCGATGCCCACTGGCGGACACCTCTTGATCCAGACGACACAGGATGCACAAGGGATTCATCTTGACATCACCGACACGGGGTGCGGCATTTCGGAGGAGTTTCTCAGCCGCCTGTTTGACCCCTTCTTTACTACGAAAGAGACTGAGCGTGGGATGGGGCTAGGGTTGGCGGTATCGTTTGGCATTATCCGCCGTGCCAATGGCGATATTGTCGTCGAGAGTGAGGTTGGCAAGGGCACAACCTTTCACATCGTGCTCCCAGCCTACGTGCCAGAGACGGTAGCTGACAGTGTGCATGAAGATGTACGAAAGGGAGGACACCTATGAACGGCAAAATCTTAGTGATCGAAGATGAACAACGGCTCCGCCGCAATCTGCAGGTGCTGTTAGAAAGTGAGGGCTACACTGTTTCGACGGCGGCAAATGGGCACGAAGGCATCCTGCTCCTGAGCCAGAAGCCTTACGATGTGGTCATCACCGATATCATGATGGAGGGCATCAACGGCTTTCAGGTCATGGAACATGTCGCGGCGCATAGCCCTGAGACCCAGACGATTGTCATCACGGGCTATGCCTCTGCGGAATCGGCGACCGAAGCCTTACGTAAGGGGGCGTATGATTATATCGCCAAGCCCTTTGAGATCGACATGATCATCTTCTCCCTGGAGCGGGCTTTTGAAAAAGTGCGACTCCAGCGTGCCCTGGCACAGCATACGGAAACACTGGAACAACGGGTGGCAGAGCGCACCCAGGATCTGGTAGACACCAATCAGCAGCTGCAGCAGTCCCTGCTGGCTCTGCATTCCGCCCAGGAGCAGCTGATCCAAACAGAGAAGCTCTCAGCCCTGGGTGAGTTAATTGCTGGTTTTGCCCACGAGATTACCAATCCGCTCACCTCGGTACTCGGGTATGCGGAGCTTCTGACGGAATTTAACGACTGCTCGCCGGACGCGTGCGCCATGCTGGAAAAGATCCACCAAGAAGCGATGCGGTGTCATCATATCGTGCAAAATCTCCTGGGTTTTGCCCGCAAGAAGAAGCTGGAAAAAGATTATCTTGATCTCAAGACCCTCTGTCTGCAGACCCTAGACCTCCTGGCCTATCAGCTCAAGGTAAACAACATTACGACGGCCACCTCCCTGGAAGAGAATCTCCCATGGACCATGGCTGACAGGTATCAGATTCAGCAGGTATTGGTGAATATTCTGAGCAACGCGTACCACGCGATGACTGAGCATCAGGGCCACGGACATCTGACCATAAGCACATCACATGACCGTGACTGGATTTATATCAAGATCACGGATACCGGACCAGGAATCCCCGCGGAGCATCTGCGCTGGATCTTTGATCCTTTCTACACGACCAGGGCGCAAGGCACCGGGTTAGGGCTGAGCCTGTCGTACGGACTGATCAAGGAACATGGCGGGGACATCACCGCCACGAGTCCTCCTGGCGCAGGGGCCACGTTTACGATTGCGCTCCCCATTATCACCGATATTGTGCCACCGAGCGTCCCACATGCTGCGGTACACCCTTCGATTACGGCCACCAAGAAAGCGCTGGTCATTGATGATGAACCGTATCTGGCGCAGATGGTGGTCTCCACGCTGCAGTCACTTGGGCATGAGGCCGAAGCGGTCTTTTCAGGGCAGGAGGCCAGCAAGAAACTCGCCACAACCATGCCTGGCGCAGCCTACGATCTCATCATCTGCGACATGAAAATGCCCGAGATGGATGGGCGACAGATATATCAACTGATCGAGAGCACGTATCCTACGTTACTCTCCCGCTTAATGTTTTCTACCGGGGACACCGTGAGTCAGGAGAACCATCAGTTCTTACAGGGCACTGGCTGTCATTACTTGCAAAAGCCCTTCTTGCGGGCCGAATTTAGCCGCGTCGTCTCGCAGGTGCTGAGCGACTCCGAGGGGCTCACGGCCTCGGCAGTGTATGCCTGAGGAGACCCAGGGAGGTCGCACGGGCTCAAAGGGGTGACCCTCGCTGGCCTGAGCCCTGTGGGCCGAGCGACCGTCGCAGCCCTCCGGCTCAACGTGTCCTGCGTACTGAAGGCCCACCAGCTCTGGATAGTACTGGGTCTGTATCCGCCTCTGGAGGGCTGACACCAGGTCCACGCTGTTGCACCTGCTCCCGGATGCGACGCGCCTCTACGGTCAGCAGGCCTACATCGGCGTCGCGTAACCACACCGAGGCTCAGCGCCGTCTGGGGATGCTCGGACCCCAGCTTTTTCTCGTGCACCGCGAGGGCGCGCTCATAGTAGGGCCGCGCCGCCGCCACCTCCCCTTGCGCTTGCAGCAAAATCCCCAGGTGGTTGAGACTCCCTGCCGTCTGAGGATGCTCGGGCCCCAGCACTGTCTCGTGTACCGCGAGGGCGCGCTCGTAGATCCAGACCTGCGGCAGCCGCGCTGGAGAGACTGGGGCCCTGCTGCAGCGTCACCCGGAAACGGTGGTGGCGGGCTGGCCGCCCCGCTGCCCGGATCCTCTCGAAGACAGTCACGCCGCCAGAATGCCCTGCCCCGTAACGCGTCTGGGGCAGTACACCGGAGCATGCCGCGCCAGGCGAAGCGGGCGTGTGGGCGTTGGCCACGCGGTGGCAGGCATCCTGGCATGGCGTGGAGCGGGAGACCGTGGAGCGCACCGTGATGGCCAGGGGCTGGCATGAGGCTCTCGATGGCCTTGGTGCTGCGCAGCCACCCGTTAGCCCGGGCACACGGTTCCCCTGTCGTCTGCTGCGATCCTCGCCTACATGGCCTTCGGCGTATAGCGCCGTTCGCGCTCCTGCACCTCGGCAAAGCCCACCAGGGCGTTCAGCTCCTCAAAGGACACCGCCAGATCTGGTCGCTCCAGCACCGTGGGACGCTGCATCGCCTCACGCAACGTCGCGATGCCATGCTGCATCCCCCGGATCGCACAGGCGGTCAGGAGACGGGGGTAGATCACGGCGGCCACACCAAGCTCCTGGAGACGCGCGGGAGAAACCAGTGGGGTGGTCGAGCGGCTCCGAATACCAAAACCCATGTTCACGCAGAGCGGCTTGGGCACATGGCGCGCCACCGTCGCAATGTCCTGTTCAGACACCAGGGCATCGGCAAACAGCAGATCCGCCCCGGCGTCAGCGTAGAGGCTGAGGCGGCGGAGCACTTCATCGAGGCCGTGGGTGGCCAAGGCATCGGTACGGGCCTTGACCACAAAGGCAGGATCGCGCCGGGCGTCGCAGGCCGCGTGTACTTTTTCGACCATTTCCTCAGCGGGGATGACCTCTTTACCGCTCATGTGCCCACAGCGCTTCGGCCAGGTCTGGTCCTCGATCATCAAGCCGGCCAGTCCGGCTTGCTCGAAGGCCCGCGCCGTGTGATACACGTTGACGGCATTGCCATAGCCCGTATCGGCGTCGGCGAGTAACGGCAGGGAGCAGCACGCCACCAGGCGCGTCACTGCTGCCAGGTTCAGCTCAAAGCCCATCAGCCCCACATCACTGTAGCCCAGCAGCGTTTCACTCAAGCCCCCGCCCGAAATAAATCCCGCGGCAAAGCCCGTCTGCTCGACCAGACGGGCGCTAAACCCGTCAAAAATCCCTGGCATCACCAGAAGTGCAGGCGCCTGGATCAGTGTACGCAGTGTCTCGGTGTGACGCACGGTTGGACCTCCCCTCGGTTCGTTAATAGGCACGGCGGTGGCCGCCATCGACGTGGATGCGCTCTCCCGTGATATAGCGGGCTTTGGGTGAGCAGAGAAACGCCACCAGATAGGCCATGTCCTCGGGATCGCCACAATAGCCCAGCGGAATCTGCGTGGCGTAGGCGCGCTGGCTCTCCTCCGTCAACGACCGCCAGCTAAAGCAGGCGGCTTGTCTCTCACCTCCGGTGAGACGTGCTGACGCACGGCAGGCCGGACCGGAAACGCTACGCCGATTGACGACGGCGCGTCAGCCCCAGATGTACCGAGGCTGGCATGGTACTGGGCCGCAATATTCCTGGCCGCATTGAGGTCGGCATGCAGCGCAAAGTCACACAACCGACACACAAAGCGACCGCGAGAACGACGGTTGTTACGAGCGGTATGCCCGCAGCAGGAGCACGCCTGCGGGTATGACGCGGGTCCACCGCGACCACCGTACAGCCCCGTTCTTCGGCTTTGTACTCAAGGAAGGAACAGACTTGGGCGAACGACCAACTATGCACCCGCCGCGCGGTTTCCGTCTTGCGCTTGCTCTTCGTGCGACGGCGGATATCGGTCAGGTTCTCGATGACAATGGTTGCTCCAGGCTCCCATGCCTGGACAATGTGCTTGCTCAAGACGTGATCGCAGTCCCGCCGACACCGCGCTTGCTTGCCCCTGAGGTGTCGCAGGTGTCGCTGCGCCGATGGCGTGCCTTGGCGTTGGAGCTGCCGCTTGAGTGTGAAACGCTGGCCTTCGATGTCTTTCCAACGCCGTTCGCCCAGGAAGGCCGGCGTACTCGTGACCGCTGGTTGCGCCAAGCCCACGTCAACGCCCATGACCGCATCAGAGGACAGCAACCAAGGCGTAGGCAGCGTCACAACAATGTGCAGATAGCATCGACCGCGCTTGGAGAGTAGATCGGCGGTATCAGTCGGGAAGCCCGCGTATTTTTCCGCGTAGGCCGGTACGGAAAAGCGCAGCGTCTGCCGTCCGTCAGTTGTCGAGAGCCGCACGGTACGCGACGACCAGTCCACGCGGTAGGTGTGTGTGTTGTAGCGGGGCGGACAGGCGTCACTCTGCGGTTGAGACACGGTGCGCGCAACATCCTTGCGCAACGCAAAGGCACTGCGCAGGGCTTCAGCGGCTTTCACCCGTGCCTGATTGATCAGGTCACTGACCAGCGTAGGATGTGCCGCCTTGACTGGGTAGTACGCCAGGTAGTGCAGCCTGGCGACGATCTCGTCCTTCAAGGTGTTGAGCAACGTCTCACGCCGCGCCACCACGGTCTGGGCCCCTTCGCTGGCCAAGACCTGCGCAATCGTGCGCCCCATCCCCACGCTAGACCCGGTCACGATGGCGAGGCGGCCTTGCAACGCTAAATCCATGTCGTCTCTCCCTTGTACGCATCCACGCCCTGCAGTACGTGCCGCACCCAGTGCTGGCACGGTGCGCCACCCGCCCAGCAACGTGTAGCGTGGCGTTGCCGGACGTGCCAGGCGGTTGGCGCACGCGCTGTGCGGGGCTCGGCAGGCTGTGTAGCCAAGTACATCAGGCTTATTCTATAGCCCCCTGTGACCAGGTGCCATGGCTGCCTTGGGCAAGCCTCCCAAAGGCTGTGCCGCCACACAGAGCCGTTCCATGGCGTAGCGTGCAAGCGGCGGTGCGGACCTGTGCTCTATAGCCCTTGAGAAACTTTGCGTGTTGGGCACTACCGTGGCGTCAAATGCCGCGCGTCTGCTGCCGCCCGGTGGTCCATCACCTGCAGGATGTTCGCGTTCATTATGTATACGCTCATCACCGCCGTCAGCTCCATCAAGCCCTGTTCGCCATACCGTGCCCGCACGGCATGAAACGTGGCGTCGCTGACCTGCTTCGCCTCGAGCAACTCCCGCCCGAAGCGAATGATCAGCGCCTCGTCCGCCGTTAGGCCGTCCAGGGGCCCGTACATGTCGACGGCATGGAGCGCCTCTTCACGCGTGCCAGCTTGCAGGCCCAGCCGGACGTGCCCGCCCCAGATGTAGTCGGCGTTGGCCGCCCGCGCCGCGGTGCAGATCGCCAGCTCCGTCTCCGCCCCGGTCAGCGAGGTGTGGTAGCGCAGGTGGTCGACGAGGTCGGAAAGCAGCGCCCCGGCCTGCCCAGCGTACGTGAGGTAGCTGCTCGGTGGGGGCATACTCTGGCGCGTCTTCAGGATGTGGCGCACGGCGGCACGCGTCTCCTCGGGAAACGCCTCCGTATCGGATGGAATTGGCAATCGTGGCATCGTCTCGCTCCTTCTGCTGGCCTCATGCAGCCCATGCGCCGGCAGCCCGCCGGCATCGCCCTGCTCCCTCAGCACAGGCCTGGTGCCTGGTCCTCGGGGAACGGTGTGGGCGTGCTCCCGCTTCCTGCGGATGGCGCCGCGCCCACTAGTTAGACATCATCCGCTAAGCGGATGCCGGTAAATTGCCAGCGTTCCGCGGCGTGAAAGAAATTACGGTAGCTGGTGCGGATATGGCTCCGCGGCGTTGCACACGAGCCCCCGCGCAACACGAGTTGGTCGACCATGAATTTGCCATTGTATTCCCCCAGCGCCCCGGCCGCGGGCCGATAGCCCGGATAGGGAGCATAGGCACTGCCAGTCCATTCCCACACATCCCCCAGCATCTGTGACAGCGTGCCATCGGAAGGCGGCGCCGGTTGCGGGTGAAAATGCTGCGCCTCGACAAAATTGCCGGTCTGCGGCCCCACCCCAGCGAGGCGCGCTGCCACTTCCCATTCGGCTTCGGTGGGTACACGGCGCTGCGCCCAGCTCGCGTAGGCGCAGGCTTCGTAATAGCTCACGTGGGTCACTGGGGCGCACGGATCCACAGCCCGGACGCCGCGCAGGGTGGCCTCGGACCACACGCCATCCTGTTGCTGCCAGTACAGCGGCGCCTCCCAGCCCTGGCGTTGCACGGTATCCCAGCCATCCGACAGCCAGTGACGAAAATCACGATAGCCCCCATCGCCCATAAAGTCGAGATATTCCCCATTGGTGACCAGGCGCTCTTTTGACATACTCCCCAGCCTGAAGGCCGAGGATTCTAGGATCAACCATCCACGCTGGCCGGAGCCAGACTGACAGGATGTCCCCCACAGGAAGATGCCCCTTCCTGGTCGATATTGATGGCGGCGTTGTGATCCCGCTGATGTGTGACGCCGCAGAATGTACAAGTCCAGACCCGATCACGGAGCGTGATAGGCTCGTTGACGTTCTGACAGGCCGAGCACAATGTGGTCGAGGGAAACCACCGATCAATATGCTGTACCAGGACGCCCGTTTTGGATGCGACATGGTGCAACGTCTCGACAAACGTGGCGAAGCCTAGGTCCGACACCGTGCGGCCCCACAGCGCTTGCATGCCCTGCAGGTTGAGCGTCTCCAGGCGGATGATGTCGTATTGCGCACACAACTCATGGGCGAGATCCCAGTGAAACGCCTGGCGGACATGCGCCACCCGCCGGTGCACCCGTGCCAGATGCCGCCTGGCCTGGTGGCGATTGCACGAGCCTTGCACCTTGTGCGCCACCTTCCGGTTGGCCGTGGCGATGGCCTGCAGACTCTGCGTGAACGGTTGTGGGGCGTGGGACTCCGTCCCATCACTGCCGGTGAGATACGTCGTCAGCCCACAGGCAAAGCCTGCGCTGTGACCTGTCATGACTCGGTCCATGGGTTGTACGTCAACGAGACAGGAAAAATACACGAACAGGTCGCCCAGCGCATCGCGTTTGATGGTCACCGTTTTGATGGTGCCCAGGGGCTCCCGCGACTTGGCAAACTTGTAGATGGTCGTACCGATCTGCCATCGGTTGCCGCCCAGCAGCTTCCAGCCCGCTTGCGTCAACGTGAACGATTTGGCCTTGCGTATCTTGCGAAAAGTGGGCGGACCCACCCGCCGAGTGGCCTTCCCGGCTTTGCGCTCCTTCACGTGCTGGAAGAAGCGCTGATACCCCGTGTCGAGGCGGCGTGCTATCTCTTGGATGGCTTGCGAACCGAGCGGCCTCCCCCAGGCATACTTTGGCAAGCGTTTCACCTTGGCCAGGTGGGCGTGGAGCGTATACAGCGACAGATGCTTTGTGTACCGGCGGTCGTAGCGGCGATGCAACGCAATGCAGTGGTTATGCATTGCACCGCCAACATTGATCTGCCGATGCAAGCGCTTACTGCGCTTGCCCCGATACCGTTTGTCCATGAACGTCTGGCGTTGCGCCATGACTTGCTACTCTCCCGCTTGGCCTGGTCGCGGATCATGACTGCGAGTTTGGCCGTCATGCTGCTGGCTGACTTGTCCGCCAGTGCCCGCAAGAGGCGCTTGGCTTCACTACTCAGTCTCAGGCTCGTGGCTTGTGGCTTGTGGCTTTTTCATACTGCACCTCTATCATATTTCTGCGGTATTCTCAACCTGTTGGCCCGTTGGGCCAAGCTCCTTATATCCCCGCCATGAATGGCGAGGCTTTACGGAGCCTGCGGTAAGGGAAGCGACCCTCTTTCTACCCCTCATGGGCGGCTGAAACCGTCTAACGCCTACGAAGAAGCGCCGCGCGGCGGCTCTTTCTACCCCTCCTGGGCGGCTGAAACCTGGCGCAATGGGAGAATGGGGAATGGAGATATAAACTTTCTACCCCTCATGGGCGGCTGAAACCCGCTGACCTACGCGGCGCGGATTTGCGCCGCACTAGCCTCTTTCTACCCCTCATGGGCGGCTGAAACATCCGGGAAGCAGCACGCAGGGAATTGATCCCACTATCTTTCTACCCCTCATGGGCGGCTGAAACTCTGCTCTCATCCTCCTCACCCTCCTCCAGATTTATTCTTTCTACCCCTCATGGGCGGCTGAAACTCTTCCCGTTCCGTACTGTTCGCCCTTTTCTGTGCATCTTTCTACCCCTCATGGGCGGCTGAAACTGACTTGTACCAGAGACAACCGTCCAGATAAGTATTCTTTCTACCCCTCATGGGCGGCTGAAACTGAAAAGCCTGGTGGGCCGCGTGATCAATGGGCAGCCTTTCTACCCCTCATGGGCGGCTGAAACACAGAAACTCCCAATCGTAGACTGGGCTGGATTCGTCTTTCTACCCCTCATGGGCGGCTGAAACTGCTTGCGCGGTCCGGGCAGCCGCTGGTCCTTGCGCTCTTTCTACCCCTCATGGGCGGCTGAAACGACTATGTGCCACAGCAGCGCAACACTGGGTCTCTTCTTTCTACCCCTCATGGGCGGCTGAAACTGGTCGCCGTTGGAGAACCACATGTCGTCGCCGTGCTTTCTACCCCTCATGGGCGGCTGAAACGCCTTACCCGCTCACCGGCACGGAGTTACGCAGCTCTTTCTACCCCTCATGGGCGGCTGAAACCAGACCTCTATCTCCCAGTTTCAGGCTGAGATCGCCTTTCTACCCCTCATGGGCGGCTGAAACAGGCTCACCCTGGATCATCTGCTACCGCATGTGGACCTTTCTACCCCTCATGGGCGGCTGAAACTGACCTGCGCGCCGCGAACCTGCGACACGTGTGGATCTTTCTACCCCTCATGGGCGGCTGAAACTGGTGCGTTCACTACAGCGGGGAGGGTGATTCTAGTCTTTCTACCCCTCATGGGCGGCTGAAACGCTCTATACACGTCTGGCACGGGCAGTCAATCGGGTCTTTCTACCCCTCATGGGAGGCTGAAACGCTCCATTCAAAGACGAACCATTACGCGACTGCCGATCTTTCTACCTCACCTTACGCGGAGCCCTGTACGGGGGTGAGGGCCCGTAAAGTGGCGAAAGCGGAGCGGAGGGCATTGAGGTAGAGTTTGGACTTTAGGGCAAAATGATGAAGCTTGGTCCTCATTTTCAGCCGCTCTAGTTTAA
>SXND01000088.1 GCA_005777235.1 Pseudomonadota bacterium
GCCGCGTCTCGTGACGATTGTTGCCGCTACGAAGTACCACCACCATGCCCTCAAGGCGTGGATGGCGCACCATCGCCCGGCGTGGCGTCTCGCAATCTCCACGCGTCCCGCAGGGACGCGAGGTTTTATCCCACAGGCGAAACGCTGGGTGGTGGAACGCACGCATGCTTGGCACGGGCGGTATCGAAGAAACAGTCAAGACTATGAGCGTGATGTCCAATCAAGTACTGCCATGTTACAAATTAGCAATATGCATCTTATGTTGAACAAGCTAGCTCCCTGTGGCCATCCTAACTTTCATTACCGCACAGATGCTGTATGAAATCGATACGGCGGCGTGGAAAAGTTTCCGGACAGCCTCTCAGTCCAGGCAAGGTCGTGGAAGTCGATATCGTAGCTGGCCCGCAGGGCTATAAGGCCACGCGTGTGGTACCATTCTAGCGGTGTGTCGCAAGCGCCCATGGTGCTTCCTGAGTGTGGGCAGTATAATCCCTCTCCATGAGAGTTGCAGGGGGCGACGAGAGCGCTCCCTGCCCGAGGAGACCAAGGACGGACAGACGGAGGCAGACATGGACATTAGAGCGACCGACTGGTTGGCAGCACGCAGTGCTCGTGTCGCATGCCTCTCACTCCTCATGAGTGTGGTGCTGCTGGCTGTGAAATTTCTGGCCTGGTATCTCACCGACTCCGCTGCCGTGCTGTCCGACGCCCTTGAATCCATCGTCAATGTCATTGCCAGCAGTTTTGCCCTCTTCAGCGTCACGCTCAGTGCCAGGCCGCCTGACGCATCGCACCCCTACGGCCATGGTCGCGTTGAGTTTTTTTCCGCCGGCTTCGAGGGCGCCTTGATTATCGCTGCCGCCCTGGCCATTTTTACCGCCGCGTTGCCGCGCTTGCTGTCCCCCCAGCCTATCACGCAAATCTCTCTCGGTGTGGCCCTAGTCGGCGCCGCTGGCGTGGCGAATGCGCTGCTCGGCTGGTACTTGCAGCGTGTGGGCCGCAGCACCCATTCTATGGCGCTGATCGCCGATGGCCAGCACCTGCTCTCGGATGCCTACACCAGTGCGGGCGTGTTGGTGGGCATCATTGGCGTGTGGCTGACCGGGTGGCAGCGTCTCGATGCCCTCACGGCGCTCGCTGTCGCCCTGCACATCTTACTCATGGGTTGGCATCTGGTGCGTGAGTCCATCGCCCGCTTAATGGATGAGGCTGAGCCTGCCCTGCTGCAGCACATCGTACAGACGATGCAAGCATCCCGGCAGCCGTGGTGGATTGATCTACACAATCTGCGTACGTGGCGTTCCGGCCCCCGCTACCATGTCGATTTTCATCTCACCTTGCCGCGGTATTGGGAGTTGGAACGCAGCCACGAGGTGTCGCATGAGATCGAGCACCTCATCGAGGCCACCCAGCCGACGCACGGGGATGTGATTATTCACCTCGATCCGTGCTTGCCAGATGATTGCGCCTTCTGTACGATGCCAGCGTGCACTGTACGTGCCATGACACACCATGACAGTCCCCCCTGGACCGTCACCTCAGCCATCGCTGGCCCGGTGTCTCAGGTCGCGAATGCGCACGGGTAAACGGCGTGGGAGGCGTGGACGCGGGATAATGAGCCCAACCGCACGAGTCGTCATATAAGCAAAGGTGAGTAACGATGTCGGAACTATCCTGGATGGATGTGGGGGCAGTCGATGAGCTGGCACAGCGGCCTGTACAGCAACTACTGCTGGGGGAGACCGCGATAGCGCTGACGTACAAAGATGGCCAGTTCGGCGCCATCTCGGATCGGTGCAATCATGTCGGCGGGCCGTTGGGCGGCGGAACCTTGGACGGGGAGTACGTCGTGTGTCCGTGGCACTACTGGGCCTTTCATCGCCAGACGGGCGTCGGGGGTCTCAACCCCCTCAATGCCGTCCCTGCCCACGAGGTGCGGGTCGTCAACGGGCGGGTGCTCATCGCGTCACAGCCGCACAGCGAGCGCACGCGTCCACCCTTCACCCCGCACCCGCTCATGCGGCCTACCGAACGTGCGGCAGGCCCCATCCGGGTGCTCGGGCTGTCCACCACAGCGATGACCGCAGGACAGCCACGCTATAGCACGTCGGAGGACCTCCTCGAATGGGCTCTACAACATGCCGCCGACACGCTCGGCTGTGAGACGCGCTTGCAACGTGTGCGCGATCTGCGCTTCCGCTCCTGTGAAGGTTTTTATTCGAAGTCGTCGCACGCCTGCACGTGGCCGTGTTCCATTACCATGATGGATCCTGCAGACGAGATGGAACGCATTTACGAGGGCGTCGTGCACTGGGCGGATGTGATTCTCGTCTCGACCCCCATCCGCTGGGGTGCCGCTAGTAGTCTGTACTATAAGATGGTTGAACGCATGAATTGCATCCAGAACCAGGAGACTATCGCCAACCGGCATCTGCTGCACAACAAAACGACGGCGTTTATTATTACGGGCGGCCAAGACAACGTGCAGGCGGTGGCTGGACAGCTCCTGGGATTTTTTGCCGAGATTGGCTGCCAGTTTCCCCAGTTTCCCTATGTGGCGCACTCCCGCGGCTGGAGTGCCGAAGACATGGAGAACAACAACCAGTATGTCCGTGAATCCCAGGCACTCCACGAAGGGACAGCGTCCTTGGTGGAGCGCTGTGTGGAGATGGCCACGCTCCTGATCCAGGGCACGCTGGCCCCACGGCCCCCGGTGCGCGGGGGGCGTAAGGCCCATGAGTTGGATACACGGGCCCAATTGCCGGTGCTTGGGTCAAGGGGACAGGCGTAGGACCAGCGGCATGCCACCCGTCGCTACGTCGCTCAACCCGCTGGTAGTGGGGAGGGCTTTACGGCTGCAGACGCCTGCGACGCCTAGGCACGCTGGGCCCGCTCCAGCGCTTGCTGCAGCGCCCGTTTCGTGTACACCCGCGTGAGGTGCAGGCGATATGCTGCTGAGGCATGAATGTCACCCAACGCCTCCACTCCAGCGGTGGCTTGCTCGGCGGCCTGGGCTATCGTTTCTGCCGTGGCCGCTTGCCCCTGCAAGACTTGCTCCGTGACGTGGGCGCGATAGGCCTTCCCACTGACCCCGGTAATACCCACGGCCACACGCTGCACTGTCTGATCCGCCCCGAGGGTCACCTGGGCAGCAACCCCGGTCAGCGCAAAACCCGAGGCAGGTTGCGCCACCTTGAGGTAGGCCCCGCCTGTGCGTGGCGGATTGACCGGGACATGGATCTCCGTGAGGATTTCCTGGCTGTCCATAACGGTCGTCAGCATATCCACAAAGAAATCTGCGGCATCGACCAGACGCTCACCCCCAGCACGTACAAGTTTGATGCGGGCCCCGACCGCAAGGATCGCCGCCGGCCAATCCGCCGCCGGATCAGCGTGCGCAATGCTCCCCCCCACCGTGCCGCGATTGCGTACCTGCACATCACCCACAGCAGCGGCGGTCTCCACCAGCAGCGAGCAGTGCTGTTGCAGAAGGGGTGAGACCTCCGCGTCATGCTGCGTGGTGCCAGCGCCAATAATCAGGGTGCCATTGTGCTCACGGATGCCGCGCAGTTCGCTTAAACGCCCAATGTCAATCACCAGGGCCGGCATCGCCAGGCGCAGCTTCATCATGGGCACCAGACTGTGTCCACCGGCGAGAATTTTGGCCTCATCCGCATGGACCGCCAGTAACTGGACGGCCTCTGCCAAACTCGTGGGACGCCGATAGTCAAACGCCGCAGGAATCATACTCATTGCCTCCTCATGTGGGCGCATGGTTGCCGTGATCGCATGGAGCGCTACGCCGTAGGAGCGCCTGCCGTCTGCGCCATCTTGCGGGCCGCGTATTGCACCGCGTTGACAATATGTTGATAGCCCGTGCAGCGGCA
>SXND01000015.1 GCA_005777235.1 Pseudomonadota bacterium
GCCACCGCCGCCACCGCCGCCACCGCCCCATCCCGGCGTGCTGCCATAGTGCACAGAGCCAGGCTCTGCGGAACCGGGGGTAGGCACGATCACAGGTTGCGTAATGGTAATCGGGAACGAGCCGACGGTGAGTACAATGCTGAACAGCGTCACGTTGAAATTCGCCGGATCGCTCAGCTCGATGACGCCGTTGTGCACCAGCGTGGTAATCTCGTCCGGCGTCAAGGGGCGGGAATCGACCTCGGCAATGGCAATCTCTGCCGGGTTGAGATGAATCACCTGGAAAGGTGGTGCCGAGGCTTCCGCCAGCGGCGGCACTGCCGCCGGGTCGTTATCGCGGGCCGTGGCAATCAAGGTGCTCTGGGTGTTACGGCGTAACGGCACATCGAGACAGAACGTCGTCACCCCGGCGCCGAGATCCGTGGCGACGGTGGAAGCTCCGCCGGTGATACTGACGCTGGTGAACTGCCGCGAGGTACCGCAGACTTCTAACACGTCCTGCGTACTGATGATGACTCCCAACGGCGGCGCTGGCAGGATGGGGCTAGTAATCACTGGCTCGCTCAGCAGCGAGGTATTTTTCACGGCGGGCCGTCCCCACTGCGGGGGCTGCAGGGCCTGCCCCTGGCGGATGACGGTGACCTGGACCGTAATCACCCCGTCCAGGAGGTCGCAGGCGTTGATGCCGCTGAACGTGGTCAGACCACCCCCGGCAGGTGCCGGATGCAGGGCACTGCTGACCGTCATGGCACCACCGTCGGTGAGGGTGACGCGAAAGCTGTCGCCGGCCACCACTGCCGCGCCAAACGTCACTTCTCCGCCGACATTGGCGCAGGAGGCTGCGGTGATGCGGTCAAACGGATTGATACGCAGCCGCGCATCGACCACCGGGTTGGTATCCAGCGGCGCCGGCGGCACGGACTGCCCGCTCACCGGCACCAGCACGGTCGGCTGGCCAGGATCATTGGTTTGCAGGGTCAACGTGCCCCGCAGCGTCTGGCCACCACTGCCCACCGGTGGGGCAAAGCGCAGCGTCAGCGGTTGCGTGTGCTCAGGGGCCAGCGTGAACGGCGGCACCGGCTGTAAGACGTTGGGAGGTAGGGTAAAGGCGGCGTTGTCGAGAGTCGCACTATTGACGATGAGTGGGGCCGTGCCGGTGTTCTTGAGGGCGAGGTCGCGCTCGGTCGTCTGCCCGGCTGTGACGATCCCAAACTCCACACTCGCCCGGTCCAGGGTGAGATTGGGCGTCACCGCGGCTGGGGGTGGGTGCAAATCGAGCCGGCTGGTATAGCGCAACTGCCCACGTCCCACCGTAAAGGTGAGTGGCAACGTGCGACTCTGTCCGGCGGGCAAGCGCCCATCCAGTCCGGCCAGCAGGTAATACGGCTTACCGTCCGCGGTCGTACCGTCGGGCGTGAGCGGCGGCATGTTACTGGAGGTGACCACCACACGCAGGGCCCCGACAATCTCTGCCCCCGAGGTATTCTGGATGGTAACCGTGCTGCGATAGAGCCGCCTGGCCTGATCCAACACCTCGCGGCTTTGGGTGAGCGTCACCCGCGCCGTAATGTCTTGCCAGTTGGCTTCGGTGAATTGTGCCGCTGCCGGGTGAATGGCCAGGCTAAACATGCCCATCAGGAAGAGAATGAACCCTGGGACCTTCTGCCTCATATGCGCCGACCTCCTACCTCACGAGTGAACCGTAACCGCAGACCATGGTGCGTCTCCCGCGCAGAGCCATACCCGGCTGTGCAAGGTCATGCAGTTTTCCATCCGTGGCCAGATCCTGGCCAGCTTTGCCTGGGAGCGCGGGCGAGACGCCCGCGCTCCCAGGGTCGGAACAAGCCAACAACCAACAACTGAATGACCCTGCGGCTGTGTGTCGTGTGTTGACGTGCGATGTCGTGCCGCTATCGTGGCACAGTGTGCTCTCCCGGATCAGGACGGCCGGCCACCCCGACGCAACCGGCACCCGAGGCCCCAGAGCAGACCGGTGGCCAGGAGCAGCACGGTGCCAGGCTCTGGGATCGCGGTGGCAATCTCCTCAGTGACCGTGATCGTGTCCACCAGCAACCTGTCGGGGACGGTAATCGGCAAACCCGCGTCATTCAGCGTGAAAGCGAGCGTCACCGTCTGTCCGGCCAACGCGGTGACATTGACACTGGCGCTGCTGCCAGCGGCAATCTCGGTATAGGTGAGCCCGGCGAAGAGATCCACCAGGAGGCCCTGGCCGTTGTCGAGCGTGGCCGCCAGTGCGTCCAATGTCCCATCGGTCGGGAACCAGGTATACGCAAAGGAGAGGAGCAGGGTATTGGCCGTGGTGGGCAGGGTGAATTGCTGGAGCAGCGTGACGAGAAAGAAGGGTTCGGCGGTGCTCAGTTGGGCCTGACCACTGACCAGTTGAAAGAGCGGGTGTGTCGCCGGATCGACGACCTGGCTCGCGATCCCGTCATCGATCGCACCGCTCCAGCCCGTGAAGCCCTGGTCAAAATGGCCGTTCTGGAGAGGCAGAGCCGTGGCGCCGACAATGCGGCAGCAGAGACTCGCCATCAGCAAGAACGTGAGCAGGATTTTCACCGCTGTATATGGTTGGACTCTCTGCCACCCCAGGTTCTCCATATGCCTCACCCCTTGTAATGATTGGTGCTACGGTATCATGAGCGGGAAAGATCCTCTGTGTAGTATAACTTTTTTTAATCTAGAATATTCTTTAAAAGCTGTCAAGGGTATACAACGCCGTGAGCCAGGAGGCCCCGCCGCGGCATGGCAGCCCTGCATGTGCCAAAGTGGGCGATGTTAGACGTGAGGTCGAGTCCATGGGGCGCGCGCTCGTCGCACTCGGGAATAACGTGGTGTCACAGGTGTCCATCCGTGGCCAGATCCTGGCGAGATGTTCCTGGGAGCGCGGGCGTCTCGCCCGCATCCGGAGCGGGCGAGACGCCCGCGCTCCCAGGGTCGGACCACGCCAACAACCAACAACTGAATGACCCTGGGGCGTCTCACGCACCACTTGACATTGCAGGGCTGCCGGTGCTATGCACCCTCAGCTTGTATGTAGACTCATCACACCGCAGCGGCGCGAGCCGAGTTGACGTACTCCCCCAACTGAAGTCGGGGGACTCTGAGGAAACGCAGCATTGGTGTCGAGCAGACTCAGTACCGTGAGGCACTCCGTTCTTGCGGTGATGATACCCCCGGATGCGTGCCAGTCCGGAGCTCTCTCGTCTGTTGTGACATGACCGTACCGAGTAGCATGCTGTGCGGCAGACACGACAAGCCGTCAGAACATTGTCGAGGCAAACGTGACCCGCGCCAGTGGAGCGGCCTGGTTTGACCTGGGCATCGCTGGCAAGCAGGCCCGTGTGCATCAGAAGCATTGCACACGGCTGTGGGCTGCCGATGGCTCTACGTACACCCGGCCTGCTGGCGCAGGCACCGCGGTGCCCTCCCCCCGCTGCAGCGAGGGATCTCCACAGCGGAAATTTGAGGAAGCGCGGCATGATCTTGGATTTACATATCCACACGATCTGGAGCGCGTCCGATAGCAACCTCAGTCCCCCCGCTCTCATTACGGAGCCCGGCGCCTTGGACTCGACGGCGTCATGGTGACGGAACACGCCATGGGCATCATCAAATGATGCTGAGCGGTACGCTGAACAAAGCCATGGTGGCGCTCAGCCATCTGCGGCATGTTATACCCAAGGTCGAGGCGTGTCTGCATGCCCTGACGCATAGCGTCGCCAAGACCCACATCATTGACGGGCGCGTGCCGCATGCTATACGGCTGGCATGGTGTACGGAGTGCAGTCTTGGGACAGAGTGAGGACGTTCAAGCCTACGATGGACCGCTAGGGTGCACCATAGAGGCGCGTCCCGCCATCAGGTGCGCGCCCCTGTTTCCACAGCCACACACTCGGTGCGCCCTCGGAATACTGGGCCCACGGATCAGGCCCAGGCCCCTGCCAGCCAAAGGGATCGACCGCCACGGGGCGCCCATTGTTCGTATGGGTGAGCCGCGTCACACTGAAATGCAAATGCGGTCCATTCGTACAGCCGGTGCTCCCGGACAGCCCGAGGGGTTGTCCGGCCCGCACGCGTTGTCCTCTTGCCACATCCAGACGATTGAGATGAGCGTAGAGCGTCTCAAAGCTGTCGCCATCAGGCGTCGTGTGCCGCAGGCGGACGATCAGCGCACTGGTTTCCCCCAGGCTGGGGCAGAAAAACGGTGGTTCAAAATCCGCATAGACGACCTCCCCAGCGGCAGCAGCCAGGACAGGTGTGTCGGCTGGCAAGTTCCAATCGTTGCCGTTGTGGCCATTCCAAATCCCCTCAATGTGCCCACCCCACCACGTCAGCATGAAGCTGTTGTCCTGCTCCCGAAACAGCAGGGGCAGATCATGATCAAAGGGCGCCGTGTTGGCAAAATTTCCCTGGAAAGGTTTCTGGAGTAGACGCAGGGTCTGATTGTTGGCTCCAGGCTCTGGGCCGCTGCCGTCCTCATCCCCACCACACCCCGCCAGGACGGTGAGCAGCACAAGTCCACAGACCATGCGCCACGCCAACCGTGTATGCACCATCACAGAGCCCCCTCAGCCCAAGCCTGCGGTGCGACGCCAGCCATAGCCGCTCACCATCCCCCGCAAGTAGGCGATTTGCCCGGCGTGTTGCAGGGAGTCTGAACACACGCCCACTAAGGCGCGCCACGCTGGCCGGGATTCCCCAGGTAGGTAGGATGTTAGATGGACCAACTGCGCAGGCGTCAGTGAGGTCACACGTGCCACCGTGGCCGCGTGGGCTGCGTCCATGTAGCCAAACAGTGCCGCACGCTCCACCCGAAAGGCGGCGACCTGCGCGGGGGTATCGCCCAGCCCGGTGCGCTCGTGTGGCAGACCATAGCGTTGAGCCCAGCCGGCGCTTACCCAGATTTGCGGCTCACCGCAGATCGCCGCGCTGACATAGTCACGCCATCGGCTCAGGTGCCACACCAGCCACGCGATGGAATTGCTATCGGCAGTCGGCTGGTAGGACAATTGCTCGTCCGTCAAGTCCGCAGTGGCCAGCGTGATCTGGCGGGGCGGACCCTCGAGAAGAGCCACGATAAATTGGCACAGGTCTACCGGAGTGTCGGTCATATCTTCTCCTCAGTCTTGATGACACCCTTGGCATACAGACTGGCGATCTCCTGCTCAGGATAGCCGAGTTCTCGCAGCATCTCGTGTGTATGTTCCCCGAGGAGGGGCGTTGCCCGTCCTGGGACCACCTCGGTGTGGGCAAAGCGCACATAGTGCCGAGCCAAACGCATGCGCCCAAGGACCGGGTGTTGCTGACTGACGACCATGGCATTGGCCGCGGCGTGCGGGTCGTCGAGAAAAATCTCGCTGTGGCCCTCGGTAGCCGGTGCACAGGGGACGCCAGCCTGCCGCAAGCGACTGACCGTTTCCTCCACACCCAGCGTGGCGAAGTGCTGCGCTAGCGCCAGCGCTTGGGGCGTCTCGGCGGGGTGCGTACCGGGGAGGGGCGTGGCGTGGTCCTGCGTCAGCGCCTCGCATGCCAGGGCGCGACCGAGGGCTAGGCGCTCGGCCGCAGTGGCGGCCACGACATACACCCAGCCATCACGCACGCGATACAAGCGGTGGAAGGCATGCAAGCCGTATTGCCCCTTATCCGCGAGAGGCCGCACGGGTTTACCGGCGTAGTGCGTAAACCAGGGCGAGCTGAGCACGATCCCGCCATTGAGCAAATTGGAATCCACCCGCTGGACCACGCCGCTGCGCGTGCGCACGAGGAGCGCCATGATCGTCCCCAGGGCCCCCATCGCACCCGTCGTAAAGTCGGTGGGCGCCAGCTGCGACGGAAACACGGGGGGATTCTCCGGCCCGCCCTGAGCCCGCTGTAACCCCATGAGCGCCTGCGCCAGCGGATCAATGCCAGGCCTATGGGCATAGGGACCGTGCCAGCCGTAGCCGGTCACGTGTGTTTCAATGAGGCGCGGATTGAGGGTGCGTAACATCTCCGGGCCAATCCCCATGCGCTCTGTGGCGCCAGGACGCATATTGGCGAGCAGGACATCGGCCGTCGCGGCGAGGCGCTGGGCGACCTCTTTGCCTTCTGGCGTCCGGGTGTTCACCGACATGGAGCGTTTGTTGGCGTTCAGATTAAAGAAGTACGTACGACCAATCGGGCGCGACAAATCACCATCCAACGGCTCGAATTTGATCACATCTGCCCCGAGGTCAGCGAGCAAACGCCCGGCCGTCGGTCCGGCAATCAGATTGGTAATCTCCAGCACGCGCATACCTTGCAGGGGCGCCGCAAAGAGCGCTGCCGGTGGGGCCGGCGCCGCAGGGACGACCGGGCCCGGGCTCTCGCCCACGCCCTCCGGGAGGGAGGGGCGCGGCAGCTGGCGCGGCCCTTTGACGTGTCCAGGTGTAGCGGAAAGCTCAATCGGGATGCCCATGTGCACCAGCCGACCGACCTCTGGATCTTCAAGCGTCAGCACCATACCATTGCTCGCCACTTGCGGGTCATCCATGCTTTCCTCAGTGAGACGCGCCGGCGCAAAAGGCACATCCTCCGCATCAAAGATGGCGGCCCACTCGGCGTACGGCTTGGTGCGCAGTACCGCAGCGATCATGGCGCGCAGCGCATAGTCCGCTTCGCTGTCCTGGGGCGGACGTCCGTTGGACCAGCGCGGCTCTTGCAGGGTGTCTTGGAGCTCCATGATCGTTGCCGCCGTCTTGGTAAAGCCAGCGTGGACACACCCCAGTTGCACCCACTTGGCGTCGGCGCACTCGTAGACGCTATAAAACGGCGCGCTACCCGCCGGGTTGGTTTGAAAGACATTGGGTGAGAGGTTTTCCCCCGTGACTTTGGGGTGATACATCAGCGCCCCGGCCAGTAATGACGTCTCGACGGTGCGCCCCAGTCCGGTACTTTCGCGTGCCAGCAAGGCGGCAGTGATGCCCTGCGCGGCGAGCAAGGCTGCCCCCACGGTCGGCAGGGGATGCACCACGTGCACCGGCGGCGGCCGGAAGCCCGGTTGACTGCCCAAAATGCCGACACGCGCCATCACCAGATCGTCGATCGGGGGCTCGTCTTGCAGCGGACCATGTTTGCCATAGGCGGTGATCGAGCAGTGCACGAGACGCGGGTTGAGGCGCGCCAACCACTCAGAGGCCACCAGGGCCTGGCGTGGCGCCGAGGGGGCATAGCTTTCCACCAGAACATCCGCCATGCGTACCAGCTGCATATACGTGGTGGTTGCGGCGTTTGGGGTGGTGCTGTCCTCCATGGGCAATACGATCTGTGTGAGGTCCAGTTGTAGGCATTCCTTGCCACGATCCCACACGCAATAGCCCCCAGGCCGCAGGGCGGTCTCTGGTGTCTCAACGATACGGATGACACGGGCGCCGTGGTCACACAGGAACATCGTGCTGAGGGCTCCAGCCGGGCCATCTGTCAGATCTACGACTGTCATGCCGTCTAACGCGCTTGCCATAGCGTCGTACTCCAAGAAGCAGCTGTACGTGTCGATGAGGCGCACCCTCTGCACCACGTGCCGGGTCTCCATGGCGCCATTGTCAGGGGTGCGTGGCAAGGTGTCAAGCACGGGAACAGGCCGTCGCCAGCCACACACGCCCTCGCGGGGCTGGCGAATCTCTGCTATGCTCCCGGGTGACCATTACCCACGCTCGCGCGCTCCCGACCCAAGGGTAGACCCGATGACCGTTCCCACACAGCAGATGTTGACGCACCTCACCCCCATGCTACGGCAACACGCCGCGGCCAAGGCCGCCCATCCAGACACCATAGTGTTCTTTCGACTCGGCGATTTCTATGAGATGTTCGACGACGATGCCCGTCTCGGGGCGCGCTTGCTGGAACTGGTGCTCACCTCACGTGAGATCGGCAAAGGCCAGCGCATTCCCATGTGCGGTGTGCCCGTGCATGCGGTCGAAACGTACATCGCCCGCCTCATCCGGGCGGGGTGCAAGGTGGCGGTGTGCGAACAGATGGAAGACCCGCGCCAGGTGCGGGGGTTGGTGCGCCGGGAGGTCATCCGCGTCATCACCCCAGGTACGGTTGTCGAAGAGGGCATGCTGGAAGAGGGCAGCAACAATTTTCTCGTGGCTATCTGCGAGGCTGACGCGGCGTTTGGACTCGCTGCCCTGGATATTTCGACCGGCGAGTTCTGCGCCACCACGTTTACAGGGGACGAAGCGTTCGAGGCCCTCCAGGGGGAAGTCGTGCGGCTGCATCCCGCCGAGTGCCTGGTCCAGCCCGCCTGGCACGCGACGGCGCCCTGGCAAGCCCTGGCGGACAGTTTGCGCTTGCACTGCACCGTCTGTGCCGCCAGCAGTTTTGACCTTGGGGAAGCGACACGCCACTTGGAGCACTATCTCGGACCGCCGCACGCCTGGCGCCCAGCGCATACGCCCTTGGCGCTGCGGGCGGCTGGGGCCATCGCGCAGTATGCCGAGGCGACGCATCATCTGGTGTTGCCACACGTGACGACCCTGCGCGCCTACCGGATCACGCAGTATATGGTGTTAGATGGGGTGACCCGGCGCAACCTCGAGCTGGTGCGGACCATCCGCCACAACGACCGCCAGGGCAGTGTGCTAGGGGTGCTGGATGAGACCATGACCGCCATGGGCTCGCGGCTGTTGCGACGGTGGGTGGAACAACCGCTGCTGGAGATTGCCGCCATCAACGCCCGCTTGGACGCCGTGGAGGAGTTGCACAGTGATCCGAGTCGTCGCCAGTCCTTACGCCAGGCGTTGCGGCCTATCTACGATATCGAACGTCTCCTCGGACGCGTAGCCTGTGGCACCGCCAACGCCCGGCAACTGCACGCCTTGCGTGTCTCCCTCACTGGCCTCGCTGCTGTCCGTGCCGTCCTCGCGGACTGTCACGCCGACCTCCTGGTCAGCCTGCGCGCGGCGTGTGTGGGAGAAGACGCCATCCTCACGCTCCTCAGTCAAGCACTCGTCGATGACCCACCACCCACACTGCGCGATGGGGGCTTCATTCGTCCAGGCTACGATAGCACCCTCGATGCCCTGATCACCGAGACCGCCGGCCATACGCAGTGGGTGGCGTGCTTACAAGAACACGAGCGGCAACGCACCGGCATTAAATCTCTCAAAGTGGGTTTTAATCAGGTGTTTGGCTATTACATTGAGGTGAGTAAAGCCAATCTCGCATTGGTGCCAGCGGACTACGTGCGCAAACAGACCTTGACCAACGGGGAACGTTTTATCACCGACGCCTTACAAGCCCGTGAAGTGGCGATTCTCCACGCCACTGAACAGCGCACGGCCCTGGAATACACCCTGTTTGTCGCTTTGCGTGCGCGCATTGCCCACCAGGCCGGTCTGCTGCAACGTTTGGCCACGACAGTGGCGCAGTTGGATACCCTGGCTGCCCTGGCGGAAGTGGCGGCGCTGTATGACTATGTGCGTCCGCACGTCGATACGGGCTCCGGCTTCACCGTGCGCCAAGGGCGTCATCTCGTGGTGGAGCGCATGCGCGCCGGGTTTGTCCCCAATGACCTCAGGCTCGACCACGCGACCCACCAGTTGCTGATTGTAACGGGGCCGAACATGGCTGGGAAGTCGACCTATCTCCGCCAGGTGGCGCTTATGGCGTTACTCGCCCAGACCGGCAGCTTTGTGCCGGCGGCAGAGGCTCACATTGGCGTGGTGGATCGCATTTTTACCCGCGTGGGCGCGGTGGACGACATTGCAGCTGGACGCAGCACCTTTTTCGTGGAGATGACAGAAACCGCCCACATCCTGCACCATGCCACCGCACGCAGCCTGATCCTGCTCGATGAAATTGGCAAAGGCACCAGCACCCACGAGGGCCTGAGCCTGGCCTGGGCGGTGGCGCTGCATATCGTGCGACGTTTGGGGGCACGTGGTTTATTCGCCACGCATTTCCACGAGCTCACCGCCCTGGCATCCTTTGCTCCTGGGGTCCAAAATTTCCACATGGCGGTGCGAGAGACGCCAGACGACGTGATCTTCTTACGCCAATTGGTGCCGGGTGGTACCAGCAAGAGCTACGGTCTGCACGTGGCGCGCCTGGCAGGATTGCCCACCGAGGTGCTTACGGACGCTACCCGTGTCCTCACCTACCTGGAAGGTGCCGAGATCCCAGTCCCCAGCATCCCCCAGGCTGCGACCATCACTGTACAGACACCAACGGTTCTAGCAGAGAGCCCTGAACTCACGCAGCGCCTCCTGGCTCTGGACATTTGCCAGATCACCCCCTTACAAGCGCTGACGTTTCTCCATGAGCTGCAACAACACGCCCGCACCGGGGCTGCACAGCGAGCGCCTGGCGCATGACCTCACGTATCCATCAGCTCGATCCCGCCACCATCCGCCGCATTGCAGCAGGAGAAGTCATTGAGCGTCCAGCCTCTGTGCTCAAGGAGCTCATCGACAATGCCCTTGATGCCGGCAGCACACGCATTGATATTGTGCTGCACAACGGCGGGCGCCAGCTCATCCAAGTCACGGACAATGGGTGCGGCATGACTGCGGAAGAGGCCACGCTTGCCCTGCAGCGGTTCACTACCAGCAAGATTCAGCACATTGATGATCTCCAGACCCTGACTACTCTGGGCTTTCGCGGCGAGGCACTCCCCAGTATTGCCGCGGTGGCAGACGTCGAGATTCTGACGCGTATGGCCGACGACAGCGAGGGCGTCCTGGTGCAATGCCATCCTAGTGGCGCTACCGAGGCCAGGCCTATCGGGTGTCCAGTCGGCACACAGGTGCGTGTGCAGGCCCTCTTTCGCCATGTGCCAGTGCGACTCCACTCCCTCAAGACGGTGGCACGGGAAGTGCAACTCATGCAGGAATTAGTGACGCACTATGCGCTAGCTTGCCATAAAGTCATGTTTCACGTGAAACATGACGAGAGACGCATCTTTTTCTCGCAATCCGGCTCCGCCTTATTGCCGCATCTCGTGGCGATTCTTGGGCCAGAACTCGGTGCGCAGATGTTGCCCATCTCGTGGCAGAATGTCGATCTCGTCATCCATGGCGCCGTCAGCTCCGCGACGACAACTCGGGCCTCGCACCAGCGGCAATATCTGTGGGTGAATGGTCGCCCAGTGCGCAGCCCGCTGATTGGGGCAGCGCTTGAGCGTGCCTACGGCGCCCAGCTGCCCCCTGGGCGCCACCCGGTGGCGGCGTTGGGTGTGCGCATGGCGCCAGCGCTCCTGGACGTGAACATCCATCCACGCAAAGCCGAGGTCAGATTTCTCCAGGAACGTGCCGTATTTGCCGGGGTGCAAGAAGCGGTGGCGCTGGCCCTGCAACGTGCGACTCCAGTGCCGACGCCCATGAGAGAGGAGGAGGCCGACGGCGAGGTCTGGCCATCGAGGTCTCTGACAACTTTCCAGGTACACGAAAGTACCGCGGACTACGCTCAAGCTGGGCTGTCTTCCGCTGAGGCTGGGTTGCAAGCGCTGGGACAGTTGGGAAACACCTTTCTCCTCGTCAAAAGCCCGCAAGGGCTCCTGGTGCTCGATCAACACGTCGCGCATGAGAGCCTGTTGCATGCTGTGCTACTCTCGCCTACGTGTCAGAGCCAGGAGCTCGAAACGCCCTGGAGCCTCACGCTTAGCCCTCCGCAGGCGCAGGCGTGTGGGGCACTGCAGGACGTGTTCGCCACCCTGGGGTTGCAGCTTGAACCGTTCGGGCCGGGCATGGTGTTGGTGCGTGCCGTGCCTCGGGAGCTGCACGCCCTGCTGCATCCTGGCAACTTTGTCGAAGCCGTGCAGGAGGCCATACAACGGACTCCCCAGCACGCATCCCCGGAGACTTGGCGTGAGCATCTGGCCGCGGCGCTGGCCTGTCGGACGGCCGTGCGGGCTGGGGATGCGCTAAGTACCGCCGAGATAGCCACGCTCCTTACTGCTGTCAGGCAACAAGGGCTGGCATACACCTGCCCGCACGGACGTCCCACCGCGGTGACTTTGACGCTGGCCGAGTTAGAACGCCGTTTTTTGCGTTGAGGGAGACTGTAGAAAAAAACTGCGGAGCTCACAGGCCAGACAGTGTACAATACGGGGCGTGTGCGGGAGATAGGAGAGAACGCAATGGGAGACGACTTCTCCAGGAACCATGGTTGAAGGCTATGAGACTAGCGCGTGTATGGGGAAGTCTGGTGCTGGCTAGCTGCCTGGCTGGCTGTGCAACAGAGGTTGATCTCCGAGGGGTCCACGAGAATACGACGGCGCTCGTGCGTCAACAGAGCGAGCGGCATCTCTCGGTGGATGCACGGATGCAGCAACTGCACGATCGCCTTGGGCAGTTCGCCCCCGCGCATGCGGAGACGAAACGTCGGGTCACACAGTTGACCACAGCCGTTGACGGCATACGGGTCCAGCTCCAACGCTTGCAGGCGGACGTCCAGGAGACGCTGCGCCGGGCGCAACGGAGTGCGGGTAAGGGCGAGGACGTCTCTGCAGCACAGTGGGAAGAACTGCAAAGGCGTTTGAACGATCTCGAACAACAATTGCATGCGATTTCCCCCGCAATGTAGGGGCACAGGAGAGAGACAGTGGCCATTGCCACCAAAGCCAATCGTTTCGCCGAGCAATTTGGGTATCCGAATCCAGCAGGACGTGCCGTCACCAAAGTCAAGGACTACATGACCGCCTACGTGCAGGAATTTATTCAGCACGCCCCGTTCATGATTATGGCCACCAGTGATGCCGATGGCCATTGCGATGCCTCCCCCAAGGGCGGCAAGCCAGGGTTTGTCAAAGTGCTGGACGAGCGCCATGTGCTGGTCCCCGATGTGGCGGGCAATAAGCTTTTCCAGTCTTATCAAAACCTCGACACCAATCCCCATGTCGGCCTGTTGTTTTTCATTCCTGGGGTGAATGATACGGTCCGTCTCAACGGCCGTGTCACCATTGTCGATAAGGACACGCTGGCGCAGCAAAATCTCGCCCTGTCGCTCTACAATCCCGATGACAATGCCAAGCATCTGCAAGGCATCATCGTCGAGGTAGAAGAAGCGTATGGCCACTGCCCACGGGCACTGAAATTTTCGCAGCTCTGGGATGTCGAGGCCATCCAGGCTAACGAGGCACAGCGGCCGGTCTCTGATCGGGCGTTCGACAGCTAGACACCCACGCCCACACACGGGCCTGGCGCTCGCTTACCCCACAGCGCCGTGGGCGCAGTATCCGCCATGGGTGCTGCCCCAGGCGCTTCCTCCCTGCCCTTACCACATGCCAACCGGAGTCGTCCGAGGCATTGACAAGCCACATGGTGTTGCCTATAGTGCGCAGCCACACGATCCGCCCGCCTAGGCGGCTACGCCGCGGCTGATCCCTTGAGGCGTTGCGCTGCCAGGGGGCCCTACAGCAAGGAACACAACTATGCGACCACGGTATGCCACATTCTTCACGCTCCTGCTCTCAGTGGCGGGCCTCCTGCTCATGGACGGCCCCGCACAGGTTTCAGCGGCTGACGTACTCAAATTCGGCATCTCAACGCCGCTCTCTGGACCAGCCGCCCCCTGGGGTATCCCGCATAAGCAAGCCACAGAATTGGTGTTTGAGGAGATTAACGCCCAGGGTGGGCTAGACATCGGGGGCAAGAAGTACACACTCGAAGTCGTGGCCTATGACCATAAGTATGTGATTGCCGAAGGCGTGGCCACCGTCAATCGCTTGATCGCGAAAGACGAGGTGAAATATCTCACCATTCTGGGTGGCGCGGTGGCGAAAGCCAATGAAGAAGCCGTGAACGAAGCCGGAGTGCTGGTGTTAGCGGTAGCGTACGCCGAAGGGCTGGTCAGCCCGAAAAATCCCCTCATCTTCCATAGCTTCCCGGCCCCGCCAGAGACGGCCACGTTCTGGAGCTGGGTGAAGGAACAACATCCCGCCCTGAAACGCCTCGCCACCCTGAGCCCGAATGATGATACGGGTTGGTGGTCGATTAAGGTCGAGACGCAGTACGCCGAAAAACTCGGCTACGAGACCGTGGCCAAGGAATTTTTCGAGCGTGGTCTGAACGATTTTCATCCCATCTTGTTGCGCATCTTGGCACAAAAGCCCGACATCATCAGTCTCAATGCGGCGCCAGCCGGGAGTGTCGGCTTGATCATCAAGCAGGCGCGTGAGCTGGGCTTTAAGGGACGCTTTATCCATATCGGCCAGCTCGACACCTCCGTCGTGGCCAAGATCGCCGGCAAGGAGCATGTCGAGGGCATGTGGGTGCATGGCTACGTCGAAACCCCGCTGCCCGAGGCGGTGAAGAGCTGGCAAGAGCGCTACACGAAGAAATACAGGGAGTGGAATGCCACCAGCATTGACTTCGCCAATCCAGCGTTGGCGTTCGTGGCTGGGGTAAAGAAAGCCCAGAGTCTTGATCCCACCAAGATCGCCCAGGCTCTGCAGACTGTGGAATTCGATACCGTCTGGGGCAAGGCACATTTCGGTGGCAAGACGTATTACGGTGTCCCCAATCAGATCATCTATGCCATGCCGTTCTCGGAAGTAAAGAATGGTGTCGCCACGATGGTGGTGTTACTGCCGCCCCCGCATAACTAAGAGCCACGCCTCTTCTGAGCCCCTGCCCACGGAGACCTCGGCATGACCATTGAGCTCCTCATCCAGAGCATGGTAATCGGGTTGTCCCTCGGCTCAACGTATATTTTGATGGCCCTGGGCCTGACACTGATGTTTGGCATGATGCATATCATCAACTTCACCCATGGCGCCATCTATATGTTGGGTGCCTTTGTCGTGTATTACGGCTATGGGCAATGGGGCCTGCCGTATGGACTCACCTTCGTCCTCGCCATGGCGCTACTCGGGGCCTTTGGCTTTATGATTGAGCGCGTGATTTATCGCCCGATCAAAGGCGGCGTCGAGCCCACTCTGGTGGCGCTGATTGCGTTGACCACCCTGATCCAGGCGCTGGGGTATCCCCTCTTTGGCACGCTCGACAAGCACGTGCCCACGGTGTTGCACGGCATGTATTCCATCCTTGGCGTGGGCATCTCGGCGGAACGTCTGGTGATCATCCCGGTGGCCGGCGTGCTCGTCCTGGCGCTCTATCTGTTTATCAACCACACCAAAATGGGTGCGGCCATGCGGGCCATTGAGCAAGACCAGGAAGCGGCGGCCTTGCAGGGCGTCAATGTCAACGTGGTGAATGCCGTGGCGTTTGGCGTGGGCTTTGCCCTGGCGGCGGCGAGTGGCGCGTTAATGGCCCCGATTTTCAAACTTGATCCCATGATGGGGGAACAGCCCCTCCTCAAAGCCTTCATTATTATCATCCTCGGTGGCCTCGGGAGTGTTCCAGGTGCTATCCTGGGCGGCTTAATTCTCGGCCAGATCGATTCGATTGTGGCCACCGTCCTGGGCCTCGAACCCGCCTTCCTCTTGAGCTTTGTGTTTATTATTCTCTTGCTCCTCTTCAAACCCACTGGACTCTTTGGCCATGACGTCTAATATCCGTATCGTCACGCTGCTCGTCGTGATTCTGCTGGCCCTCGTCGGTCTCATTGCGGTGGGCGGGAATTACTACGCCCACCTGCTCGCCCTGGTGTTTACTAATGTCATCCTGGCGGCTAGTTTGCGCCCTGCCCTGCTCTGCGGCCAGTTGCATCTGGGACATTCGGCCTTTATGTCTGTCGGAGCCTATACGTCGGCCTTGTTGGCCAAAAACCTGGGGCTGCCGTTTGAGCTGTCCATGCTGAGCGGGGCGGCCCTCGCCGCGCTTGTCGGGATCGCCATGGGGTATCCCTCACTGCGCTTGCGGGGCGTGTACTTTGCCATGGTGACGGTGGCCTTTGTCGAGACCGTCCGCCTCGTGGTGCAGATCTGGGTCTCGGTGACGCGTGGCATGAGTGGCTTAAGTGGCATTCCCAAGCCGAGCCTTGTGGGTATGCTCCTCACCACCAAGACCGCGCAGTGTTATCTGGCGCTCGGGCTGATGGTGCTCATCCTGCTCGTGCTCTACAAGCTGGAGTACAGTCGCTTGGGCCTCATCTGGAAAAGCATTGGCATGGCCGACAACCTGGCGCTCTCCCTCGGGGTGAACGTCCCGGCCTACAAAATCATGGCCTTTGCCATTGGCTGTTTCTTTGCCGGCATGGGTGGCGCATTTTATGCCCACTTTGTCCGTTTCCTCTTCCCGCCCACGTTCGACTTCCTCATGGCCACGAACATCCTGGTGTACAACTATGTCGGGGGACGCGGGCATTTTTGGGGTCCGGTGGTCGGGGCGGCGTTCCTCTCCTGGCTGCCCGAGGTGTTCCGGGGTAGTGAAGCCACGCGGCAGTACGAGACCATCTTTTTTTCCATCACCATGTTACTCACCATTCTCTTCCTCCCCGGTGGCCTGATTACGCTCCCTGGCAAGGTGATGGGCCTGCTGCGGCGTCGGACGGACGTCGCCTCTACCCCACGCCCGGCGGTGGTGCTCCCCGGGTGAAACGAGGCTCTTGATGGCCCTGCTGGAAGCCCACAACCTGACCAAGCATTTTGGCGGCCTGGCTGCGGTCCATCGGGTCGATCTCACCGTGCATGACGGCGAAATTGTCGGACTCATTGGCCCCAATGGCGCTGGAAAAACCACCTGTTTTAATCTCTTGAGTGGTTTTCTCCCTCCCACGGATGGCACCATCACCTTTGCGGGCGCCCCAACGCTGGGCCTCAAACCCTACGAGATGGTGGCGCGTGGCCTGGTGCGCACCTTTCAACAGACCACGCTGTTCCAAGAGATGACCGTGTTGCAGAATGTGCTGATGGGCTTGCACCAGCACAGCCGCCGTGGACTGGGGCGGGTGCTGGCGAGCTGGCGTGCCTTTCCACCCGACGAGATGGCCCGGTGTCATGAGGTGCTGGCCTTCACCGGCTTGACAGCCATGTCTGAGCAGCTGGCCAAAAGCCTGCCGCACGGTCACCAGCGCACCCTGGGCATTGCCATGGCTCTCGCCGTGCGCCCCCGCCTGTTGATGCTGGACGAGCCGGTGACCGGCATGAACCTGGATGAGAGCCTGCGCGTCATGCAACTGGTCAAAACCATTCGCGACCGTGGCACCACGATTCTGCTGGTGGAGCATAATATGCGGGCGGTGATGGGAACGTGCGAGCGCATTCTCGTCTTGAACTTTGGCCAAAAGCTGGCGGAAGGCACGCCAGCCGAGGTGGCGAGCAACCCGGACGTGATTGCCGCCTACCTCGGTCCAGGGGTGAGCCATGCTTGAAGTGCGTGATCTGCGGGTGCATTACGGCATCGTCGAAGCGGTAAAAGGCGTCTCCTTCGACCTGCAAGCTGGCGAGATGATCAGTCTCATCGGGGCCAACGGTGCGGGCAAAAGTACGATTTTACGGGCGCTGACCGGCCTGGTGCCCGCTAGCTCGGGCTCCATGACCTTTGAACAGACTTCCCTGCGCGGGCTGGCGGCGCATCAGATTATCCGCTTGGGGATCGGCCATGTGCCGGAGGGCCGCCGTCTCTTCCCCAAAATGACTGTGCTGGAAAATCTCCGCATGGGGGCCTATCTGCAGCGCAGCCCGCGTGACGTTGCCGCAACGCTGGCGGACATCTACACCCACTTCCCCATTCTCAAGGAACGCGGCACGCAACGGGCCGGCTCTCTCAGTGGCGGCGAACAACAAATGCTGGCCACGGCCCGGGCGCTGATGAATCGCCCCCGCCTGCTGATACTCGATGAGCCGTCGATTGGGCTCTCGCCGATCATGACTGCCGAAATTGGCAAGATCGTGCAACAAATCAACGCCATGGGCGTCTCGGTCATTCTGGTGGAACAGAACGCCATGCTGGCCCTCACCATTGCCCAGCGCAGCTACGTGCTCGAAACGGGTCGCATCGTCATGCAGGGCGCCGCCGAGGAACTCTTGCAAGATGCCGGCGTGAAGCAGGCGTACCTGGGCCTGTAGTGGCGCCTATCACCACGGCCCATCCGGCCGCCTGGAGTAGGCGGCTTGCTGGGGCATGACGGGAGTACACTGCTGTCGGCTGTCGCCCCGCGCTGCCTCCTGCTCCCAGCCTTTTCCAGGCGGCGGCGTGCCTGATATGCTGGGCTTTGGCCAGGGCCAGCAGCGCGGCGATGGTCTCCACCTCGCTGGCCTGCTGTCCCGTGCCTGGCTGAGCCCTGTTTGGTGCCACGCTGTAAAGGCTCTTCCATCTGCTCCAAAACCGCCAGCCGATCCACCTCCCCCTGCGCCAAGATCTGGCTGAGCAAGCCCTGTTCCTCCTCCAGGAGTGCAATCCAACAATGTAGCATCTCAATAGCCTGGCCCCGCGTGGCACCAGCTACCTCTGCGGCCAGTTGTAAGACATGCTGCAGCGGCAGCGTATATGCGGTGGGAGTCCGACTCGTGGATCTTCCCTCTCCCAAAGCCGTGCGGATGGCCTCTGCGACCTTCTGCAGGGAAAAGGGCAATGCGCCACGGATGGGGGAGGCAGGGGTGTCAGTCAGGGCACACAGGGCCAGAGTCAGGTGCGGCGTGCCAATCAGGGTAGCCCCGTGACGTATGGCCTCCTCTTGGTCCCGCAGTAAGGCCGCACGATAGACCGCCCCCTGCGCCAGAGCGCGTTGTGCGCCGGTGGCCAGGTAGATACTCAGCAAGGCATCCTCCAGACGCGGTTCTGCGGCACGATGGCCGATACGTTGTATGGCCTCAGCCACAAGCGCCCTGATGCGCAGATTGGAGGGGTGATAGCTTTGGTTGACATACTCCCCGACATGAATGCCGAGGATGCTGGGATCAACCATCCACGCTGGCCAAAGCCAGTCTGACAGGATGTCCCCCATGAGAAGATGCCCCTTCTCGGAAAATATTCACCGCTGCATTGACGTCACGCTGGTGTGTGATGCCACAGTCTGCACACGTCCACACGCGGTCTCGCAAGGTGATCGCCTGGTTGAGCCATCCGCATGCCGAGCACCGCTTCGTGGACGGGAACCACTTGCCGATATGCTGGACAATCGTTCCTGTCGTGCTGGCGACGTAGTGCAGCGTCTCGACAAAGGTGGCAAAGCCCAGGTCAGATACCTTCCGTCCCCACAGCGCCTTCATGCCAGACAAGCTGAGCATTTCCAGGGCAATGACGTCGTACGCAGCGCAGAGAGTGTGCGCCAACTCCCAATGGAAGGCTTGCCGTTGGTTGGCGATGCGCTTGTGCACACGGGCAAGATGCCTCAAGGCTTGCGTGCGATGGCGCGAACCTTTCTTCGTACTCGACACCCTACGGTTCGCCTGCGCGAGCGCGTTCAGGCTCTGCTTGAGTGGCTGTGGTGCCTGAAACGCCGTCCCGTCACTGCCGGTGAGGTAGGTCGTCAACCCAAAGTCAAAGCCTGCGCTGTGACCTGTCATGGCTTTCACTTTGGGTGGCTGCGCATCAAGCAGACACGAGAAGTACACATACAAGTCCCCAAGCGGATCACGCTTTATGGTCACCGTTTTGATGGTGCCGTCGATCTCACGAGACTTGGCGTATCTATAGATGGTGGACCCGATCTTCAGGCGGTTGCCTTCAAGCAACTTCCAACCTGCTTGCGAGAGCGTAAACGATTTGGCGTTGCGGACCTTGCGGAATGTCGGCGGACCAACACGGCGCGCTATCGTGCCAGCTTTCCGAGCTTTCACATGAGCAAAAAACGCCTTATAGCCTTGGTCGATCCGTGCCGCAATATTCTGGATGGCTTGCGAGCCCAGCTGTTTCCACCAGGCATACTTCGGCAGTTTCTTCAGTGTGGCAAGGTGCGTGTTCAGCGTGAAACACGACAACGACTTTTTGTACAAACGGTAGTAGCGCCTATGCAGGGCAATACAGTGGTTATGGATTGCCCCACCGATACTGATCTGCCGGTGCAACCGCCTGGTGCGCTTACTGCGATACAATTTGTACTTGAAGGTCTTGCGCATGGCGACTGCACACCTTCGCGTGTGGCTGGCTCGCGGATGATGATTGCGCGTGTGGCAGACAGGGCCATACCAGACTTTTCGGCCAGCGCCACCACCAACCGCTTGGCTTCACGGGTGCGTGTCATGCTCGTAGCGCACTGCTTTTCCCTACCGCTAGGCTACCATGAAAGACGGGATGACGCAATGAGTGTGCACTCCTCTGCTGGCTGCGCCAGCAGAGGGAATTGCCCATGGGCATGGGCAAACGCCTTCTATCTCCGCCCTGAAGGACGGAGTTTTACGGCGTCTTTGATAACTTTTCTGAGGTCGCCCAAATATCGCCAGACAATCGACCACTCATCGGATACAATCTGGAACTTTCTGGAGTGTGAGGTCTCCACATCACTAGGCGGAGTCTATGGAACTACACTCGATTGTCTGGCGATATTCGGACGACCGAGGATTATCACAATGATAGACAGAGCAAAGTGAGGATTAGTCGCTATGCGTGCCAAACAAACCGAAGTGCGTTTCCTTATTGAGACAAAATTTCTGGAGAAGCTGAAAGACCGGATGGGAGAAGAGAAGGCCACCGATGTCATGCGCACCGCCCTGGCCCTCCTCGATTGGGCCACGGAGGAAGCCGCCAAAGGCCGCGTCCTGTTTTCGTCGACAGAAAAAGGCGAAGAGGTACATCGCCTGGTCATGCCTGAGCTGATGTATGTCTCTTCCTTAGCAGCAGCAGGAGCCATATAATGCCACCAGAACCTCCGCGAGATCCACCCGGGGCTACCCCCGACCCTGGACAAATACAGCGTGCGCCGTTCAAAGTTGATCCGCAGGCGATAGCAGACGCAAAGCGTGTGGATCGATCCCATCAGAGACCGCGACTGGCAGATTTATCTGGGGAAAAATGGGCTGGCGTCTGGCTGGCAGTGGGGGTGCTATGCATCATGACCTTGTTTCTGAGCGCCGCGCTCCTGTATTTACGGACGGCGGAACCTCCCGCCTGTAAAATGCTCGCGTCTTGAGGGGGGCCTCTCAGCACAGCCCTCGCCGAGGGCAAGCCTGTCCCAGAAGCGCTCAGTGCCATCCTGCAACAGTGCACGACACAACAGCAGGAGTTTTACACTTTCTGGCTCGACATGGTCCAGAAGATCCTCATCAATACCCTGCTGCCCGTGCTCACAGCCCTGCTCGGGTATATCTTTGGCACCCAGCAAGCTAGGGCCGCGCAAGAGTAGCCCTCCTGTCACCCTGCCCAGAGAGGCGCAGCCGCAAGCGCTCGCTGGGCTGGAGACCCTCACGCTGTCTGGGTCTGCAGAGGCCGGTGACTTTGTGCCATGGCAGGTTTGGACAGTGACACCATCCTTGCCAAGCCCTGGCTTTTCCGCAAAGTTACGAGGTGTTTACTGTCACGAGCCTACGGACTATTCGCCTCCTTGACCCGTAGCCTCAGGTGGCCACAACTCTTTGTTTCATAGAGTAGTCGATGTCTGGCTCTCGCGATGCATCCATTGGTCTGTCCGATCTTTTGACGCTGGCCAGGTCGCACACCGAAGATCTGGTGGAGCGCTAGCCTAGGCCATCTGGGCTATGCAGGCATGCGCTCACTGCATACGTGCAGGCGTGACTCGTGTGAGGAATATCACAGAGGCCTGTCTTTTATCAGCTATGAGGCGCATGCTCTCTGGTATCTATGGATAATGGTCTACGTGGAAGCCGTGCAGAGAGCCTGGGCGCCGCGTAGGCGCACACTGTGGCGGACCGTCGGCAGCACTGTGGCGGCTTCTGCTCGCATGGCGTGCGCCGTGTGAAGTGTCTCTGGCCATACCTGACCATCTTACGAAGGAGAGCGCGTATGTCGTGCAGGCAGAAAGGATGCAAGATAGTGATGGGCCTCGTCGTAGTGCTACTGACGAGCTATGGGGCGGCCCAGGCCGTCAATGTCTCATTTACGGGGACGTTTGGGCAAGATGATGCGGTGCAGTTCTTCACGTTTACGGCTGACGGGGTATCGACGGTGACCTTGCGCTCGTCTGGCTACGCTGGAGGCACACAGGCGGATGGCCATGTGCTCAGCGCGGGCGGCTTTGATCCAGGTCTCGCCATGTTCGATGCCACAGGCGTGCTGCTCGTGCAGCAAGACGATGACATAGAGGACACCGTCTGTGATGGCAACACGGACTTGAACACGGGCCAATGTTGGGATGTCTTTTTCACCTAGGTGCTCGCGGCTGGCTCCTACACCGTCGCTCTCACGCAGTACGATAATACCGTCCTGGGCCCCAATCTCTCCGATGGGTTTAGTCGTGCCGGGCAGGGGAACTTTACGAGTGCCTTTGGTTGCACCAATGGGTCATTTTGCGACACAAGCGATATCGACCCCTTTAACAACCGAACCAACGCTTGGGCCTTGGATATTTTGCAGGTGGAGCACGCGCAGTTGCAAGATGTCCCCGAACCGGCGACGCTCGCCCTGTGTGGCGCGGGCTTCCTGATGCTGGTGGGTTACGGCTGGCGGCGGGGCAAGAAGGCCGCTTGTAAAGCCTAGCGTCACAATGCAGCGCTTCGCGACAGGAAGTCGCATCACGCGTGTGCTCTGGGCTCCAGAGGGTTGTGCTGTGTCCAGCGCAGCCCTCTGCACGGCCACTCTGGGAAACCTCATCTAGCCACGGGTGGCATCCTTGCGTGACCGCCCGGGCGCATGCACCCCTCTCAGCTATCCTGGCACTCCAGCCGCTATTCCCCACCCCTGCATGCAGCAGCGTCTGCCTCGTACCGTCCGTTGCTGTGCCCCTGGCATGTTCTGTGCGCCTGGTGCAGAGTCTTGGCCCGTCTTGTCCAGGCAAGCGCCTGTGCCATCCCCTCGCCCGTCACCTGCTGGGCCAGGCTTGTCCCCATTCCCCAGGTATGCCATGCTGCAGCCCAGACCTCTCAACTACACCTACCTGGAGGCAGCATGGACGAAGTCGCACAGGCCGCGCCGCGTGGGGCGCTCGACGGGATACGGGTACTGGATGTGGCGTCACCCCTGGGAGCCTACGTCAGCCGTCTGTTGGGCGATCTCGGCGCCGACGTCATTAAAATCGAGCCGCCGGGCGGCGATCCGGGCCGACAGCAGGCGCCGCAGCTTGCAGTGGGCGCCGAGCGGCTGAGCGTGCCGTTCGTGCATGCCAACGTCAATAAACGCAGCATCAGGCTTGATCTCGACCAGCCCCAGGGGCAGGAGCACTGGCAACGCCTGGCGTCTGCAGCCGACGTGGTCGTGAGCACCGACACCCGCGCGACCTGGGCCGGACGCGGTCTCGACCTCGACCAGCTGGCGCACACCTTCCCGCACCTGGTGTGGACCTCCGTGACGCCCTTTGGCTTGCGCGGTCCCTACAGCAACTTTGTCGGCACCAATATCGTCGCTGAGGCCATGGGCGGCCTGATGGCCATTCAGGGCGATGATACCAGGCCACCGTGTGTCTCGCCCTACGAGCAGGGCACGCATCTCGCCAGTTTGCACGCGGCCTTTGGCACCCTGAGCGCGCTGTGGGAACGGCGGGCCAGCGGTTGTGGCCAGGTGGTCGAAGTGTCGCTGCAGGAAGTGCTGGTGCCGATCTATTACGGCGTGGTGCGCTATGACTACAGCGCCGACATCCTGTGCCGCACCGGGGCGCGCAATCCGCAGCCGGCCAATGGCTATTACCGCTGCCAGGATGGACATGTGTTTTTGTGCGTGTTGCAACGCAACCACTGGGAGCGGCTCGTGGCACTGAGCGCCGATCCGTATCTGCTCAATCCCGCCGTGCTCGAACGCGACTACCGCCTGGCGCATGCCGAGGACATCGACGCTCACCTGCAGCGATTTGCCGCGCGCTATGAGCGCTGGGCTTTTACCGAGCTGTTGCAGCAGCACGGTTTGCCGGTAGCCCCGGTGTCGACCATTGCCGACCTGGCGACCAATGTCCATCTGGCAGCGCGGGAGTTTTTCGTTGATCAGGTGCAGCCGCCGCTGGGGCCACTGCGCGGCCCGGGACCGCTGTGGCGCTCGTCCGCCGCGGCGCCGCGTGTGCGACGTCCGGCCCCGCAGCCGGGGGAGCATCAGACCGAGGTGCTGGAGGCGATCCCCGCACACCCAGTGGGCGCTCTGCCGCATCCGGCCACGCCCCCACCCCGCGCCCGGCCCATGGCTGGGCTGCGCATTCTCGATCTCAGCCGCGTTTGGGCCGGGCCGTATGCGACGCGCTACCTGGCGGGGTTGGGGGCTGAGGTCATCAAAGTGGAGTCAGCGAAATTCCCCGATACCCGTCGCGCCCAGGACGCGGCGTTTGCCGAGATCAACCATAGCAAGACGTATATCAGCCTGAATTTTCAGCTCCCCGAAGGCCGTGATCTGCTCATGCGCCTGGTGGCCATGAGTGACGTGGTGGTCGAAAATTTCACGCCGCGCGTCATGGCGCAATACCAGCTCGACTACCAGCACCTGCGCGCCGTGCGCCCGGATCTGATCATGGTGAGCATGCCGGGCTTTGGTCAGACCGGGCCACACAGCGGCTTTGTGAGTTACGGCGGTCCTTTGATGGCCTATACGGGCATGGCGCTGCTGTGGGGCCATCCCGCGTCGTCTATCGACACGCACAGTAAAATTGCCTATCCCGACTACGTGGCCGCTGGGGCCTGTGCCCTGGCCATCACCGCCGCCTTGCATCATCGCGCCCGCACTGGCGCGGGACAGCGCATCGAGATTGCTCAGGTCGAAGCCATGGCCACAGCGCTGGGTGTGCCCTTGCTCGACTATTTTGCCACGGGGGCGATTGCGGCGCCGCGGGGCAATCGTGACCCAAATTACGTGCCGCAGGGGTGCTATCCCTGTCTGGGGCACGATGCCTGGTGCATGGTGAGCTGTGCTACGGAGGCACAGTGGCGCGCCCTGGCGCAGGTCATTGGCGGTGCGGCCCTGGCCGAGGCGCCGCAGTTTACTACGGCGGCGGCGCGCTGGAGCCAGCACGATGCCCTGGATATACTGATCAGCGCCTGGACGCAGCCGCGTACGCCGCATCAGGCCATGCGGCTCCTGCAAGCGGCTGGCGTACCCGCCGGCGTGGTGCAGAGCCCGGAGGATCTCTGGCGCGACGTGCATCTGCGGGCGCGACAGGCCCTCATCACGCTGGATCACCCGGAGCTTGGGCCAGTGACGCATCCGGGGCCGACTGTACGCCTACACGGCACGCCCGGTAGCCAGGCACGCCCGGCTGGTCGCTTGGGGGCCGATAACCACGCGGTGTTTTGTGAGGTGCTAGGATTGTCGCAGCCGGAATTGACGCGGCTGATGGCCAGTGGCGTGATCGCCTGACGCTGTAGAAAGGGATATGCCTCATGAGCCTGACTCTCTCGCCAACGCTACAGACTTTTTGTGAGCAGGAAGCCCTCTTACGCCTGGCCTACGTGGATCGCCAGGGGTTTCCCAGGGTGCTACCCTTGTGGTTTGTGCTGCTTGATGAGGCCTATTATGTGGGCACAGGCACTACCAGCCCAAAGTGGAAAGCCATACAGCGTGACACACGCGTTGGGTGGTCGGTCGATGGTGGAGTGCCCGAGCACTATACAGGCGCCTCGCTGTATGGACGCGCCATCGAGGTCACGGAGGCTGCGACCCGGGCCCGTGTCTACGCGGCCCTGGGGCGGAAATATTTTCAGACCCCGGAGCACCCGCGCTTTATCGAGATCTTCGGGCCACTGGATGAGCCCGCCACCGTGTATCTACGGCTGGTGCCCGCCGGCGGACGCACCTGGGAGTATTAAGGGGAGGCGCGTGAGACAGCCATGCCTCCCTCGCAGCCGCCAGGGCCGGTGCTGAGGTGGCATCGCACTGGCGGGCCCTCTCCCGGCTGATCCCTGTCCGGCGTAAGAGGGTGCTTGCGCCGTGCTCCCCCGCTCACTACAATCCTCGGCGACCATCATAAAGCGTACGGTGATTCTGAAGGAGGACGTCATGCCTATTCTTGAATATGTGTGCCAGCAGTGTGAACGGCAATTTGAGGCGATTGTCCTGGGGGCGCAGCAGCCGGCGTGCCCCGCGTGTCGAGGGACGCAGCTCGAACGGCGCTTGTCGGTCTTTGCGGTCGGGGCTGGCAAGAGTGACAGTTTTGCGGGCGGCGGCGAGACGTTTGGGGCCTGCGGGTCGTGTGGCGATCCCCGTGGTCCTGGGGCCTGTAGCATGAATTAAGCGCCGGGCAGAGGGCATCTGCGCTGCTGCCGCCCTCTGCTTCCGGTGGAGGGCGGTGGGCCTGGCGCAGCGTGGTGCGTCACCACAGCGGCAAGCAAGGGGTTGAGTATGCATGTGACACTCTCCAACCACCCGACGGTCTGGTTGGAGCTTCTTGGGGAAACCCCAAGCTACGTGCCGGGTGTCCGCCGGAACTACCTGGCGTGGAGCCAGGATACGTGGACACGCTCCTGAAGCATGCCGATGAGCATTGGACCCACACCTCGGTTCGGGTGTGGAACCCCCTCTGCGCACGTCTCAAAGAGCCAGGCTCTTTGTCTCACTGCCTCATCGGCAGTCTCCGTCAACGGCGTCCGTTGACGGATGCGTGGCAGCGTCTCACCGTACAGAGGGAAGTCAACCACCACATCTGTGGCTCTTGGGCAAGAGCCACCCGTGCTTCACC
>SXND01000089.1 GCA_005777235.1 Pseudomonadota bacterium
CGCCACCATGCGCCATGTCGCTCTCAACCTCCTCCAGACCGCTAAAGACAAGCGCGAGTCCATTAAGCGATTGAGAAAAAAAGCCGGTTGGGATAACCACACCCTCAAACGCATCCTCCAAATCTCATGAGGGAGCCCTGGTGAGGCCTTGCGCTCGGCTTGCAAAGTCTGCAGGGAATTCCTATGTTGCAGCCAGTACAACGTTATTTGGAGACGCGCACCCGCGCTAGCCGTAGCGCCTGGAGACACATCACATGCCAATCCTGGGCGTGGGAAACCAGGCTGTAACCCTCGACGCCGGACCACCCACGGTCGCGGACCCGCTGACGCCTGCAGCAAAAGAACGGCACATTTGAGATTCCCCAGATAGGGTTCTGCGCTATCTGAGACACATCGCGACCCCTACATTGTGTCATCTCCGGTCTCGAGTGCCTTACACACCATTGTGATCTCAGTCATGGCCTGGTCCAGGACGCCAATGAGATAGTAGATGATGTCCCTATTGTCTAGACTGGAGCTAGTGTTATAGTTCCCAATCAGAGTTTGGGCAACGTAGTCTGCGAGGATATCTCCGTCTCCCGCTACGTATTCCCCTTGGTCGTTGTAATAGTCGGTGAGGGTGGGTAATGCGGTACTGGCGCGATTGAGGATCCGTTTGAGGGTCATGGCGATGGCCTTTCGTGTGGGCTGGAGTTACTGGAGGTAGCCTTGGAAGCCTACGACATGGTATGTGGCCGACAAAAGACCCAGGAGGTGGCAGGCAACAACACAGCACGCCGATCTTGCCAGTATAGGCGACCATTCCAGGGCTTGCGCCGTACTTAAGGTGCATATGTGATAGTTCCCCTCTATGATTTCTAGATAAGATGGCTCTAAACGCTCAATGTTAGAAACAGTGCCACAGCAACGGCGCTTCCCCTTCCCTTTTACCCTACATACTACGGTTGTCGAAGATAGGCATTCATTAAGACGGCGTTCTCAACATCTGTAGTAAACCAGGATATTGCTTGGAGAACAAAATCAAGAACTTCTTGCACATAGTTTTCCTGCGGTCGTAGTAATTCCCCATGTGCTATGGCACATCGTTGCTCAACGAGATCGTCAATGAAATGGCCGTATTTTGACCAATGCGCAGAGTAATCTATGCCGAGCGTCTGGCAGATATTTTCAAAAACCTCGGCATTAAGATTGGACTCCGTGTCAATTGCTGCTTTTGAGTCAATACGAACATTAGACATGTGGTAGTTGGTGAACTGATGTACAACGTTTAGATGTGGGGTAATCCGCCTTGTTGCTTGGGAGGCTATTGTGAGGTAAGTACGACAGACGATGGCCTGGAAATTAGCAGTGAGCGTACCGAATAGGGGGGATCTGAAGGCCACATACTCAACATAGGCGATTGCAGCATCCTTGACAAATCCTTCCCAGTGGGCGTATGAGAAAACTATAGCGCTTCGACGAGCAATTTCACGCTCATGTTCACGTCCATGCTTGACAAACTGGTCGAGAGTGATTAACTCTCGCTTTCGAGGCTGACTCATTTCGGACAAGCGGTCAACAAGTTCTTCTTTGCTTCTTACGCGCATTCCTGAAGCCATGAACGGCCAAAGGCCACTGTTTTGGAGAGACGAGTGGACGCCCGGATACCTGATCCTATGAAGCCGGATAGTCTAGTACCCCATCACGCTGGAAGTGATGGATAGAGCCGCTGGAGTTTCTGACGCGCATCGGTGATTGAGAAGCGCCAGTCAATGGTGGCCTGCTCGGCGTTGCGCTGCTCTTCCCAGGCGGCGATTTCACGTGTGAGCGTTGTTTCGTCAGGGATACGACGGTCAAGGCATTGTTTCTGTAAGACACTCAACTCGATCTCGGCCATGTTCAACCAACTCCCATGCTTGGGGGTGTAATGCAATTCCAGCTTCCTGGCAATCCGCCGCGCCTCGGCAGGCGCAAACGCTTCATACAGCGACGCGATCTTATGCGTATTGAGATTGTCCAGCACGACCCGAATCACGATGGCGTCGGGGTACCCTTCGTCCACCAACCACTGCATGGCATGGGCGAAGTCGACCTTCGTACGCTGCGCCGTCACCTGCACATGCCGCCTGCCAGCCTGCGGTTCCACGAAGAGAAAAAGGTTACGCGTGCCGTTGCGCTCGTATTCATAATCATAGCGCTGCGGCCGCCCTGGCTGCGCCGGCAGCAGGTGTCGGGTCTCTTTGATCAGTTGCTTGGTCGTCTCATCAAAGTTGACTTTGGGCCGCGTCGGATCATACGGCTCGGCGTAGACCTCCAGGACGTCTTCCATCGGGGCGACGAACTCTGCCCCCACCTCCGGAATGCACCATTGCTTCTTCAGCCACGGCTTGAGGACCGTTTTTTTAACACCCGGCGGACGCTCTCATATGAATACGATGCCGCCAAGCCGAGGGCGACTACCCGATCGGCCAGCAGGTGCAAAGTCCAACGCTGGCGTCCCTCCGGCGCTGCACTACAGGCTTCAGCAATCAAACGGGCTTCGGCCGGCCCATCGAGCTTGGGCTGTGTTCCAGGGCGCGGCCGTTCCTCCAGCGCCCCGAGACCTGCTTCGACAAAGCGCTGGCGGGTGCGTTCGACCGTGGCGCGCCCAACGGAGAGGGCGGCAGCGATGGCGCTATCCTCCGCACCCTCGGCGGCTTTGAGCAGGATACGGGCACGGGTCACTTTGCGGGTCGCGTGCGTCCCACTATGCAGCAGGTGGGCAAGTTGTCTGCGTTCATCGTCCGTAAGCGTGACAAGATATTTTTTCTGGGGCATCGCTGGTCGTCCTCCGGTGAATAGGTTGACCAGATGTTACCCGATTGACGGCTTCTCCATCCAATTCACTGTGATGAGGCACTAGGGTCTGCCCAAAGTGATTGATGCCTAGAGCGCAAGTGCTCCTTATTTGGCAAGCTTTTTCCTTCCAGAATCCTATGTCCGAGACCCACCCCTACAATCTCAAACAACGAGATAAGCGTTGACCCAAGATACCGGCTCTTTTGAGCGTCATATCTTCGAAAGCTGTCTTGTTCCAAGGAATCAGACAGAAAATCAAAGGTTTTCTTAAAAGCAAGGTTTACATTTTCTCTATTAAATGAGGGGTCAGTAGCTTTCTCGACTAATTGATCAGTTAGAAATGAGCCGAGTTCATCGATGCCACTTAGTGCAGATACATCACTCGTTGCAAGAACGACAAATCTAGTAACAAGTTCTAGGTCGAAAGCCTCCTCAATACCACGTTCAGTAAATAGAATACAATTTCGAAAATTTTCATAACTTCCTAATTGCTGAATCCAAAAATAAAAATCACGCTTGGTCATTATTAGGATGCAATTCCTAAGTTCTTGGTCAGTGGCTTCCGTTCCACCCCTGTTTAGTCTTTGGAAGATTTCATACTTTGCGATTTCATCACTGGTGTTTTTTACAATATTAATGTCTAAGCGCGCCCGCTTTATCTTGATGCGAGCTGATTCTGGAAGTTCTTGCTCTGGATTCTCGGCATCCCACAGTTTATCTTCAAGGCTGGGTAAATACCGTGTCCGTATCAATTTTAAGCGTGGCTGGAGTTCCTTGTTCTCATCCCGCAGTTCTCCCATGACCTGTAAAATTGTGGATAGGCGTTGCAGGCCGTCAATGACGTCCCATTTTGAGTCACGACGTTCGGAGACAAAAATCGGGGGGATGGGGATTCCGAGTAACAATGATTCAATGAGTCTAGATTTCTGCTCATTTGTCCAACGGAAAAACCGCTGAAACTCAGGATGTAAATCGAGTTCATTGTCTCGATACATCGATACTAATTCTCCTATAGACATCGAGTACGAGTTAGTAGACACTACAGCAGAATGCTTCTCTATTTCAGTTTCAAGACTCATTTATTTCTCCCCGAGAAATACGCGAGAACACGCACTGCAGCCAGCTGTTGAACTCGTCTAGAGGAAGCTTGAGCGTATTCATTTTGATATAGGCATTCAGGCTATCATAAGATGGCTTTCAAAGCCAATAGCCGTATAGACGTATGCCCGATAAGGTACGGATGACGAGAGTGTTCACTCCCCATTCGCTCAATCAATTGCGAATATATGGTGGCGCTGGCAACACGGCCTACGTCACCGCCACCGACCCTCGAACGCTTCCGCGACCTCCTGATGCCCCAAGCGTGAGCCATATGCGGCTCGATGCGCTAGACGCCACGGATGCCCTCGCCCTCACCTTGCTGGCGCACGCCGCTTGTTTTGCCCCTGGCGAACCGACTCCACGGTCACTGCTGCCGGCCACGCTTGGGCCAGCCTCCGAGGACTGAGGGCCTATCCCGGTAGGCTCTCTATAGCGTTGGAGGGGCGACCGGCCGGTGGCCCCTACTGGGAGAGGCTCTGAGTCGCGCAACGGCCGTATGCTCTTGGCTGGATCGAGCCGGTGGCCGGGGATGCGGTGCGGCTGCACCGCTTGTGGGCGGCCTGTGTGCAGACGGCTCAGGGTGATGCGGCAGCGCGCTCCTAGACTGTGGGCTCAGCCCAGTATACACCGTGGCAGCGCTCTGGTACCATGGTGGGAGGATAGAGAAGGCGCAGAGGTCAATCGTCAGGGAAGATGCTGTCTAGGAGCCAACTCATACAATCCCTCGTCGAGCGTTGAGGGCAATGACCTGCGCCAGTACAGTATCACCTGATAACGCGTTTTGCGCGGGAAGTAGACGAAGTCGAGGCCCAACCAGCACCACAGCCACAGCAACGGCGAGCTGGTCCTGGGCAGGGGACAAGCATCAGAGCTGACGATGGCGATGCATCACTTCCCGCAGTCTTGTGGCTGGGGGAAGCCTTAGGAGAATCTCTACGGAGGAGGCCCCACATGGCAGCGAAAAAAGGCGACGGTTTGCTCATGGTGTACTGCGACGTCCCCGCCGAGCACGAGGACGAATTTAACCGCTGGTACAACGACGAGCACATCCCTGAGCGCCTCGCCATCCCCGGCGTCCTGAACGCGGCGCGCTACGAGGCGGTGGCTGGCGGTCCCAAATACCTGGCATGCTATGAGCTCGCCACTCCCGACGCCTGGTATAGCGCCGACTGGCAACAATGGCTAACAAACCCGACGCCGTGGTCGCAGCGCATGTCCCCCAGCGTCATTGCCACCAGCTACATTCGCAATCTGTATCGGCGCGTCCACCCGGCAGATGTCCCGGCGGACACGGCGCAGGCCGACATGTCGCCGGTACTGCTGGTGGGACGCATGGCCGTCCCACCAGCCTTGGACGCCAAATTTAACGCAGCCTACAACAACGAGCGCCTGCCCTTGTGTCTGAGCATTCCGGGCTACATCCGCGCCCGGCGCTTTGCCGCGGTGATGGGCGAGCCTACCTATATGACGGTGCACGAAATGGCCTCCCTCGACGTCTGGAAGAGCCAGGGCTGGGACAACTGGCGCACGGCGGTGACGCCGGTGTGGAATAGCGAGATACGTGATCATATGGTGCACGCGGCGGGCTCACCGGGTGTGTATCGCCGCATTTTTCCCGCGTAAACGCACGCGTACCACGACATTATCTTTATATAGAGAGAGACGATCATCATGGCCGTACCACCCAGCAATGCTGCCTGGCTGGCGCTCACCACCGAAGAGGCGCTAGAGCCTGCTCTGCCGATTTGTGACCCGCACCATCACCTGTGGGGCCCCCGCCCTGGGCACCTGCAGCCCCTCTATCTAATCGATGAGATCGTGGCCGATGCGCAGAGCGGTCACAACGTGGTCTCCACGGTGTTCATTGAATGCGGCGCCATGTTTAAAGCCGACGGCCCGGAAGCCCTGCGGCCCGTGGGCGAAGTCGAGTTCGTCAATGGCATCGCCGCCATGAGCGCCTCAGGTGAATATGGCAAGACGCGCGTGGCGGCTGGCATCATCGGCACGGCTAACCTGCTGCTGGGTGACGCGGCGGGCGCGGTACTGGATGCGGAAATCACTGCTGGTGGGGGTCGCTACCGCGGCATTCGCCTGGGGGGTACCTGGGATGCCAGCGACGAGGTGCCGAACCATCGCACCAATCCGCCCAGGGGCATGTTCCTACAGTCTGACTTCCGCGCCGGATTCGCGCATCTGGGGCCGCGCCAGCTCTCGTTTGAAGCCTGGTGCTATCACCATCAGCTCTCCGAAGTGACGGATCTGGCCCGCGCCTTTCCAAACACCACGATTATCCTGGATCATTTTGGCGGCCCCATCGGCGTTGGCCCCTATGCCGGGAAGGCGGACGAGGTGTATGCGCAGTGGCGCACGGCGATCAGCGAGCTGGCGACGTGTCCGAACGTGGTGGCCAAGCTGGGTGGGCTCAATATGGAGGTCAACGGTTTTGGCTGGCACGAGCAAGCGCGTCCACCCACGAGTCAGGAACTCATGGAGGCCACACGGCGCTATTATGAGTACACCATCGAGCAATTCGGGGTGGCGCGCTGCATGTTTGAGTCGAACTTTCCGGTGGACAAGGTAACGTGCAGCTATACCGTACTGTGGAACTCGTTTAAGCGCCTCACGGCTGGCTATTCAGCCGCTGAAAAAGCACAATTGTTTCACGATACGGCAGCGCGTGCCTATCGTTTGGTCTAAGAGCCTATCTCGTTATGCTCTTTATAGACCAGTCTTCGGTGTAGAGGCGACCGGCCGGTCGCCCCTACTGGGATAGGCTCTAAGGGTTATCAGGACATCCGCTACGGGGAAACGGCGCGGAGAGAGGACGAGACATGTATCGGGCGATCCCCTGCGGCCTCAGAGGTCTGTTCTGGCTCGTAACTTGCCTGACAAGTCTGCCTGCGACCAGCTGGGGGGCGATCTATCGGTGCCAGGACGCCGCCGGGCAGCCATTCTTCAGCAATCTGCGCTGTCCGGGTGCGGTCATAGTGGTGGCAGATCATCCGCCTCTCCCAAGGTCGGCAGGCCTACCGGCCTCGACGTCGCGGGTCTTGCGTGCTCGGCCGACACGCCGCGTCCCTGCAACCCTCCCGTCTAGCGCTGCGCCAGGGGAGTCCGCGTTACCTCCGGCGTGGCACGAGTGGCCACCCGATCAGGAGGAGTTGGCGACGCTTCCCGAGCGTGGGCAGCGCCTCTGCCAACGGAAGCCAGCGCTGTGCGCCGGGCTGAATAGGCAGCGCTGTGGCAACAATGGGGTGGCCTGCGACGCTCCCCAAGGCCGCTGAGAGCGTGCGACAGCCTAGCAGGTAGGCCGCGGCACGCTCTCAGCGGTCTCCTCGGGGCGCAGCGGCGACAATGGCTGGAAGGCCACCGTGACCCGTAAGGCTTGTAACCCCTGCGCCCCCTGAAGCTCCTCCAACGCCAGTGTTTCTACCTCATCGGTTAAGGCGCCCGTCGCGTGGAGGTAGGCGATATAGCCACGATACTCCAGCGCTTCCCGCGGTTGGGTGTAGACAATGGCGATCTTGCCAGGCTGGGTCAGACGTTCGTACGTGTCTTTGATCATCGCTTTGTCGATGCGTTTCTTGACGATTTCGTAGTGCATGTTATAGGCGCCATCAATGTCAAAACGCTTCTCATCAAAGCGAAAGCGAATGGCCAGGGGCGTATCCTGGACGAGAATCAGATGCGCGACATCAAGGGGCACTTTGAGAGCGGCCTTGACGTGTGCCGCTTGTTGGGCCAGTCCGCACATCGCCAGTAACTGCCACAGGCGGAGATTATGCACGTGCATCCTATCAAAGCCGCCGTGTTCGAGCAGGGACGCCCCCACATAGATCCCGAACTCAATGCCGTCAGATTTATGCTGTTCAAAATAATGCGGGATCATCGCCTGGGCTTTGTCTTCTTCACCCTCCAGATACGCTGCTAACGTCTCATTGAGCTGCATCACGCTGTCCTCAAAGTCCCGACGCTGCTGATAGAACGTCCCGAGGCGCGGATGCAGCAGACTACGATACGTGTCGATCTTCGCGCCGACCTCACTGCCGTAGGTGTGGAGATAGGCGAACACGGGCTCGATGTCACGCCGCAGGAAGTCCAGCACGGTGGTCTCGTCACCGGCACAAAGCCCTGTCTCCAGGTGTGCGATGTGCGTACTGACGTGAAAGGACATCGCCGTCAGCAGGGGCAAAGTCCGGTACACATGCCCAAGCTGCAAAATTTCTCTGGCGCACTCCAAGTGGGCAATCAGATCGGCCTGAATTGCTGTATTGCGGTGCGTCGAGGAGCCACGAATGTCCGACACACCGTACAGCGGGTAGACATCCTCAAAGACAATGGGCTCCATCTCGACCGGCGTGCCACGCTGGCGCCGCTCGCCCCAGTGCATAGCGGCCTGGCGAAAACGCCACTCTACGGCCGGATGAATGGCCGTACACTGCTCTTTGATCACCGCCTGAATCCGGGTATTGAGTTCATCCATGCTCCGCTGCACCGCCATGGCGAACAGCGGCAGCACTTCCTGCAATTGCACCGTATTCAGGGCATGGAGAGCCCCAGGTCGGGGGGAGCGTAAGATCAAGGCGCCAATGATGCTGTCTTGGTAGACGAGCGGAGCAATCACGCAGTTGCGCACCCCGTGCAGGAGCATGGCCTCTTCGATGGCCGAGCGCGGCGTGTAGGTCGTCAGATCCTCAATACACACGCGCTCGCCCTGGAGCACGGCACGCGCATAGAGCGAGCCGTCTAACTCAGCCGTAGCATAATGGGTGGAGTCCGCATAGATGCACTGATAGGCCAGAGGCGTCTCGGCATGTAAGAGGAGGAGTTGCGCTCCCTCCCGGGCGGCAAGGCTGAAGAAGAGATCGGGCTGTCGAAACAGGGTGCGCAGGGTGCCCTGCAAGCTGTGGAAACGGTGGCGTGAGATGAGTGACTCGCGGTCAATGAGATGGTGCTTCAGTGACGACAGCTCTTCCTGGGCCGTGACTTCCAGGGCGTTCAAGACGAGGAACCCATGGAAAACAAAATGCTGAGGAGGTAGGAGGCGCATGAGCTGTTCGGGATGGCCGCGATGGGTCATGATATCGCGGCGCAGGGCGTCGGTCATGGGCGGGATGTCGCCGACCGTCTGCACTTCGAGAAACCGTGTATTCCACTGCGCCTTAAAGTGGCAGTCGAGGCCCGTGGCAGGATCCGTACCGGTGAAGATGAGCGGATAGTCAAAATCAATATCGATATGGTAAATACGCTTGAGCAGCAGGGCGTAGGCGTGCACCGTACGGGCGTACGCCCGGTCCGCCTCATCGACATTGGAACGCCCGCGTATCATGCCATGCTCGTCTAGCAACAGGCGGGAGAAAGAGGGGGTGGCGTAGAAACTCTGCAAACGGGAGGGTGTTAAGACGGCTGTACACATCCTCCCAGGCCGCCTGGGGGATAATGACCTGCATGAGCCTGTCGAGCAGGGCCTGATGTGGCGCGAGGAGGGCCATATCAGCAATGGGTGCGAGTAAGGCTGGGCACTGCTGCAAGGCCACCTGGAGCTGCGCGGCAAACGCGCCCTCCGCGGCGGCCTCTCCATGCAGGCTCTGCTGCCAAAACGTGACTAAAGGCTGCAAACTGAGCTCCGCCACAAAAGGGAAAGAGCCCGTTGTCGATGGCGTGGTACTGGGCTGCCACGCAAAGGTACCATGCTTGGACATCACGGAGGACTGTGTCATAGGGATTCTCCTGGTACCCTACCGATGTCGTTGCAGCCCGGCAGATCCTCGCTTTACAGGGCGGGGCAGAGGTCACAGGCGCGCCTCATCAATAGGCATCCCGAGCCAGTAGCGTCCGACAAGTTCGTAGTGGGCCAGGCGTGACTGGGCATGCTGGCTCATAACATGCACATCCTGAAAGATCCGCTGGATCGGATTCCCATCGTAGATCGCCGTGGCCCCCGCCGCGGTATAGATCGCATCCACGACCTTGATCGCCAACCGAATGGCGTGCGTGGTGGCAATACGATGCGCGGCGCGTTGATCCATCGTCAGCGTGCCAGCCGTCACCTCGGCCCATGTCTCGCGCACCGTCTCCATCAGCAGCGCTCGGGCGGCACGCAGATTAGCTTCCGCGTGGCCCATCTCCGCCTGTACCATGGGCTGCTCGCGGAGGAGACCCTGCATGGCGCGTGGCGTTTTCACGCCGGCCAGCTCATAAAATATGTTCAGGCAGTTACGCGCCGCACCTACGGCGACGGCGGCATCACCGGAGGCAAACAACAGGGTACGCGGGATGTGATACAGGGGCCCGGACTCCAGGAGCGGGGCATCCACAGCCAGCACCCCCCGATCCTCGGGGACAAAAACGTTGTGGACGGCAAACTCATGCGTCCCCGTGCCACGCAGACCGCGCACGTGCCAGGTATCGAGGCGCTCGGCTTCCGTCACCGGCACAAACAGATAACGCGTTTCTGGGTTGCCATTCGGTAGTACCCGCGGCGTACCATGCTCAAGCACCCGCGCGTGCGGCGCGTGCCACGAAGCGTGCCGACAGCCGGTGCTAAACCCCTGGCGCCCTGTGACACGATAGCCTCCTGGCACCACGACGGCTTCCGCCGTAGCCGCAGGGGTATTGGCCACGACACCACGCGGGGTATCAATCCAGATGGCGCGAGCGATCTTGTGCGGGATGCGCGCCGCATAGGTCGCGAAGATCGAACCCTGATTCATGACCCAGGCTGTGCTGGCATCGGCCTTGGCAATTTCTTCGATCACCCGCACATAGCTCGGCAAGTCGAGTTCTGGACACCCGAGAGAACGTGGCAACACGAGATGAAATAACCCGGCGTCAGCTAGCGCCTCAAAGAGTGGCAGCGGGAGTTCCCGCGTGTCCTCGATCTCATCAGCGTAGGAACGAATCATCGGCGCAAAGTCCCGTGCAACCTCAACGGGTGATTGAACGGCAATTCCAGGCATAAATAACGACCTTCCGGGAGTAGGGACGCACGCGCGGAGCTGCATCAACGCGAGGAGACGCAACCCCTGCTCTACATGGCACACGAAGCATCGGTGAGGATACAGACTTTGCGCGCGTCCGTCCAGAAGGCCAAGGCGCGGGAGCGACCTCCACGCCATGGGCAGCCAAAAACTTGGGGGTTGCATCTTTGCGTGACTTCATGCACAATACAGCCCTCGTGCATGCTGAGTGTCGTTGCATGCAGACACGGGGCGTAGCGCAGCCTGGTAGCGCGCCTGCTTCGGGAGCAGGAAGCCGGAAGTTCAAATCTTCTCGCCCCGACTTCTTCGTCAGACCAACGTAGCACGTGCGAGAGATGATGCACGGGCACAACTCAAATGTGGTTCTCCACAAGCGTAGGACACATACCCCATCCCTGGGCGTGTAGAACTGGGTGGAAAGGTGGACGCATGAACGGTGGGCTCCTGCTGGTCCTGCGACGTGTAGCAAAACCCTGCCTTCTCGGTCTTTTCTTGTGTGTAGGCGGCCTACAAAGTGCGTGTGCCGGCGGGGGAAGAGATTCCGTGCCTCCCATCCCGTCGCACCGGCCCGCAGCCCAGGGCGTCTATCACGAGGTGAAACCTGGCCAAACCCTGTGGAGTATTGCCCAAGCCTATAAGGTGGATGTGCAAATGCTCATCCGCGCCAACCAGATGGCTCTAGAGGTCTCTACGGGGCAAAAGTTGTATATCCCGGGCGCGACTCAGCAGCGTGAGGTGGTCAGCCGTTGTCCATGTGAGCCAGCCCCACTGCCACCGGTGCTCTCGTCATCTGGCCCCAACCAGCGCTGGCGCTCGACCCCACCCATCACGCACACGGCCTTTGCTCCCAATCCGTCGCCGCCCCTTCCCCGTGCCACGCCGCCCCATGAGTTGGCGACCTTGATCTGGCCCACCGATGGAGAAGTCTCACGTGGGTTTGGACGCCATGGCACCCATCGCCATGATGGCCTGGACATTGCTGCACCTCGAGGCACACCTATCTACGCGGCTGCGGATGGTGAGGTGCTTTTTAGTGACTGGGGGCCAGGGGGGTATGGCCGGATGGTCATCCTGCAACATCAGGCAGATACGGTCACGGTCTATGCGCATAATCATACGAACTTGGTGCAGGTTGGGCAGCGGGTCCGCCAGGGTGAACGTATTGCGACTGTAGGACAGAGCGGACGGGCGACCGGGAATCATCTGCATTTTGAAGTCCGTCGCAATGCCACACCGATTTCTCCCACTGATCTTCTACCGCGCCGCTCCAATAGGCTGGCGGCTCTTGATCGTGACTAACGTGGCCATCTGAAGTAGACCGCATGCCCCCCGATCCCACGGATACGGCGTGCTGCTACCCAGTGGGGCGGCTAGCGGGACTCTCCTGGACAAAGAGGGCTTTGTCCGTCCAGAAGGTGCTGGACTTGAGGTGCTGCCCAGCACTGGCGTATCAGCCATGCGTAAAGGCGACGTAGCATGTTGCAACAGTTAGCGGCGAAGATTCGTGACATCCCCGATTTTCCCAAGCCAGGTATCGTCTTTAAGGACATTACGCCGCTCCTGGCAGATCCGCAGTCGTTTAATATGACCATCCAGTTGCTGGCCGAGCAGTACATTGGACGCCATATTGACCAGGTAGTCAGCGTGGAGGCGCGTGGTTTCATTCTTGGTGCAGCGCTGGCATACAAACTGAACGCTGGTCTGGTGCTCGTACGCAAGCCTGGCAAGCTCCCGGCTGCCACACAGCGGATCGCCTATGCCTTGGAATACGGGGAGGATATCCTGGAAGTACATCAGGATGCGCTCGCACCTGGGGCGCAGGTGCTCCTCGTTGATGATGTCCTGGCCACGGGGGGGACCATGCGTGCCACGGTGGATCTCATACAAACCCTGCAGTGCCACATTGTGGAAATTGCTTTTTTGATTGAATTGCGCGCTTTACAAGGGCGCCAGCGCTTACAAGAGCACCGGGTATTCTCCTTGTTGCAGTATTAACGATGGTGTCTTGGCACGCCGCCCATCCCGGTCGTCCATGCCTGGCACGCGGTCATCACGTGCGACAGGATGGCAGGCTGTTGGCAGTAGTGTACCATCCCTTTGGCGCTTGGCTCACTGCAACGTCTTATGTTACCAAGCGCACCTGACTTGTCTCTACACTGACATCACCATTGGCAGTCTAGAAAATGTCGCCTGCCTGTACCGCAGAATACTTGCAGGCACGTCGCAGACCGAAAGGAGACCAGGATGGCCACGCAACATTTTCTCGTTCCCATCGACTTTAGTGAATATGCTGATCATGCTTTGGAGTATGCCATGACGTTGGCTGGGAAGCTCGATGCGCGTATCACGCTCCTCCATGTGCTACAGTCTGTGGCACTGGGTGGCGCGGATATGGGCGTTACCCTGCCGTATAGCTATCTCGAAACCCTCGAAGCCGAAATTCGCTCGACGCTCGAGTCGTATCGTACCCGCATCACGGCAGCGGGACTGGAAGGCACTGCCGTGCTTGTCCATGGCGCACCGTTTCACGAGATTATTGAGATAGCCAAGGCACAGCAGGTGGATCTCATTATCATGGGCACCCATGGACGTACCGGGTTCGGGCACCTGTTCTTGGGCAGCGTGGCGGAAAAAGTCGTGCGCCTGGCCCCCTGCCCCGTGCTCGTGGCACGGCAACACCCGGCTGTGCCTGCGGTATAAGGCTGCTGGTCACGTAGGGGCCGCCGAGCACGCGGTGACTGCGGCAGGGGTAGGAGGGGATTGAGGGCGTGCCAACGCTGACGCGATGGTTTCTCAAAACAGCTATGATGTATTTTCTGACCGGGTTTCTCGTCGGCGGGGTCTTGCTGATTGAGCTCGGGTGGAGGGGGCGGACGCTCTTTAGCGTCTTGCAACCGGTGTACTGGCATCTCCTCCTTGTTGGTTGGCTGATGCAGTGCGTGTTTGGCGTGGCATATTGGATGTTTCCGACGTTCTCGAAAGCGCAGCCGCAACGTAGCAGCAGGTTAGGATGGGTGACATACGGCAGCTTGAACCTGGGGCTGCTCTTGCGGGCCGTGGTTGAACCGTGGCACAGCCTGGCCCCACACCACGGCGTAGGATGGCTGTTGGTTCCCGCGGCATTCCTTCAAGTGACCGCGGGGTGGTGTTTTGTCTATAATACGTGGGGCCGTATCCGCGACCGCCGGCGCTAGCCCCGAGGTCGGACAGCGCCTGGAGGCGTCGATATGCCAAAGCTCAGCCGCTGTTTTGTGCGTGGCGGTATCTTGTCTCTGGCTATCGGGCTGATTCCCGGTGGCCTCATTCTCATCCAGAAAGGGACGGGCTGGTTTCCCGCCTTCTGGGTCTTGCTGCCGGCGCATACGTATCTGGTTTTGATTGGTGGTATGGGCCAGTTCACGTTGGGGATGTGTTATTGGGTGCTGCCACGTTTGGACGGGGGGGCTCGAGGGCATACTGCCCTCGCCTGGGGCAGCTATTTCTTGCTGAATAGTGCCTTAGCCTTGATTATCGTGCATCCCTTGCTCGAAGTCTGGGGCGGGACGATGGCCGCTACGCTCGCCTTCACCAGTGCGGGAATCCTACAAAGTGCCGCAGCCCTGACGTTTGTCTTGCATATCTGGCCACGCATTCGTCCCGCCACAACGCCAGTGCCACGGCGCCTGTCGTGAGCCTCAGACCGAGCCGCCATTGCTTCACCAGCATGCCTGTGCTACAACCAGTGCAATGAAGACAGAGCCGAGGGATCGAGGCACATGGCGTTTCGGCACAGCGCGGAACGCTGCGCCCAGTCGAAGCGGGGCCGGGAAGTGGGTGACCCATGCAGATACGCGTCTTTTATCCCTACTATGCTCTCCTCCTCCTCCTTGGCCTCCTCGTGTGGCACTGGTTGCGCGCCACGCCGCGACGTCTCTCGCCGTGGCGACGGCGTTTCGTGCTTGGTTGCCGCCTCGGCGTGCTGCTGCTACTGGTCGTCGCGCTCATGCGCCTGAGCATCACGCAACCCTCAGAGCGAGTCAACGTGGTCTTCTTACTCGACGTTTCACACAGTATTGCGGCCACAGTTCAACAACAGGCCCTCGAGTTCATCCGTACGGTTAGCCAGCACAAACGCGCCGCAGATGGTGTAGGGCTGGTGGTGTTTGGGGCTGAGGCGGTCGTTGACCAGGGGGTATCGCCACACTTCGCCTTCGCGGAGGTGACCTCCCAGGTCGAAGGGACGTCCACCAATATCGCCCGCGCTCTCCAGGTCGGGATGGCCAGTTTCCCGGCAGAGGGGGAGCGCCGTATTGTCCTGCTCAGTGACGGCAACGAGAACGTCGGTGCGGCGACCGACGCCGGGCTGATCGCTCGCTCCCTGGGCATAGAAGTCTTTGTCGTGCCCTTGGGCCGCGCGGTGCATGAGCCTGAAGTGCGGGCAGAGCGCTTAATCGTGCCGGCGCACCTGCAAGGGGGCATGCCCTACCGCGTCGAAGCGGTGGTCTTTAGTACCGTGGAGACCTCTGCCTCCATCGAACTCTGGCGGGAAGGACAGCTCATCGACCGGCGGGAGGTGGCCCTCCAGCCTGGCAAAAATTACTACCAGTTTACGCAGCAGGCCAGTGCCGAAGGCGTGCAGCTCTACCAGCTCGTCGTCAACAGCCCCAAAGATACCATTATGGACAACAATCGCCTGCAGGCTTTTACCGCGGTCAGTGGACAGCCCAAGGTACTCCGGGTGTATGACCCCCCGGCCACGTCCTCGGCGCTGGCCGCAGCGCTGCGCCAGCAAGGCTTTACTATTGATGACCGCCCCTGGCAGGAACTCCCGCAAACGCTCAGCGGCTATCTCGACTATGCAGGGCTGATCTTTGACAATGTGCCCAGCTTTGGTATTTCGGTGTCGCAGATGGAGACCCTGGAGCGCTATGTGCGGGATATGGGCGGTGGTCTGCTCATGGTGGGCGGGGAAAAGAGTTTTGGCGCCGGAGGGTACTACCGGACAGCGCTCGAAAAAATGTTACCCGTGGATATGGATATCCCCACCAAGATGTCACTGCCGAGTCTATGCCTGGTCATGGTCATTGACCGTTCCGATAGCATGGGTGGCAATGTGAGCGGCTCGCAGTCCACTGGGAGACCCGACGAACACACCACGAAGATGGACGTGGCCAAAATCGCCGCCTTCTCGGCTATGAAACTGCTCAATCCTTTCGACCAGACTGGCGTGCTGGCTTTTAACGCGGATTGGGAGTGGACCGTGCCCATCACCGAGGCGGGCAAGCGCGAGCAGATCGCCGGGAAACTGGCAGGCTTGAAACACGCCGGCGGCACTGATCTCTATAAAGCGCTGCAAGAAGGTGTGCGGGCCTTGCAAGACGTACGGGCGGTCAAAAAACATCTGATTGCCATGTCCGACGGCCTGACCCCCAATATGGATTTCGAGGCCCTCATGGCCGAAGCGACAGCGCACAACATTACCATCAGCGCCGTGGCCCTCGGCAAAGACGCTGACCGCACCCTCATGGACGCCATTGCCCACTGGGGGCATGGCCGGAGCTATGCCACGGACGACGCCCACAATGTGCCGCGCATCTTCACCACCGAGACGATTTTGGTCTCACGCGGGCTCCTGGACGAACACGAGTTCCGCGCCACGTTGCAGACGGAGCATCCCTTACTCCACGGCATCGCTGTGGCGCAAGCGCCGCCCCTCTATGGCTATGTCGTGACGTATGGCAAACCTACTGCAGAAGTGCTCCTAGCGACTCCGAAAGGCGATCCCTTGCTCGCCGTGCAACGGTACGGCCTCGGGCGGACCGCTGCCTTTACGGCGGATTTGGCGCAGCGTTGGGGAAAAGACTGGGTACACTGGTCCCAGTTTGGCGTCTTTACGGCCCAGCTGATGCGCTGGGTGCAACGGCAAGACAGCCCCGAACACGTGGACGTGCAGGTCGAAATACGCGCTGGTGAAGCGGTGATCCAAGCGGATATCTATGATGCGGAAGCACGCTACCTCAATCACGTGGATCTCCAAGAGAGCCGGGTTCTCCTCCCGAATCGTCAGACCCTGGCTGTCACCTTCACAGCGATAGCTCCAGGGCGCTACCAGGGACGCTTTCCGATGCAGGGTCATGGGCAGTACGTCCTGACACTCTCGGGACGGCAGGGGGACACCACGATCGGTCCCAAGACACTTGGCCTGACGCTGCCTTATTCCGCCGAATACCTAGGCCTCGACACCAACTATCGTCTGCTCAATCACCTCAGTAAGCAGACGGGGGGGCACGTCCTACGGGCTGAAGCGCCACGAGACGCGGTGGAGGCGTTGTGGGCGCTCCAGCGCCAACAATTGACCGCGTTGCACGATTATTGGCCGTGGTTTGTGCTGCTGGCGCTGGGCCTGTTCCTGCTCGACATCGCCATCCGGCAGGTCTGGCTCCCTGTCTCCTGGACAGCGCGGTGGCAGCGTCCAGGGGCCCTGACTCCGAGCGAACTGCCTGTCTATACCTATGATGACCTGGCAGCGATTGTGCACCGCCGCGCTGAAGATCAGCGCCGCCGCAGTACAGCGCTCCGTGAGGCGCGGCACGTCGCCATTTCTGCAGGAGAGTCATCACGCTAGACCTCTGTGCCTGTTATACGATAGAGTGAGTTATGAAAATTATCACTGCAGAGTTTATCACGAGTGCGATCTCCGATGACCAGTATCCACGTTCGCCTTTGCCCGAGGTCGCGTTTGCCGGACGCTCGAACGTCGGGAAATCCTCGTTGATCAATACCCTGGTTCATCGGAAGAGCCTGGTCAAAACAAGCTCCACGCCCGGCAAAACGCGCACGATTAATTTTTTCGTCGTGAATCACGACTTCTTGCTGGTGGACTTACCAGGGTATGGTTACGCCAAAGTGCCCCGCGCGATCCAGGCCAGCTGGCGTCCCATGGTCGAAACCTATTTACAGCAGCGCACCACGCTACGTGCCATCGTCCATCTCGTGGACTTGCGGCATCCCCCCACCGAGATGGACCAGCAGCTCCGGGCCTGGTTGCTGCGGCGTGATCTGACGATCATTACCGTGGCCACGAAAGCCGATCAGGTCACGCACAGCCGGCACGTGACGCATCTGCACACCATACGTCAGACACTAGGGCTGCCCCCAGACGATGTGCTGCTGCCATTTTCCTCCCACAACCACGAAGGGCGTCTGGCGCTCTGGCACTCCCTCATGCCCTTTCTCACGCCCGTGGCCCATGCGTAGGTGTACAAGACTTGACCCCCAGGCAGATTTGTGGAATAACTCCTGTGGCGCACACGCGCAGGCAACGCGGTTGTCGTAGCGCAGGGATACGCAGGGATACGCAGGGATACGCGAGAGCAAACTCGGAAAAAGGAAGAGGCATGCGCGTTACATTTGCATCGGAAAGTGTGACCGAGGGTCATCCAGATAAAGTCTGCGACAAGATTTCAGACAGCGTGCTTGATGCTGCGCTGGCGCTGGATCCCAAGGCGCGTGTCGCCTGTGAGACCCTGGTCTCCGAACATCTCGTCGTGATTGCCGGAGAAGTCAGCGAGGTCGTGCTCGAAAAGCTCAACATCGAGGCGATTGCCCGGCAAGCCATCCGCGACATTGGTTATACATCAGACGCCATTGGTTTTGCTGCTGACACCTGCCATGTCTATGTCTATTTGAAGCCACAGAGCCCCGACATCTCGCAAGGAGTCTCTGCGGGAGAAGGGCTCTTCAAGGAACAAGGGGCTGGCGACCAAGGCATGATGTTTGGCTATGCGACCAAAGAAGCCCTCCTCAACGGCGTGGATACCGAACTGATGCCCACGCCAATTTACTTCGCGCATCGTCTGACGCGGCGCCTCGCAGAGGTCCGCAAACAGGGGATTATCCCTGGGCTCTATCCCGATGGCAAATCCCAGGTGGCGGTAGAATATGAAGATAACGTCCCCGTGGCGATTGCCAACTTGGTGATTTCGACGCACCATGCGCCCACCTTGGCCTTGCGTGATCTGCGTGCCCTGCTCATTGAACACGTCATGAAGCCAGTGATCCCCAACCGCCTGTTGTCACATCAGGTCATGGATCAAGAACGCGACAAACTTGATAGCACCATTGTCTTTGTGAATCCCACCGGGGCGTTTCTGGTCGGTGGCCCCAAAGCCGACGCTGGCCTGACCGGACGGAAAATCATCGTCGATACCTATGGTGGCATGGGGCGCCATGGCGGCGGGGCCTTTTCGGGCAAGGATCCCAGCAAGGTCGATCGTTCGGCAGCCTATATGGCACGCTATATTGCGAAAAGCGTGGTGGCGGCGGAACTGGCGGATGTCTGTGAGGTGCAGATTGCCTATGTCATTGGGCATGCCAACCCGGTGAGTGTGTCGGTCGAGACGGTCAACCCGACTGTGCCCAATGAGAAAATTAGCCAGGCCATCCGGGAGGTGTTTGATATGCGCCCTGCCGGCATTATCGACCGGCTGAATATGCTCCGGCCGATTTACCGCGACACGGCAGCCTATGGGCATTTTGGTCGTCCAGAATTCCCCTGGGAATCCGCCGACCGCGTGGCGGCCTTGCAGCGTGCCACCGCGTAACGCATGAGGAATGGAGGTGATGGGAATGCCCTACGTCATTGCAGAGCCATGCATCGACGTCCAAGACCGGGCGTGCGTCAACGTGTGCCCGGTGGCGTGCATTCATTATGAAGCGGAGAAAGATCGCAAGCTCTATATTGACCCGAATGAATGTATTGATTGTGGCGCGTGTGAGCCGGCATGCCCAGTAGAAGCTATTTTTGCCGAACTTGATCTGCCCAATCGTTGGGTAAAGTATGAACGGATTGATGCACTCTGGTTTCGTGACAAGCATGCAGCACGGGCTCTCGTTGACGAGGCCAAAAAGCGTAGCTAGCCTTCCTAGCACGTGGCGTGGCCCAGGAGGAAAGCAGTATGGCAAGTTTAGAAGAGCGGTTCCAAAAGGGGCTTGAGACGCGAGGGAGTCTCGCCGGTGGCGAAGGTCGGGTTTTCCGGGGCTCCGTACCCGTGGCGTACGAGTTAGCGCCGGATATGTTTCGTATTACCACGGAAAGCTTGTATGGCTCCCTGTGGAGCCGTCCGGGACTGGACATTAAACATCGTGCCATGGCCAATTTAACGGTCGCGGCCATTCAAGTGGCCACCACCCAGGTGAGAGTCCACATCCGCAATGCCCTCAACGTGGGCATTACGCCCGAAGAGATCATTGAAATTTTCATGCAGCTGGCCTTCTACGCGGGGATACCAGCCTCCTATAATGCGCTGGCCGTGACGAAAGAGGTGTTTGACGAACGCGGTTTCCACGTCTCCCTCCCCGCCACGTTTGATGCCACGCTCACGCCTGAGGCACTGTATGAGCGCGGCGTAGCCAAGCATCAGGAACTGATCCCCGATGTCTTCGGCTATCACCCAACCGAGCCCACAGAGGAAGAACAGGCGTTGGACGTGCTGATGCAGGAATATCTGTGGGGCGCCATCTGGACGCGGCCTGGGCTGGATATGAAAAGCCGTATCGTCTGTGCTCTCGTGGCCATGGTGGTCCGGGGACAATACGACTTGTCAATACGGCGCATGATTGAAGGCGCCCTGCGTTATGGCCTGACGCGCACGGAAATTATGGAGCTGGGCATGCAGCTGGCCTTTTATGTCGGCGTGATGCCAGCCCGTTCCTTTATGCACATTGCCAAAACCGTCTTCCGCTCCCCGGAGTTCTCCGCGGCTACAGGCGAATAGCCGTGTCACCCTCCTGTGAACACCGGCGGAGACGCACGGTGTTCACGGCACCCCGGCATGCTGCCTTCAGAGGGCACTCCTGGCCTGGAGTTGCTCGGCAGAGAGTCGGAGTGCATCGCTCTCAGGAATGATGCCAGTACCACATTCTGGATGCAGAATCTCGGCAAAGATTTCCAGGCCATTCACTAAGCGCGGTCCCGAGCGACTCGTGTAGGCATTGGCATTCAGGACATACACTTGCCGCTGTTGCACGGCTGGGAGTGCGGCCCACTCCTCCTGTTGGGCAAGCAGGGCGACATCCTCCAAGGCGCGTGTCACGTTGAAGCCACACGGCATGACCATAATGACATCGGGCTGACTGGCGACAATCTCTGGCCACTCCAGGCGAAATGAGCCCTGCTCTTGGGTGCCAAAACAATTGACCCCACCTGCCAGCTCCACCATTTGTGGAATCCAATGCCCACCGCACATCAACGGCGCGACCCATTCAAGGTGTAAAACACGCGGGGTATGCGCCGCGGTGGCGACACGCGCCACGACCGTATCAATCCGGGCTTGGAGACTGTCGACAAGCGGTGCTGCGACCGCCTCCGTCCCAGTCGCACGCGCCACCCGCCAGATATCTTCGAGGACGTCCTCAATCGATTTCGGATCTAACGACACCACCAGCGGGGTCTTGGGCAGCGCAATACTCGCTTCGGCAACCTGCCGAGTGGAGACGGCTCACACCTCACAGATGGCCTGCGTCAGGAGTAAGTCAGGGGCTGCCGCCGCCAACACCTCTTGCTGAATGTCGTAAATCCCCAACCCTTCCTTGAGCCGCTGGCCGATGATCTGGCTGATATCGCCACTGCCGAGAGGCGTGTCATCAAAAATACTGCGCACGACGCGCGGCTTGGTCTGTGCATCTGGAGGATAGTCGCATTCAAAAGTCACACCATAGAGGTGCTCTTGCAAACCCAACAGGTAGACGATCTCGGTCGCACTGGGAAGAAACGAACAAATATGCATGTCCATCCTCCTGAAGTCATCTGAAACGCGCCATGTTCTAGAGCTATGATACACGCTCTGCGTGCCAGAACCAAAGGAGAGGATTGCTACGACACAATTGAGACATGGCGCTGGTGACAACTCCCCACGGCTCAAACCCGGGGCTTCTCGGGACGAGTCCCAGACTCTGTTGTCCCAGAGTTACAATATGTAAGGCGGCGGCGTAACGCACTGCAACCACGCCGCATCGTGCATGCTTTGGGCAAGGCCATGATGGTGGACCATCCGCCTGACCGCCAAGTCTTCAACGGCAATGACATCGAACCGATTGACGAGGCGGCGGCTTTCCTGATGCGTGCAGTTGGTGCGTCTGTTGGTTATCCGCTCAGGCACGCGGACGACAACCTGGCGACGTTTGCTGCGCTCAGGCGTGCCTTGCGTCGCGGCACGTAGGCCTGAAGCGCCAAGTCGATGCACCTCACGCTCACAACCAAGCAGGAAACACTCCCTGTTCGCACCCATTGAGGGTGCCCACAAGCCCTTTCTTCTATCTCCATGGATACATCCATGGGGTTTACGCAGGATTGGCTAATTGACAGATAAATCTTATTACTCATTCTTATTTTTCTCTTGACGTTCATTGACAGGCGGGGTACGCTGCCCTGGTAGGTAGTCAGGGTTAGCACTACTGCGCTGTGGGAGAAAAACTAATGCCGAAAACAGTACATCATGTTGTTACACATCGGGGCCGGAAACACGGGGATGCGGATGTCCAAATCACCGTAGCTGATGATCTGGCCACTGTGCCGGGTACCCGTATGCGGGAAGCGGACGTGAGTTTTTATGCTCGCGTCTATCCCGAAGAAACCCAGAATATCGTCAAAGCTGCCGACCGTCGTTGGGTATGGACAGTGTACCACGACGAAATGAAGATGTATCGCCAGCGTCATGACGACATCAACGAGCCCCTCGTGGATGCCGCCGCGGTCTCCGGCGACCTCGAACCGACGGGCACGCCGACGGGTGAAGACGTCACCGAACTGATCCGCCTGAAGGCGCGTGAGATGGGTTTTGGCGAAGTCGGCTTCACGAATATGGATCGCCGGCACGTCTATACCAGCAAGAAACGCTGGGTGAAGTACGATCACGCTATCTGCGTGGCGCTGGAACAAGATTACGTGCAGACGCAAACTCTGCCTGGTATGGAAGCGGAATTTGCCCATTTCGGTACGTATGAAATCGAAGGGGCGCTGCTCCTCGATCTCGCCGACTATATCCGCTCGCTGGGCTATCATGCCCAAGTCCACAGCCCCAATGACAATAGCGCGGCATACATCCCAATGTTCGTAGCCGCCGGTCTCGGGCAGTTGGGCGCTAATGGCCAGTTGCTGTCCCCGCATTTTGGGTCACGTGCGCGTATCGCCATGATCACCACGGATGCTCCGGTGAGCTACGATGAGCCCGTTGACTTCGGTCTCCATCAGTTCTGCCAAGAGTGCCAAGTGTGCGTCAACCGTTGCCCAGGCCGCGCGCTGGTGCGTGAGAAGGTGTGGTGGCGTGGTGTTGAGAAGAACAAGCTCATCTACGAGCGCTGCCGTCCAGTCATGGCCCGTTACGATGGCTGTGCGGTCTGTATGAAGGTGTGCCCCATTCAGCGTTTTGGTGCTCCAGCGGTTATGGAACACTATGTAGCCACCGGGCAGGTTCTTGGCAAAGGCACGGATCTGTTGGAAGGGTATTCGTTGATGGAAAAAGGCTACTTCGGACCTGGCCAGCTGCCGCAGTTTGATCGGCAGTTCTTCGAAATTCCTCATGGCCGTAACGAAGATTGGCTGGTGCAGCAGTTCAAAGAGAAGCTGATGAACCAGGGTATGCCTTCCCAGGAAGACGCCCTGAGTTTTGTGCATGAATTGCACGGTATTCTGGACAGGGGCAATACGACTATCGGCGACGAATAGTCCTCGATGGTGTCCAGGATGTCAGCGTAAGTGAGTGTATGGGGTCAGATGTGTTCCTCTGACCCCATATTACTTTGTGGGCCAAGAGCAGAAGAGGTCAAAAAGCATGTTTGATAAAGCACACATTGAAGCATTGTTTGGAGAGATTGAGAACAGCTGGCGCGGGAAAGATGAATTCGAAGCTATCTCACGTCAGGCGCATTTGGGTATTGCGTACGCCGATGCTGGACGTTCCTTAGAGAAGATCGACTCTCGAGTGGTTGCACTCATCGAGAAGCACAAGCCGAAATAACCGTGACGGCTGTGTGGGTCAATGGCTAGGAGAGCGAAACAGGCATGCCACGGAGGGCGTTAGGCTTGTAACCCCACCCAAGCTGACGCCCCCGTAGACTGTGGGTCATTGTAGATGTTTAACGTTGTCCAGGATTTTGTGCAGCGTACCCAAACTTATGTGCAGGGCCCGTATCCTCAACACCCGTCTGCAACGCCTTGACCTGTTCCTGCCAATGCGGCGCAATCACTTCCAGGCGCTGCTGCAACGACCGACTCTGGCCATCTCCCATGACTAAGATCACCGCACTCGGATCCGAGCAGGCTTGCGCCGCTTTGACGAGTTTGGTGTGTGCCTCACGCCCCATGGCCAAGAGTTGCTGCAGATTTTTGGCAGCAAAGCGTCCTACCGCCCGAGCATTCATCTCGTCCACCGAAGCATAAATCCGATACGGGGCCCCTCCCGACGCGACGGATTCGAGCCCTTCGAGCGTCACTTGGTGCCACCACACCATCTGGCATAAAATCTCACGCGGGCCGTAACGTCCAAGTTTAACCTTGGATGTGCTTCCTGGACCCTCAAAATAGGCCAGCCCGCTCCCTACACTTTGTTCGAGAGTGCCCACGAGATCTTCAAGTTGCTGAGTTGCCGCCATGACGAAACCTTCCTCCCAAGAAACAGTCCACAACGCCCACCGATCACTATGTACGGTACGCCGAGAGTATACACTACGTGCCCTGCAATCTACAGCGCTTCTTGCTGCGTTGCCAACATAATTTTTTTTCTCTGCGGTAATGACTGGATAATCCCTGCAAAATCGGCTATAAAAAGGCACCGTGTGGTGTGAACCTCCCGCATGCGCTCTACGTTGAGCCTATGTGTATGAGGCTAGGCTGTCCACCAAGTCACCAGAGGAAGATCCCATTTATGGACGAAAAAATCATTCTTGCGGAGTTGACACCTGCAGTCAATGCACTCAGAACACTCTCCTTGGTCGCTCTCGACCTGGAAGACCCCCATCCTATGGCCTTGCCGGAATTGCCCGAAGCCGAGAAAGTGGTGGTCTACGATCGGCAGATGGCGGCTATTGCCGCGCAGGTCAATCCCAGCCATCGCAAGCTGCTCGATGCTTCCGCAGGTGAATATCGGTGTGGCTTTCCTGATCGTGCCGTGATCCATCTCCAAGAGCTCCTCACCCATTTTACTAAGGATCCTGAGTATATCTCCGTATTCTCCTCCGCCGCACAAAATCGCTTCAAACTCTTCATGCGGAGTCTGCACGACGTGTAGCATGTCGGTGTGACCTCATACGCCAAGACAGGCCGACCGCCTCAAGCAACATTTGAACGGTTCGGCCTCCTCTTCCCTCTTACAACAACCATCCCTCCCTGTTGCCATACGCTCTCACGCCATCAATTAGCAGTTTCCGGCGCAGGAACCTTGTACGGAAAGGAGAGTCCCCGTGCCCGTTATCAGCCTGGACATCATACAGCGTCGCCCTTTTATGGAGGGTCACCCCTTTGGCGCCAGCGGGCCATATCAGCTGCTCGAAGGCCGCGTGCAGTTCGCGATAGACCCACTCCATACCTGCAATGCCGCCATCACCGATGTGACACTCGCGCCCAGGGATGCTGTGGGCATGGTGCACTTTTCCGCCCACTTTGCCATGCTCCAGCCGCTTGACCCGGCACGCGGTAATCGACGCCTGCTGTTTGATGTGGTCAATCGGGGACGCAAAACGGTCCTCAGCTTGTTCAATAGTGCGCCGCGGCCTCTTGACCCCACTACACCCCTAGATCCGGGGAATGGCTTTCTGATGCGTCATGGTTATACAGTGGCCTGGTGTGGTTGGCAGGCCGACGTCCCATCCCTCCCCGGCTTGATGGGCCTGCAGGCTCCGGAAGCGCTCGGGCCAGACGGCGCACCCCTGGTCGGCAAGATCCTGAGCCAATTCCAGGCGGACGAAGGGGTATCGATGTTCTACCTGGCCGACCGGCAACACCTCCCACACCCAGCAGCCACGCTGGACGATCCAGAGGCTGTCCTGTACGTGCGGGACCATCCGAATGCCCCGGCGCGCCCGATGCCACGTGAGGCGTGGTCTTTTGTCCAACTGGATGGGGCCCCAGATCCGCACTATGTCGCCCTCGCCGGCGGCTTTGAGGCGGGCAAGGTGTATCAGGTGGTCTATACCACGCGTGGTAGCCGTGTGGTGGGCCTTGGCTTTGCCGCGGTACGGGACATCGTCTCGTTCCTCAAATATGCCTCCGCTGGCTCTGGGAATCCGTGTGCAGACACCCTGGATTATGCCTATGCCTTTGGCGTCTCCCAGAGCGGTCGCTTTTTGCGCCAGATGATCCATCTGGGATTAAATGAGGATGAGGAGGAACGCATGGCCTTGGACGGCCTCATCCCACATGTGGCTGGCGGCATGCGTGGCGAGTTTAATCTGCGCTTTGGTCAGCCCTCCAAAGACGTCTGCTACATCATCCCGGAGCTGTTTCCTTTTACGGATACGCCGCAAACAGACCCGGTCACGGGGCAAACTGGCGCGCTCCTGGAGCGCCTGGCGGCACGTGGTCCGCTCCCCAAGATCATGTTTACGAACACCTCGGCCGAATACTGGCGTGGGGATGCCGCCCTCATTCATACGGACCTGGAGCACATGACCGATGCGCCGGAATCCGCCGCAGTACGGCGGTATCATTTTGCCGGATCACAGCACGGTGCTGGAGTGTTTCCGCCTCTGAGCGTACGTCCCGCCGATGGCCTGCGCGGCCAGCTGCCCTTCAACACGGTGGACTACACGCCGCTCTTGCGCGCGGCACTGACCCAGATGGATCGCTGGGTCACGACCGGCGAAGCGCCAGCCCCGAGTTGCCACCCACGCCTGGCGGATGGCAGTGCGGTGCCCTCGCACACCCTCGCCGCGACATTCCGTGCCATTCCTAGGGTACAGTTCCCACCACGCATGCTACAAGCCCTGCGCTTAGACTACGGCCCGGAGACTGCCCTGGGACGCACGCTGACTTTACCCGCGGTGGAGGGTGAGGCGTATCCGGCTCTAGTGGCGGCTGTCGATGCCGATGGGAACGAAGTGGCCGGAATTCGGTTGCCCGATGTCACCACACCGGTGGCCACACACACGGGCTGGAATCTCCGGCATCAAGACGTCGGGAACCCGGAACTGGTCATTGGCATTACCGGTGGTCTGGCGGGCTGGACGCTGCCATTTCCGGCCACCCAGGCAGCGCGGGAAGCCAGTGGGGATCCGCGCCGGTCGATTGCCGAGCGCTATGCATCGCGGGAAGCTTTCCTGGCGCAGGTGCACTCTGCGACGCAAGCCCTGATTGCCGAGGGCTATGTGCTTGCAGAAGATCTCAACAGCATCGTCGCCGGGGCAGGACGCCGCTACGATCTGTTCCGCGCTGCCGTAGAGCCTGATGAGCAGAGCACATAATTGTCATTGTGCTTGACAAATTGTATGAGCATGATGTACATCTTGGCGCAAATGTAAAACTGCGAGGTTGCCTTGCCCTGTAACCGACAACCTCGCGCACGCGCACAGGAGGAGAGAGAGCATGCATGGTGTCCAGCCTGATCGGCTGTCACAGGCCATCAGGCGTTCGCAAGACTATGTCTTATCACAGCAACTGCCAGAGGGATACTGGGTAGGAGAACTCGAAGCGAACACAACGCTGACCTCCGAATACCTGTTGTTCCGTCGCCTGCTTGGCCTGGTCGATACGAAACGTGAACAGAAATGTGTGCGCTATCTCCTCTCGCAGCAGCAAGCCGATGGTGGCTGGAATTTGTATTATGGCGGCCCCGGCGAGATCAGCGCCAGTACTGAAGCCTATCTGGCCATGCGCGTGGCTGGGGTCAATGCCCAGGAACCGGCGATGCAGCGTGCCAGTCAGTTTATTCTCTCCCAGGGTGGTGCGACGAAGACGCGCGTTTTTACGAAGATTTTTCTCGCTTTATTCGGGCAATACGATTGGCGTGGGATTCCGGTCATTCCGCCTGAGATTATCTTCTTACCGCGTTCGTTCTATATTAATGTCTACGAATTTTCCAGCTGGTCGCGCAGTGTGATTGTGCCGCTCAGCATCGTCTTCGCCAAAAAGCCGCTGTATCCCCTCCCCGCAGAACGCAGTGTGGAGGAATTATTCCTCGAGCCCTGTGGACCGGCGCGCTATGCCATGCCTAACCGCGAGCGCGGGCTGAATTGGGGCACGTTCTTTGTGTTGCTTGACAGCTTCCTCAAACTTTCGGAAAAATACACCTTGCAGACGTTTCGTGATGCTGCCATGCGCCGTGCGGAACAGTGGACGCTTGAGCATCAGGACCACACGGGAGATTGGGGTGGTATCATGCCCGCCATGATGAACTCGGTCCTGGCGCTGTTTAGCTTAGGGTATCGTCTGGACTCGCCGCCCGTGGCCAAAGGTTTGAAGGCTATCGAACGCTTTGGCATCGAAACAGCCGACACGTTCCGCCTGCAGTCGTGCGTCTCACCCGTGTGGGATACTGTCTTGTCCATCACCGCCTTGGCCGACGCTGGCGTGCCACGCACGCATCCGGATATTCGCCGCGCTATGCAATGGATCGTCGGGAAACAAGTGTTGCGCGAGGGTGATTGGAAGGTGAAAAATCAGCGCGGCCAGCCTGGAGGCTGGGCGTTCGAATTCAATAACGACTTTTATCCTGATAACGACGATACGACCGCCGTGCTCATAGCGTTGAACAAAGCGGGCTTGCCAGACGAGGAAAAAGGCGAGGTCTTTCAGCGGGGTCTGCAATGGTTGTTGAGCATGCAGTGTGATGACGGTGGCTGGGGCGCTTTTGATTTGAATAACAATAAGGCCATCCTCAACAAAATTCCGTTTGCCGATTTAGAGTCCATGCTGGATCCCAGTACCTCCGACCTCACGGGGCGGGCGCTCGAATTGCTCGGGCTCATTGGGTTTCCGCGTACCCATCCTCTTGTCAGCAAGGCGCTACGCTTTGTGCAAGACAATCAGGAGCCTGACGGGGCCTGGTACGGCCGTTGGGGCGTCAATTATCTCTACGGTACCTGCCATGTGTTGTGTGGCCTGCGCTCGGTGCATGAGCCGATGCAGCAGCCTTATATCCAGCGCGCGATGCACTGGCTCCTGGCGCATCAAAACGCCGATGGGGGATGGGGGGAGACCTGCCGTTCGTACGAAGATCCCACCCTGCGTGGTGTGGGCGTTAGCACGGCGTCCCAGACGGCGTGGGCGTTAATGGGTTTGCTGGCGGCAGGGGCGGGACGCCAGGAGGCCGTCACCCGCGGGGTGGATTTTTTGCTCCGCACGCAAACAGCCACGGGCTCATGGTATGAACCCGAATTTACCGGCACGGGCTTCCCCAAGTATTTTTTTATTAAATACCACATGTATCAACACTATTTTCCGCTGATGGCGCTCGCACGCTATCGTCAGAGTCTCTTGGATGCGTAGAGACGGTGCGCAAATACAAGAGCTTGGCCTGGAGGCTACGCTAGGAAACGCTGCATGGCTGGTTCTCTCGCAATCCTTACGGCGTGCGCACATGAAGCACAGCTCGTGCGCCGCGCGCTCCAGGACCAACGGCAGCTCAGCTGCGAGGTTGGCTCGCTGTGGCAGGGCACTGTCCATCGCCAAGAGGTCACCCTCCTCCAGTGCGGCATGGGAGCCGCGCGGGCAGCCCAGGGTGTCCGTTGGCTCCACAAACACGCGCACCTGACTGGCGTGCTCAGTGTAGGCTTCGCTGGCGGCTTACAGGCGGACCTCGGCGTCGGGGATGCTCTGCTCAGTACGCATGTCTTCGCCCAAGACATTGACGCTCCCATCCTCCATCCTGATGCGCGTCTGGCACACGTCGCCACGATGGCGGTGGCCCAGACCGCTATCGTGAGTCATGCTGGTACCCTGTTGAGTACCACGGCAGTGCTGGCGCAGGCGGCAGTCAAGCAGATGGTTGGACGTCTCTCGGGTGCCCTCGCTGTGGATATGGAATCCTACAGTGTGGGACAGACCGCCACGACGTGTCAGCTACCCTTTGCCGTGTTACGGACGATCTTTGATCCCGTGCACGAAGATTTTGCCCTGCCAGTGGCGACCTGTACCACAGTCACCGGCTCTCTCCAGCCTGTGCGTCTGGCGGGCTGCCTCTGCGCGCAGCCGTGGCTGTTGTCCAAGCTGCCGTACTGGTGGTGGGCCTCCCGTGTCGCCGGACGCCATTTACAACAATGGTTACAGGCTTTTTTCCTCCTTGTGGAACAAGGAGCATGATATCCTGGCGCATCGCAGCCCTGCGGGCTGTGCGCTTCCCGGCGTATGACCCCAACCCTTAGAAAGGAAAGCGGTTATGCCTATTGCTCAACGGTTTGTTGCAGAAATTATTGGCACCTTCTGGCTAGTTTTCGGTGGTTGCGGGAGTGCTGTGCTAGCGGCGGCATTTCCTAATGGGGGTATTGGCCTGCATGGCGTGTCCCTCGCCTTTGGTCTCACCGTCTTAACCATGGCCTACACCATTGGCCACATTTCTGGTTGTCACTTAAACCCGGCTGTGTCTGTAGGGCTCTGCGTTGGACGGCGTTTTCCGGCGAGAGACGTCCTACCCTATATTATTGCACAGCTCATCGGTGCGATTGTGGCGGCGTGGCTCCTGTCCGTGATTGCCAGTGGGCAGGCCGGATTTGATGTGGTGAAGAGCGGCTTGGCCTCCAATGGTTATGATGCGCATTCGCCTGGTAAATATGCCATGAGTGCTGGCTTTGTGGCCGAAGCAGTCCTGACGTTCATGTTTCTGCTGATCATCCACGGCGCAACAGACAAGCGTGCCCCGAAGGGCTTTGCCCCGATTGCCATTGGTCTGGCTTTGGCTCTCATCCATCTCATCGGTATTCCGGTGACCAATGTGTCGGTGAATCCGGCCCGGAGTACAGGTCCAGCCCTCATGGTGGGTGGGTGGGCCTTAGAACAACTCTGGTTGTTTTGGGTGGCTCCCCTCGTGGGTGCGATTCTGGCAGGGATTGTCTACCCGGCAATCTCCGGTGGGGCCGAGGCTGGTAGCGACTAAAGATGTGACCTAGTACCTCAACCGAGCTCATGTGCGACGTACCCTGGGAGCGCCACGCTCCAGCGTGGCTTCGGGAGCCGGGCTGGAGCCCGGCGATCCCAGGAGGCAGTACCTGGCAACACAGCTCGGTTAAGGCACGAGTGTCTCTATGGCCGCCGCGTGGAGGGGAGGTCGGTGACAACCCTGGTGACAGGTGCAACGGGTTTTATCGGGGCCAATGTGGTGCGTGCCTTACTCGCGGAGGGCGCTGCCGTGCGTGTACTGAAACGCTACGGCAGCGATATGCGCAATCTGGCGGGCTTACCCGTGGAGATTGTGCATGGCGATGTCCGCGCTCCTGTCTCACTGCGTGCCGCTCTCGAGGGTTGCCACACGCTCTATCATGTAGCGGCCTACTACAGCCTCTGGACACGCTTCCCCGATGATCTGTACAGCACCAATGTGCAGGGCACCAAGCATCTCTTCCAGGCGGCACTTGAAGCCGGCATACAGAAGGTGGTCTATACGAGTAGTGTGGCGACGATTGGACTCCCAGCCGATGGCACGCCGGGGGATGAAAGCCTGTTTCTGGACCCTGAGCAGGCCATTGGCCACTATAAACGCAGCAAAATTCTGGCGGAACAAGCGGCGCTGGCGTTTTGTGTGCAGGGTCTGCCGGTGGTGATCGTCAATCCGACGGCGCCGATTGGTCCGTGGGACATCAAACCCACCCCTACGGGCAAAATCATTGTCGATTTCTTGCAACGCAAAATGCCCGGCTATATGGAGACAGGGCTCAATCTCGTGGATGTGCGCGATGTGGCCCGCGGCCATCTACTCGCCGCGCAACACGGCAAAGTCGGGGAGCGCTATATCCTCGGCTGCCAGAATATGTCTCTGCGCGACATTCTGCTCTTGGCCTCGGAGATCAGTGGCATACCAGCGCCGCGCTGGCGCGTGCCCTATCGTTTGGCCCTGGCCTTGGGGTATGCCTGTGCAGGCTTGACCTACCTCACCGGCAAAGCACCCCTGGTCCCGCTCGATGGGGTGCGTATGGCCCGGCGCCCCATGTATTTTAGCGCGCAGAAAGCCGTGCAAGAGCTCGGCCTGCCCCAGTCACCGCTCGACGAGGCCATGCGCCAGGCGGTGGAGTGGTTTCGCGAGTATGGTTACGCCTGATGGAACCTTCTTTCCTGACCTTGCTGCTTGGGACGGTCCTGCTGCGACCCTATGTCTTTGTGTTTCTCGCCGTCTATCTCACGTTTAGCACCTGGCAATTTGGCTTGAAGCGCACCCTCAGCTTTATGGTGCTGGGGTACTGGCTGGTGTTTCTCGCTGAATACAGCTCCACCCGGAATGGCTTTCCCTTTGGCTGGTATTACTATATTGATACCACACGCCAGCAAGAACTCTGGGTCAGCAACGTCCCCTTCATGGATTCGTTGTCGTTTATCTTTCTGGCGTATGCCAGCTATGCGACGGCCTTATGCTTGTGTGCACCGTTGTGGCGTACGCGGTATGATGTGCAAATCATTGACACGAAAGCCCTACGGCGTTCCCCCGCGGTCCTGGTGCTGGCGGTGATGTTGTTTGTGCTCATCGACGTGGTGATTGATCCGGTCGCGCTGCGCGGTTCGCGCTGGTTCCTTGGACAAATCTACGGCTACTACGAGGAGGGGATTTACTTTGGCGTGCCGCTGGCGAACTTTGGGGGGTGGGCCATTGTCGGCGCGGCGCTGGTCACCTTGCATCGCCTCCTCGATGGCGTGTGGTGGGCTGGTCCGCAACAACGTGCCGATTGGGGCGTCCGGTGGATACCCTATCGGGGATTGTGCGGTCCTCTCCTCTATCTCGGCACCTACGCATTTAATGTCGGTATCACATTTATGATTGGCGAATACTTGCTGGGCTATGTCGATGTGCTGCTCGTCGTGCCCTTGGTGATCCTGGCGTGGACCCAGGTGACCCGTGTTGCCAACCGGGCCACCCAGGCTGACGTGGAGGCGCACTGTCGCGATTTCCCGCACAGTCCCTTAGGCCCGCTTATTTCACAAAAGTAGCCCAGGCTGACTTCGCCATGTTGACGGGGTTGCTCATAGCGTCGGTGACCGCCGAAGCTTCATAGCCACAGTGCACCATGCAGTCGGCACAGCGCGGGTCATTACCCGTGCCGTACTTCTCCCAGGCCGTTTCTTCCATCAGCTCTTTGTAGGTCGTGGCATAGCCATCGGCCATGAGATAGCACGGTTTCTGCCAACCGAGCACACTGTAATTGGGATTGCCCCACGGGGTGCATTGGTACTCGCGCTTCCCTTGCAAGAAATCGAGAAAAAAGGGCGAGTGGTTCAAATCCCATTTCTTCCCAGCAAAGACTTTACGAAATAACTCCTTGGTACGCTCGCGTTTGAGAAAATGTTCCTGATCGGGGGCTTTGGCGTAACTATAGCCTGGTGACACCATCATGCCATCCACGCCAAGTGCTGAAGTGTAATCAAAGAACGTCCGCAGGGCGCCCGCGTCCTCGCCTTCAAAAACCGTGGTATTCGTGGTCACTCGGAACCCAGCGGCCTTGGCCGTTTTAATCGCCGCCACGGCGGCGTCAAAGGTGCCCTCACGGCACACCAGTTCATCGTGGCGCTCGCGCAGCCCGTCGAGGTGCACGCTGAGGGTGAAGTACGGCGAGGGGGAAAAGCGCCCCAGATGTTTTTCTAACAGCAGGGCATTGGTACACAGATAGACAAACTTTTTGCGTGCAACGAGACCGTCGGCAATCTCTTCGATCTGTGGATGCAGCAGTGGTTCGCCCCCGGCAATCGACACCACCGGCGCACCGCATTCTTCCGCGGCATGAAAGCAGTCGGCTGGCGACAGATTTTGCCGTAAGATTGCCGTCGGATGTTGGATTTTGCCACACCCGGCACAGGCCAGATTGCAGCGAAACAGCGGTTCTAGCATCAACACCAGCGGGAACCGTTTCTGGCCTTGCAGGCGTTGTTTCACGACATAGGCGCCAACCATCAGCGCTTGGCGCAGTGGGATACTCATTCCGGTCCTTCCTTTCGGCTCTCAACACGGTCCCATGCAACCATCAGGCATCGAGCTGGTCTTCCGCCAGGCTGGGAGTATGCTGACAGGATTCAAGCTGGGTGCAGGTATAGTGTAGTGACTCATCCGCATGTTCGAGCACTTGTTCTGCATACTCACTATTGGTACGGTTGGCTGCAAAATCCGCTGCCACAAACTGGGCTTCAGCAGCACAACTGGCATCGACGATGTAGGTTTCTCGATGTTCGATGGATACGCGATATTTCACGCAGTCGTCTCCTCGTACGATCCATGCTGACATGCCTGGATAGGCTCGTTGCTAAGGTGTACCGTATCTGCACTCGGATGCCAAATCCAAACCTGTGCTGATGGCCAGCACACCCGCTTGCCTCACCGCCTTACCCGTGGTGAACGACCTTGCGATACACCGCTTCGACATTCGTGCCAATGCGATCCCGATACTGCCCCATGGGGTATTTGGTCATCCCTTGTTCGTACTTGGGGCCCAGTTGATCCGCCACCACCGGCGTCATGTCCTCCAGGCTGGCACCGTCTGCCGCGGCCTGCTTGACTGCGGCAATCAGATCGGTGAGATAGTTACGCATGAACACCACCCGGTCTTTGGTCACCACATCGCCGTGGCCCGGAATGATGTGCGTAAAATCCACTTGCTCAAGCGCCGTTAAGGTGTGCACCCAATCCTCGGGGTAGCCGTCACCGAGGAACGGCATCCAATCGACCAGGGCGTCTCCAGTGGCGATAACTTTTTCTTTGGGCATATAGATGAATACGTCGCCATCCGTGTGCGCCCGGCCCAGGAGCAGCAGTTGGATCTCGCGTCCGTTCTCATGCAGGGTGGTGACGGGGGCGGACACGGCGCGGGTGGGCAACGTCGGCTTCAGGGTTTGCAATTCCGTGAAGAACGCCTCGGCTTGCTGGAGGTTGTTTTCCAGATTGGCTTTCTGCTCAGGAGTGGCGGCGTGTACGATCTGATCCTTGATCTGGGCAATCTCTGCTGGCAACGCGGCGAGCTGCCGCGCGATATGCGGAATACCGCCTACGCCGGCCTCCGCATCGGTCAAATTCTGGTGGGTGCGCTCGGAGACGATGATTTCCAGGGTGGCCGAGGCCTCCGCATAGACCTCATTCCCCTGCCAATGATCCCAATGAAAGTGGGTGTTGATGAGCTTGTGGATGGGGTGCTTGGTGATGCCCTGGATTGCGTGGTACAGGGCCCGTGCTGCCGACGGCTTGGAGTGGGAGTCCACCACCACGACGCCATCGTTGGTCAGAATCACCGCGGCGTTGGAATTGACTTTATATTGTGGCGCCGCAATGGCGGCATACACGCCATCGGCGACCGGCTTCAGCTCGAAGAGATCTTTCGTGACGGTGTTCCCGTCGGCTGGAAACACACAGCAAGGCTCCCGTTCCATCCCATGCGTGCTCATGCGCCCGTCTCCTCCAGAGTGAGGTCATGCTGGTCTGCCGCCTACCCAGCCCAACTGGGTAGGCTTTCCATACCTTAGCCTGTACGCCAACGTCAAGTAAAATGTGCGGGACGCTCCGCAGTGCCTGCGCCATCAGACCGCCTCACAGCGCCGCGAGCTCCCGCGTCTCATCCGCAAAGGCCTGAGGATCCACCACGGGGCGCCGCGCCAGGATACGCTCGCGTGCCGCTTCTAGAAGCTCTGGAGCGCCATTGATGAACAGCACGGCTTGGAGCATCCCGTCGGCGAAGTACCCTTGGGCGAAGCCCGGCTCTACACCGAGCGGTCCCCGTCGGACGCTGTGCTCACGGCGCCCCATATCGCCCACGACGTCAATGTGCAGCCCACCCATGTGTGAGAAAAAGTACGGCAGGGCCTCATACATGCGCCGCTCGCCAGTCATATTGGCCGCCGCCACCCGTCCATGCTGCAAGGCCACATCATAGTGCTCGACGCGGACGTGACGTCCGAAGAAGGGGCTGTAGTAGCGTGCCATATCGCCCGCCGCATACACCCCCGGCGCGGCTTCGAGATACTCGTTCACCACCACGCCATTCTCGACTGTGAGCCCCGCCGCTGCGGCCAGCTCCGTGTTCGGGGCAATACCGACGCCAACGGTGACCAGATCCGCCGCCAGTTCCGTGCCCGTGTTCGTGACCACGGCCCGCACCCGGCCCTGCTCGCCCACGAAATGCGTTGCGCCCGTATTGGTGAGGACCGTGATGCCCTGCTGGCGTAAGAACGACTCCATAAAGCCGCTGGTTTCCGCATCGAGCACCAGGCTCAGCACGCCAGACGTCAACTCCACCACGGTGGTATCCAGTCCCAAGTGGGCCAGCCCGGTGGCCACTTCGCAGCCAATAAACCCGCCGCCGATCACCACGGCACGGCGTGCCCCCGGCAGGGCACTGCGGATGGCGTCTGCATCTTCCAGATTGCGCAGATAGTAAATGCCTTCCAGGTCAGCCCCAGGCAGAGGCAGGCGTCGTGGACGACCGCCAGTTGCCAGCAACAGCTTTTCATAGCCGAGCTGCTCTCCGTCTGCCAGCGTCACCTGGCGCGCCGACAGATCCAGTGCGGTGACCGCCTGGCCGAGGCGTAACTCCACCTTGTTGCGCTCATAAAAACGCGCCGGGCGTAAAAACACCTGGTCGCGCTCGGTTTCCCCGAGTAAATACCCTTTCGACAACGGCACGCGATCATAGGGCGGATGGGGCTCGGCGCCAATAATCACAATGCGCCCCGTCTTATCGCGGCGGCGTATGGCGTCCGCTGCGGCAACGCTGGCGAGACCGCCACCGACAATCACATAAGGAACGTATTCCATAACGCGCCTCCGCAAGAGTGCACGCTGACGTGCGTGATCTTGTCTTCTCCCCGTGGGTGCTCTATCATGAGCCCCTATACTATCACAAAGCTAGCCCAGTGAGGGAGTGAGCGATGGTCTATGACGATCACACCTGGCAGGCAACAACGGCGCAGTTCTACGGCCAGCTCTACATGTGTGTCTGGCAGCATCTCACCCCGTTGCTCGGCGTTGCGACCACCGCCGAGGTTCTCACCTCGTGTCGGCTCGTCTTACACGATGCGTACCCTTTCCTGTCGCGTTGGCGCTGGTCGGCGCAGGGGCTTGACCTGGCGAGCGTGCTGACCGCCATTGCGACTGAGGAACGCGCCCATGTCGAGGCCGGCTGTGAGCAATGGCTCCAGGGCGTGCACACCATGCTCCACGACCTTGGCGGTCCACTGCTGGCACAGCGCGTGCAAGCCGCCACCGAACAACTCCGCCTCCGCTTTGAACCCGCCTTCAGTCATCCTGCCGCGCCTGAGGAGGTGGCCCACCTGGCAACGCCGACCCCACCGCACGAAGCGGCCCTGGCGCTGTTACAGAGCATGGGCCAACAGGCGCTGACACTGTATCGGCAACTCCACGCACAGCGTGACGCCACCATGGCGGCGCAGGCAGCCTTGCTCGCGTCTCAGCCGGTCGGGCCAGTCAGCGCCGAACCGCCGACACCGCTGGTGGCGCCGATGGATCTGGCACGCTCCGAAGCGTTTTACCATTCGCTCTTTGACCTCGCACCCGACGGGGTGATTGTGGCCGATAGCCATGGGATCATTGTCCAGGCGAACCCACGTGCGGCCGAAATCCTGGAATGTGATCGTCCCCAGGAGTTGATTGGACGGCACGCCGTCGACCTCTACGTGCATCCAGAACACCGTGCGATTCTCCTGGAACACGTGGCACAGCGGCAGTACCTGGAAGGACGTCATGGCGAATTACGCACCTATCGTGGGCGCACAATTATTATTACGTCCTCGCATCGCTTGATCGACTATGAAGGGCAACCGTGTCTCTTGTCCGTGATTCGTGATGTGACAGACCGGGCCCGCTTGCAACAAGAAATGGAGGACTTTGCCTACTCCGCCAGTCACGATCTCCAGGCGCCCCTCCGCACGTTTGAGGGCTATGCCCGTTGGCTCCTGGAGGATTACGGCGAGGTGCTGGATAGCGCGGGTCGGCAACTATGCGAAGAAATTATTGACGATGCCTTGCACATGAAAAAACTCCTCGACGGCCTCTTAGAGTATTCCCGTATTGGGCGCTTACACACCCAAGCGGTGGCGGTGGACGTCCGCACCGTGTTGGATCGTGTGGTGCACGATCTGCAAATCGAGATCCACGATACGAAGGCCATCCTGCATGTGCCGGACGCCCTACCGACTGTGCGCTACCCCGAAGTCCGTTTGACCCAGATTTTTAGTAATCTCCTGAGTAACGCGCTGAAATTCACCGCGGGCACGACCCCGGAGATCCACATCGAGTGTCAAGCCTACCCACGCTATTATCGGTTTACTGTGCGCGATAACGGTATCGGCATTGCCCCGGAGCATTTTGGGCGTATCTTTGAGATTTTCAAACGCTTACATACCCGTGAAGAGTATCCCGGCACGGGCGCCGGACTCACCATCGTCAAAAAAATTGTCGAATCCCATGGCGGTCAGATTGGTGTCGAGTCCGCACCTGGTGCGGGCGCAACATTTTGGTTTACCATCCCGAAGACGGAGGCCGCGTCATGCGCCAGCTAACTGTGCTGCTGGTCGAAGATAATCCCCGGGATGTCCGTTTAACCCAGCGTGCCTTTAAGCAGGCGGGCCTGCCGCACGAGCTCCGCGTGGTGCGTGATGGGGACGAAGCGCTGGCATATCTGCATCGCGAGGGCCTGTACAAAGACGTGCTGAGCGCGCCGCGCCCAGATATGATTCTCCTGGATTTGAATTTGCCCCGCATGGGGGGGCATGATTTTTTACGAGTGGTCAAGCAAGACGAGCGCTTCAAACAGCTCCCCATCATTGTCCTGACCACCTCGGAACGCCCCGATGACGTACGCCTGGCGTATGCCGTCGGCGCTAATGCCTATTTGCACAAGCCGGTCGAGTTCAGTCGCTTCACCGAGGTGATTGGACAACTAGGGAAATTCTGGCTGGAAATCGTCAAACTGCCCCCAGAAGCCTAGGGGCCAGCCCATAGCCGTAGGAGGGCTCTCGTGATGGCCACGCCATCTTATCGTCTCTTAGTCGTTGATGATTCGAAACGCGACACATTGCTCCTCGAACGCATCTTGCAACAAGCCAGCGATGCGACTTTTACCGTGACCCATAAAGAGTCGGCGCAGAGCGGCTTAGAGGAGCTCAGTGCGCAGTCCTATGATCTCGTCCTCCTCGATTACTATCTCCCTGATATGGACGGCCTGGCGTTTCTCGCAGCCAAGAGTCAGCGTGGTCTAAGCACCCCGGTCATTATGCTCACCGCCTTTAGCCAGGAGCGCCTGCCCGTGGCCGCGCTGCAAGCCGGGGCGCTCGATTATTTCCGCAAGGATCAGGTGAACTCCAGCCTGCTGGGCAAAGCCATCCAGCAGGCCATTGACAAAGCGCGTCTGCAGGCCAGTGCCGCGGTCGAGGCCGCCAGGATACGCGAGCTCGAAGCACTGGTGGCGCAACTGCAACAACAGCTCAACGCCCAGCAAGCGTGAGTAACAGGGGAGCGCCATGACGACGCCTCCTATCCTGACAGACGCCGTGCTCCGTCACGCGGCGCCACTGCGCCTGGACGCAAAAAAACCCTCAGGGGTAGACACACAGCGCTCGAGGCCCGCAGTCGGAGCACATGCCTGAACTGGCGACCGTCTTGCCTGGGGACCACCAGGAGCATGGCCCACGTGTTTCTGGAGGGATGGCCCTGTCCCGTCCCTGGGTGAGACGGGACAGGGCCTGGTATTAACTCTGCGCCGGGTCATCGGTCTGTTGGATGGCACTCAGTTGCCAGGCGTTGGGACCGCACGGACGCGTAAAGGTCCAGTACTCCTCAAATTTCACCGGGGTCGTGCGGCTACCGGCGTACACCTGGGTGCCGCTGACATCAACGGTGTAGTCCAGCAACGAAGCGAGGATGTGTACGGTGACAAAGTCAAAACCGGTCTCTTGCCAGGCTTCTGTCACCTGCATTGAGCGTACGGAGATGTTCTCCAAGCGATTGATCCGCCCGGCGTCCCGCAGTTGCTCGCACCCCTTCCGCATCGTTTCATACATTTCCGGGTTCAACACGTTACGGGCACTGGCCATATCACAGGCCGTCCAGGCAGTCTGGACAATGAAAAAGGTATCAGACGCGGTCTCGACAAAACGTTCAGGATCAAACGCCGCATCCATTTGCTGAATATGTCGCAGACCACGGGCCAGGTCATGCTCTGCGCCGGCCATGCTGACCATCGCCGGCCCCGAAGACATTTCTTCCCCCTGTCGCGTCGTAGAATTGTATGGGTTGGTTGGCGTTGTGTGTTGGCGGCGGCGCATGTAGACGAACGCCACATACAGTATGGCGCCAATAATCAGTATCTCTACAAAACCTATACCGCCAAACATCCCGCCCCCCAGGCCGCCGAAGAGTAAACTCCCAATGGCCCCGCCGATTAGCAGCCCGGTGAGCCCACCCATCATGCCACTCATCCAACCCGAACGCTGCGGCATCGGTGGTTGGGCAACGGCTTGCGCTCCAGCCTGCGGCGCGGCGGTAGACGGCGTAGAGGCACGCTCTGCTGGTGGCGAGGCGCTGTGCGAGCCTCGGCTCCCAGACGACTTGCCCCCACCGGCCCGCGCCCACAAATCATCGGTCCAAGCGCTGATGACCAGGAAGAGCATCAGCGTGCTACTTATGGCTACGAGACGTTTCATGACTCATTCCTCTTGCGTGTAAATTTCTAGGGCAGGAGTCGGGCCTGAGCCCGACAAAGGTAGCGATACACGATGAACGCCATGGCTATCTTTTGAGAAGTGTACTAGTGATGGGGACGACGCCACAAATAGAAAATTTCTCCTCCATACCTCGGAAAAGCGGGGAGTGTGCACGAGGCCCGAGCATCCACAGACCATCCCAGGCAGCCTGATGGGGCACCTGTGGAGGGTCGGCGCTCCGCCGGTGTGGGCTCACCGCATCTTCCAGCTCTCTCACTGGGCAGCGTCACCCTCCAGCCCTCCTGACGCTATAAGTGCGCCAGGGGCTCCGGTGTCCGCAGGCACGCCTGTAGCTGGACGGTGAGCCCGTCACAAGGCGCCACGGCCTCGTGCGAGGAGACGGACACCGCTGGAGGAGGCGCCATGCCCTGCAGACAAGCGGTATCCCGCGACGTCTAACCACCCAGAGATCCAGGCGCGAGGCACTGACGCCACAGTCGGTCCGCGTGACCACGCGCCGTCGAGCACTTATTACGACCTCCCACTGGTACGCTCGTTCCCGCACCTGGTGCAAACAGCCCGCACCCGCCGATCTTCCTGGGGGGCACCGCGCCACAAGTCTTTCGGCGTATCGTGGCCTATGGCAACGGCTGGATGCCGACGCGCAGCACCCCGGAGCTGATCCAGCACGGACGCGCGGTGCTGAGTGAGTTAGCCACAGAAGCGGGGCGTGACCCGCAGTCGATCACGGTCCTGGCCTATTTGGCGCCAACGGATCGCACCATCCTGGCGGAGCTGGTGGACGCTGGAGCGAACGGCGCCGTGGTGCGGCTGGATGGTGCGTCGGAAGCTGAGGCCCTGCGTGGGCTGGAACAGATCGCGCAGCGGGTGCTATAACGCGGGCTGCGGCACAGCCCGGCACAGGCACGCAGTACCATCACGATCTATGCATCCCTCCGTGTCCCCCCACCGTGCGCGGCCTACACGCCCCATGCTACCGGATCCCCCTCCCCAGACGCGGCAGTGGGGAGCCGGCCCGCGACCCTGCAGACAGGCGGCTCACCAGTGTGCCTCGTGGCGGGGGGGCCGACGCGGTTGGAGCGCAGCGTGGCAGACCTCCAGGGATGGGATGTCGCGGACCCTTCGTCAAACGCTCCCAAAAAATGTGGCGTGTGTTGCGCCCCTCAAACAACAAACTCCATACACAATAGCAGGACTCGTTATTTTCAGTTGGTGCGTTAGGCATTATCGAAGGAGGTTCTCCCGGCCCAGGGTCGTTGCAGACCCAAGCCCCTGGCGCAACGTCATAGCTCGCTCATGCTGATTGCGCCTGTACACCGTTCGCCTGTGTCTGTGAGACGACTCCATCTGCCTTGGAGCACGATGTAAGGTTGTGGGACATAACCTACGGATACAAGGAAGACCATCATGGGTAGACACACAGCGATAGCTGATCTCAGCCGGAGAACCTTTCTGAGCACGACGAGCGCCGCTCTGGTAGGGGCGGCTCTGGGCGGGCTGGCGCCGCAGAGTGAGGCCGCCAAACGGCATCCGCAGCGCGGCGGGGTGCTCGCCTTTGCGACGCGCAATGAGCCCGGCGGCCTCGATTCCCATCGCCAGAACCAAAACCACGCTTCGAATGCCACGGCCCTGCTGTACACTGGTTTGACCGATATTGACCGGCAGGGCAACATCATCCCGGGGATCGCCGAGAGCTGGGAGCCCAGCAAAGATCTCATGGCCTGGGTTTTCCGCCTGCGCAAGGGCGTGCTGTTTCACAACGGTCGCGAGGTCGATGCCCAAGCGGTGAAGCTCAACCTCGATCGCATCAAAGACCCCGCCATTGGCTCCGATTGGCACCGCGGTGCTATCGACACCATTAAGAGCGTCGAGGTGGTCGACAAGTACACGGTACGCATTCACTCGCACGTGCCGGACGTCACCGTGCCGTCCAGCGTCATGCACTACCCCACCAACCTGCAAGCTCCGGACAACTTTGACAAGGCTGCTGAGTATCCCATTGGCACCGGACCGTTCAAGTTTGTGTCCTGGACACGCTGGAATGAGACCCGCCTGGTGCGCTTTGAAAATTACTGGGAAACCGATGCCGAGGGCAACAATCTGCCCTACCTGGACGAAATCATTGCCAAACCCAAGAAAGAGGACTCGGTGCGGCTGACCGCCCTGCGTACCGGCCAGGTGCAGCTCATTGATTCCATGGCCTATGCCGATGTACAGCGCTTCAAGGAGGGCGCCGGCGACACGTACACCTTGTGGCCGACGCATGCCGGCGGCTTTTTTGTGGCGTTTAATTTCCGCCGCGGACCGTTTCAGGACAAGCGCCTGCGCACGGCGGCGGCGCACGCTATCGATCGCCAGGCCATTCATCAGTCCGTCCATTACGGTCAAGGCGAGATGCTCGACCAGCCCTTTCCGTCGGGACACCCCTGGCACCTCGAGAGCCGCGGCCTGGAGTACGATCCCGACAAAGCCAAAAGCCTGCTCAAAGCGGCGCGCGCCGTGGGCACGGAGATTAAGATCGTCTGCAACTCGACCGTCACGGCCTACCGCGAGACCATGCAAGTGCTCCAGGCCCAGTGGGAGAGCATCGGTTTCAAAGTGGCGGTCCAGCCCCTGGATACGGTGCCCTTTACCCAGGCCCGTAAGCAGGGTGACTTTGACGGTTTGATCAATGGCCACACCTATCGCTTTGACCCGGATGATTTCTTTGGGCGCAACCTGCACTCCAAGAGCGAGTACACGCAGGTGCTGTCCGGGTGGGAGAATGCCCGCGTGGATCAGTTACTGGAAGAAGCCAAACGCATCACCGACCAGGCGAAGCGCAAGGAACTGTACACCGAGGTCTGGAACATCGTGAACGTTGAGCTGCCGCAGTTCCATCTGCATGAGACCACTATCACCATGGCGACCACCAAGGCGGTGAAGAGCTATCAGCCGGCGGCGATGGGCGCGTACGCCTACAAAGACGGTGGCATGCGTGTCGCCTATATGCAAACGTGACGCACAGCGCGAGACGGTACGCCTGTGAGCGCGGTCAACATGTCCGTCCTCCCAGGCGCACCGTCTCTGAAGAAGGCACGACACCTTACCATTGGTGGAGGGCAAGCGTTCCTATGTGTTTACGTTGGCCGATGGACGGCAGGTCAAGGGACAAGACCTTCTGGACAGGGTCATTCAGTTGTCCACGTGGGGCAAGCAACGGACGTAGTGTGCCTGGGAGCGCAGGCGTCCCGCCCGCTCCAGAAGCAGGAGAGACGCCTGCGCTTCCAGGCACAGGCCAAGCCAAAACCGACAACTGAATGGCCCCGCCTCCTGGAGCCCTCGGGGTGGTGCTCGGGTGATCACCCCTGGGAGGCGCGGGTCCGCTGTGCACGCGTGACAGCGACGAGTCCAACCTATGGACCGGTGACCGTGGTGATCATCGACGAACCAGGACAGGGCCGCTGCTATTGGTTGTGCCTGTCGACCGCACTGACCGCACCGCAGCTGCTCCGTCGGTTGCGCCGTCGTCAGTAGAGCGCATTTTGTTTGCGCACGCTGAAGCATCTGTTGGCCACTGAGGCCTGTAAGGTGCACAGCGAAGATGCCTACGCTGGGCACGTGGTCTTGCCTGATGGGCAGCTTGGTGTTATTCGACACCACACTGGTGCTCTGCAAAGGACGGATGACCATGGAGGAGATAGTGTGTAGTCTCAAGCACTACTGGCGCTTCGTGGATGCTGAAGTGTTGGAATGATAAGGACTTTCATGGGGTACAGAACAGAATGCCGCATGAATACACGCTGTGATCACAGAACGGAAAAGTGAATTTTCTACACTGGACATCACGCTGACTCTCTGCTGCAGACTGCATTGACATACGACCCGACTGTGTTTGCACGACTGCCTGGAGAACCATAGAGGTAAGGATTACTCACCTTCGCGTTCTTGAGGAAAACTAGCATGGACAGACACACGGCTACCCGCGACATCAGGCGAAGAACCTTTCTGAGCACGACGAGCGCCGCTCTGGTCGGGGCCGCGCTGGGGGGGCTCACGCCCCAGAGTGAGGCCGCCAAACGGCATCCGCAGCGTGGTGGGGTCCTGCACTTTGCCACCTCGGTTGATGTGCCTGGGCTCGACTCGCACCGTTATGGCCAGGTTCCCAGTATCATGCCGACCGCGGCAATGTACACCGGCCTGACCGATATTGATCAGCAGGGTAACATTGTGCCGGGGATTGCCGAGAGCTGGGAGCCCAACAAAGACCTCACAGCCTGGGTTTTCCGACTGCGTAAAGGCGTGCTGTTTCACAACGGCCGTGAGGTCGACGCCGAGGCGGTCAAACTCAACTTTGAGCGCATGAAAAACCCTGCCATTGCCCATGGCTATCTGCAGGGCGCCATCGACACCATGGCCAGCGTCGATATCCTGGATAAATACACCGTACGGTTTCACACGCAGGTACCGGACATCACCCTACCCTCCAGCGTCATGCATTACCCGGCGAATCTGCAGGCACCGGACAACTTCGACAAGGCGAACGAACATCCTGTCGGGACTGGCCCCTTCAAATTTGTCTCCTGGACACGCAATAGTGAAGCAAAAATGGTGCGTTTTGAAAACTATTGGGAGACCGATGCTGAGGGGCATGCCCTGCCCTATTTGCATGAGATTATTGGTAAACCCAAGAAAGAGGACTCGGTCCGCCTGACCGCTCTGCGTACGGGGCAGGCACAGTTGATCGATACCATGGCGTACGCCGACGTCGAACGCTTCCAGAAGAGTGCCAGTGACCAGTACACGCTCTGGCCAGCGCATTGGGGTGGCGCGTTTGTGGTCTTCAACTGCCGCCGCGGGGTCTTCCAAGATAAGCGCCTGCGCACTGCCGCGGCGCACGCCATTGACCGCAACGCCATCCATCAGTCAGTGTTTTACGGGCAGGGAGCCATACTCGACCAGCCCTTTCCTCCTGGGGACCCCTGGCACCTGGAAAGCCGTAGCCTGGAGTACGATCCAGACAAAGCGAAAGCCGTGCTCCAGGCGGCGCGAGCCGTGGGCACCGAGGTCAAAATTGTCTGTAACGCCAGCTACACCTGGATGCGTGAGTCAGCGCAAGTGGTCCAGGAGATGTGGAACAGAGTCGGTTTCAAAGCAGTGATGGAGTTTCTTGACCCTGTGCTGTACCTCCATGCCCGTAAGGAGGGCAATTTTGACGCCCTGAGCGCTGGCCACACCTTCCGCTACGACCCGGATGACTTTTACGGGCGTAACCTGCACTCCCAGAGCGACTACACGAAGGTGCTGTCTGGTTGGCAGAATGCGCCCTGTGATCGCTTGCTGGAAGAAGCCAAACGGACTCTCGATCCGGCGCAGCGCAAGGCGATGTACACCGAGGTATTGAAAATCGTCAATGACGAATTACCCCAGTTCCACCTGCATGAAGTGACCACCATTTCGGCGGGGTCCAGGGCCCTGCGTGGCTATCAGCCAGCCAGAATTGGTGCGTTCACCTACCAGGGTGGTGGCATTCGCACGGCGTATATGCAGGCGTGAGGCACAGGATGTCTGGGAGCGCGGGTGTCTCGCCCGCATCCGGAGCAGGCGAGACGCCCGCGCTCCCAGGGGAGGGCAAGCCAATAGACATTATCGGGCATAAGAAACCGTGATGCTTGCCGACACTCCTCCCCCCAGCGGGGGGAGGTTGGGAGGAGGGCACAGGGCGGCCAGGAGTTCCCCGTCTCCTCACCCCCCGTCGTGTCCCCCATCCTGCCTCCCCCCGCTGGGGGGAGGTTCCAGATCCCAGGAGGGGGCAGCGTGGCCGAGGAAGCTCCTGCATGAGCCCATCTTCTATTCCCGATAATGTCTAATAACCAAAAACTGCATGACCATGGCCAGAGGTGGAACAGACTTGACAAGCGCCGCTATCTCTCGTAGAACATGCGAACTTTATACAGGTAGTATCCGTTGCTCTGAGAGCTCACTCTGCTTCGACGGCGCGACCGACCGCTCTCTTCTGTGTTACTACCTGTTCTACACTTGACCTTGCTTGCCTGCAAGCGAGGTGTGCTGCCCTGGACATGTCCGTGTTCCGGTGGGCAGCGCCTGGTGCACACGATAGTTATGACGTTCGAGGAGAGCCGATGATGGACTACGACCAACCGACAGCTGCACTTAGCCGCAGGACGTTCCTGGGCACCACCAGCGCCGCACTCCTCGGGACCGCCATGGGTGGTCTCGTCTCCCAGAGTGAGGCAGCCCAACAGCATCCCAAGCGCGGCGGCGTGCTGCAGTTTGGCACACGTCTCGATGCGGACGGCCTCGACTCCAATCGGCATCAGCAGTATCACGTCTCCCATCCCCTGGCGGCCATGTACACCGGCCTGACCGACATTGATCAGAAGGGCAATATTGTCCCAGGCATTGCCGAGAGCTGGGAGCCCAACAAAGAGCTGACCTCCTGGGTGTTTCGTCTGCGCAAGGGGGTTTTGTTCCACCATGGCCGGGAAGTCGATGCCGAGGCCGTAAAGCTCAACATCCTGCGTATCAAAGACCCTGCTATCGGCTACTCGCAGGCCCGCGGTGCCTTGGAAAGCATCGCCACGGTGGATGCCATGGACAAATATACCGTGCGCTTCAATTTGACGACCCCTGACGTCACCCTGCCCTCCAATCTCATGCACTATCCGATCAACCTGCAAGCGCCCGACAACTTCGACAAGGCGTCTGAACACCCTATTGGCACCGGCCCGTTCAAATTTGTCTCCTGGACGCGCTTTAATGAGACCAAGCTGGTGCGCTTTGAAAACTATTGGGAAACCGATGCCGAAGGCAACAATCTGCCCTATCTGCACGAGATCATCGGCAAGCCCAAGCGCGAGGACTCGGTGCGCCTGACAGCCTTGCGCACCGGGCAGATCAACCTGATTGAGAATATGGCCTTTGCCGACGTGGAGCGTTTTCAGAAGGAGTTCAGCGCCCAGTATAACGCCTGGCATATGCACCACGGGGGCGTCTTTGTGGTGTTCAATTTTCGTCAGGGGCCGTTCCAGGACAAAACCATACGCATGGCGGCGGCCCACGCCATCGACCGCCAGGCCATCCACCATTCGGTGTTCTATAAGCATGGGGTTATGCTCGATCAAGTCTACCCCCCAGGCAACCCCTGGCATCTGGAGGGGATTCGCAGCCTAGAATACGACCCGGACAAAGCGAAAAGTTTGCTCAAGCAAGCCAAAGCCGTCGGCACGGCCATTGAGCTGATCTGTTTCTCTAACCTGGCCTACAACCGTGAGAGTGCCCAAATTGTCCAGGAGATGTGGAACAGCGTCGGTTTCAAGGTCAACGTCAAACCCCTCGAACGCGTGCCGCTGCTTGAAGCACAGCAAAAGGGCGATTTCCACGGCATGATTCAGGGCAACGCCTACCGTTTCGACCCTGATGGCCTGTTTGCGCGCAACCTGCATTCCAAGAGCGAGTATGCCCAGAGCCTGTCCGGGTGGAAGAACGAGCGCTACGACGCGCTGGTGGAAGAAGCCAAACGCACCCTCGACCAGACCAAACGCAAGGCGCTGTACACCGAGGCCTGGAACCTCGTGAATGTCGAGCTGCCGCATTTCCACCTGCACGATCTGCCCATGACTTCCGCCGCGGCGAAGACGGTCAAGGGCTACCAGCCGTGCCAGGTTGGCCCGTTTACCTACAGTGGGGGGGGGATTCGCACCGCGTATATCGAGGCGTGATGGCACGCCGACGAGATGTCTGTTGCATCAATGCACTGCCAGTGTCATCAGGAGTCAGGCTTCAGCACGACCTACAAGGAACAGTGTAGATTGGTCTTCAGTCCGACAAGGCACTGGCGCCTGACTGACGCAATAGCCCTGCTTGCAAAGAAAGGACACAGACATGCTGAAGTACACCTGCTATCGTTTGTTACATCTGATCCCAGTGTTACTCCTGCTGTCGATCTTTGTCTTTGGTATCGTCCATGCCCTGCCCGGCGATGCCATTGATGCGATGGTGCCCCCCGATGCGGCGGGCAATCCGGCGACGCGGGCGGCGTTGGAAAAGGAGCTGGGCTTAGACAAGCCGATCTACGTGCAATACGCGCTGTGGCTGGGGAGAATTGTGTTGCACGGCGATTTTGGCAAATCGATCACCACCCGGCGCTCGATTGGCATCGAAGTGTTTAAGCGTCTCCCGGCCACCATCTACCTGGCCGTCACCGCGGTCACGGTGTCGCTGTGCATTGCCATCCCTCTTGGCACCATTGCCGCGGTCAAGCGCCGCACGCCGGTGGATTACACGGCAACCGCTACGTCGCTCATCGGGGTGTCCATCCCGGAATTCTGGTTTGCCATCCTGTGCGTCTTGTTTTTCGCCCTCTACTTAGGCTGGTTGCCAGCCTCCGAGTACCACAGTCCGTTTGAGAATTTCCGGCTCAGCCTCCTGCATCTCATCCTGCCCGCCAGCGCCCTCGGGCTACGCCTGGCGGCCATTACCACACGCCTGACCCGCTCCGCCATGCTCGATGAAGTCCGCAAGGAGTATGTCGATACGGCGCGCGCCCTCGGCCACTCCGAGCGTCGGGTGATCTACAAGTACACGCTGCGCAACGCCCTGATTCCCACCATTACCGTCGCTGGTCTGCAGTTTGCTCGTTTGTTGGGCGGTACGGTGGTGATCGAGTCGATTTTTTCCTGGCCCGGTATTGGCCTGACGCTATATGAGGCCATCCTGGGTCGGGATTATCCCATGGTCCAGGCCTCGGTGTTGATCCTGGCTACAGCCTTTGTGCTGATGAATCTGCTGGTCGATCTCACCTATCGCCTCTTAAATCCACGCATTCGTCTCGCCTAGGGCGCGACTCAGGAGACCTGGCATGGCCGAGGCAACTGTCCCCCAACCGTTACGCACCAGGTTGAGCTTCGATGAGATCTCCGAGAGCACCCAGGCGCAGCGCCGTGGCCGTATCTGGCGCGTCTTTACTGACGCGCTGTGGGAACTGTGGAAGAATCGCCTGGCTACCCTGGGCGCTGGCATGGTGCTGCTGCTCTTTCTGGTGGCGATCTGTGCACCGCTGCTGGCACGCTATGATCCCGTGAAACAGAATTATCGGGAGATGCTGCAAGGCCCCAGTGCGGCGCACTACTTTGGCACCGATAAATTCGGCCGCGACATCTGGTCGCGGGTGGTCTGGGGCGCCCAGCGCTCCGTGACCATCAGCGTGTTTGCGGTACTCGTCGGCATTCTCTGTGGCGTGCCGCTCGGCACCATCTCTGGCTATTACGGCGGCAAGCTCGACGCCATACTCATGCGGGTGGTCGATGCCTGGTTGGCTTTCCCCGGTATTTTGTTTTACCTGGTGGCGGCGACCATCATCCATGCCTATAAGCTGTCGCTGTTCTGGAACACCGTTGGCCTCATCATCGCCCTGGGCACGGCGCAAACCCCCGCCATGGCCCGCCTGGTGCGCGGCTCAGTCCTCGCCGAGCGCGAACGGGAATACGTGGAGGCCTCGCGCGTCATTGGTGAGGGCAATCTCTATATCGCCTTTCGTCAGATCCTGCCCAACTGTATGTCGCCGATCATCATCCAGTCGACCATTTTACTGGGCGTCGAAATGCTAGTCTTGGCGGCGTTGTCCTTCCTGGGCTTGGGCGCCCCACCCCCGACGCCTGACTGGGGCGCCGATCTCAACTTGGCGCGTGAGCATATGGAGACCTTGCCGTACCTGGCGATTTTCCCTGGGCTGGCAATTTCCTTTGCCGTGTTGGGTTTTAATTTATTTGGTGACGGCCTGCGTGATATGCTCGACCCTCGCGTGGCGGACCGCTAGTGAGACACCTGGAAGGCTGTGACTGGAGAGCGATGCTATGGCTGAGCCCGTATTGCAACTGGAAGATCTCACCGTGCGGTTTCATCTCAAGCGTGGCCAATTGACTGCCGTGGATGGGGTGACCTTCACGGTGCACCGCAGCGAAACGTTCGGTTTAGTCGGGGAGTCTGGCTCAGGCAAAACCGTCACCGCGCGCTCGGTGATGCGGCTCGTGCCCACCCCGCCAGGCGAAATGGTCCGTGGACGCATTCTCTTTGAAGGGAAGGACATTCTCAAACACTCGGCCCGCGAGATGCGCGAACTGCGTGGCACCCACATGGCCATGGTGTTCCAGGAACCCATGAGCGCCCTGAATCCCGTCTTTACCGTGGGGTATCAGATTGCTGACGCGCTCAGAACCAACTTAGGGATGACGAAGCACGAGGCCAAAGAGCGCGTGCTGGAGTTGATGCACCTCGTGGGCATCCCCTCACCCGCCTCGCGCTATAACAATTATGTGCACGAATTCAGCGGCGGGATGCGGCAGCGCGTCATGCTGGCCATGGCCCTGAGCTGCAACCCGACTTTTCTCATTGCCGATGAACCCACCACGGCGCTCGACGTCACCATCCAAGCCACGATTCTCGAACTTATCCGCAGCATGATCGAGCGCTTGCAGATGTCGCTGATCTTCATCACCCACAATCTGGGCGTCGTGGCGCACACCTGCGATACCATCGGGGTGATGTATGCCTCACATCTCGTCGAACTGGCGACCACAGACGAGCTGTTTACCCACCCGCTGCACCCCTATACCATTGGTCTGCTCAACTCCATTCCGCGTCTGGACGCCCAGACCAAGTATCTCACGCCGATTACGGGGTCCGTGTGCAATATGCTAGAGCCACCGCAGGGCTGTAAATTTCACCCCCGCTGTGCGCATGCCATGGACATCTGTGCCCAGGAAGTGCCACGTTTCCGTGAGGTGGCCCCGGGCCATTTCGCGGCGTGTCACTTGCATCCCTAATGCCCCCGCGAGGCCGACGGAGCGCTCCTTATGAGTGACGCTTTTCTCGAAGTGCAGCACTTGACGAAACATTTCTCGCTGAATAACGACGTCATTTCCCGCCTGACCGGGAAAACGCGCACGCTGAAGGCCGTTGATGACATTAGTTTCTTTATTCGCCCCGGCGAAACGCTGGGCCTGGTGGGCGAGAGCGGCTGCGGCAAGTCGACCACGGCGCGCCTGATTACGCGCCTCATCGAACCCTCCAGCGGCAGTATTCTGTTGCGCGGCGAGGATCTGTTAGGCTTGCCGCCCAACCGCATGCTGGAGATGCGCAAGACTATCCAATTGGTGTTTCAGGATCCCTACAGTTCGCTCAACCCGCGTAAGACCGTCATGCAGATCCTCAGTCGGCCTCTCGAAGTCCACGACCTGGCGCATGGCTGGGCCGCCAAGCGTCAGCATGTGTTGCAGCTGCTGCGCCTGGTGGGTCTGGGGGTCGAGCACGTTGACCGCTATCCGCACGAGTTCAGCGGTGGCCAGCGCCAGCGCCTGGCCATTGC
>SXND01000090.1 GCA_005777235.1 Pseudomonadota bacterium
ATTAAACTAGAGCGGCTGAAAATGAGGACCAAGCTTCATCATTTTGCCCTAAAGTCCAAACTCTACCTCAATGCCCTCCGCTCCGCTTTCGCCACTTTACGGGCCCTCACCCCCGTACAGGGCTCCGCGTAAGGTGAGATAATAAAATAACATTGAAAATCTCCTTGTAAGGCCTGGAGGCGCTCCTTGGCTTTGGCGGCAAGGGCAATATCGTTTGCCGTACCTTCTCCGTCGGTCAGCAAGAGCAAGCGATGGCGGCCCTGTGGTATGACACGCAAATCTTCAGCAGCATCGAGCAAGCTTTGCCCAATATAGATGCCTGCTTGGGGGTTCACCGCAGCCAGTGCCGTATGCAGGGCGTCTAGATTTCGTTGATACGGCACCAGGAGCTTACTGCCACCATCGCCGAAGACGCGGAGCCCGATTTCATGGGAACTGGCCATGAGCACCAAGGTATTGAGCAGGGTCTGCTTGATTTCGGCAAAAGCCACGCCGACATTGGCCATACTCCCGGAATTATCCAAAATCACTGCCACGCGCCCATTGTTATCGGTACACCCTGAGATGATCAGCAGCAGATAAACGATGACAGCCCCCGCAATGCTACGCCGGCCCAGAGCCAACAGAGGCGTGATTGCCTGGCTTGGAGAAGCAAGATATGCCGGGAGGATAACGTTGCTGAGCCTCATAGGGGGCGTTCACCATTTGTGTTTTGGAACCTGTCAGAGTTTCTTATGGCCAAGGAGGCCGTGCCCACATGCGTCACGCAAAGTATGGGAGTAGATAGCATAGAAACGCCAGGGGATCAAGGACGAACCTCTCGAAAAATGGCTGGGCGATAGGAAGCGCTGGGCTACGGTACGCTGCGTGACAAGCACCTAATCTTGCGGGAGAACCACGGCAAATAAGTCGTGTAGAAAGTAGGACAGAAGTTAATCACTTTCTTGACAGCATAGTCCCCCACGCTCAGTCTCCCAGAGATGGCAACACATGGGTTTCCTGGAGGCAGCCCGCGCCACACGGGCGGGGTCAGGATGATGCCAGACGCGCACGATGGTCACAATGCGCATAGCAGCCAGACCAGGGGGGGGCTAAGACACTTTAGTGAGGATGTCCACCATAGGGTGCCGTGTGGCAGCAATGCTCATTGTGAACAAGTCCACGCGATGCACACCCCTTCGCGGGCTATGCCCGCGAGGTCTCCGCTGACGCAACAGCCATCGCGAGGGCCACAATGAGCATTGCTGGCCGCGTGGAGGCGTGCCGGTCGTAGGCGTGCCCCCAGCCGTTCACCGGGTGGCAGGCAGCGTGGCGGCCTGCTGCACCGCCTGGGCAAAAGCCTGCAGCTCCTGGGCATTGAGCGTGGAGATGGCCCAATACGTCATGCCAGCACTGTGCCAGTGCACGAGGTGGTAGCCCTGCTGGGTCAGCGGGGAGGCGGGCCAGGCAGCCGGGGTCGGCGCTGGCCAGATGAAGAGATTAATCGGATGTTGCCGGCGGGTGTAGACCACGGCTGCCACCGGACGATTGGCCAGATAATCGAGCCGCCCCCCGACCAGCGGAAAGTCCTGCGCCGTGAGATCCGGGACCGGCGGGGCAAAGTCGACACGGCCCTCAAACCAGGGCTTCACCGTATGCTGATCACTCGACGTTACATCGGTGAGATGGCTGACCATGAGCGAGCGCACATGACCAGCCATCACTTCCTGGAGCAGGCGTTCGTCCAGTATCTGCGGCATCGGCAGCCACCCGCTGCGCCACACCACCGCAACGAGCAGTAGCACCGCGACTGCCACACTCCATCCCCCCCAGGTCCACCCTGGCGCCCTGGCTTCGGCGCGGCCGGCGCGTCGCACCGTGGCGCGGACGTTCTTCCCCAGTGATGGCGGCGGCGTAAACGCCAGCCCACTGCGGCGTAGGGCCGTGCGCAGCGCCCGCTGCGCCTCGTAGGCCTGTGTGCAGGTGGGGCACCGCTGCAGGTGTTGCGTCAGCGCCAGGCTATGTACAACGTCCAATTCTTCATCCAGATAGCCGTGCAGCAAGTCGTGTGTTGTGTCACAGTCCACGTGCTGCCTCCGTGTGCTGATGCGCTGTCACGTAGTGCTGCAGCCGCGTACGGGCGCGAGCCCGCCGCGACCTCACCGTGCCGATGGGCAGGTCGGTGATATGGGCAATCTCTTTGTATGACAGCCCTTCCAGATCCCGCAGCACCACCACCTCACGAAACAGCACCGGCAAGGCGGCCAGGGCGGCATGGAGCACATGCTGCTGCTGATTCTGCAGTAACAGCGCTTCAGGATTGTCTTCCGCACGTGGGTTGTCGTGGAGGTTTTCGTCAAACGTGTCGCAGAGTTCGTGCGCCCGGTTCTGCCGCAGCCAGGTATAGCAGGTGTGACGCACAATCGTCAGCAGCCAGGCCCGACTATCGCCACCGCGAAACGTGCCGAAGAATTTGTAGGCACGCAAGAATGCCTCCTGCACCACGTCTTCGGCATCCTGCTCCTGCCGCGTAAGCCAGCGGGCCAGATTATACGCCGCAGCCAGATGTGGCAGGATGCAGGCCTCAAACTGTGCCCGTGTGGTGTGTGCCCGCACCCGGTTTCCTTTCCCACCCGTCATCCAGGCGTGTGGTCGCCACACCCCCTTATGCAAAGGAGACTACCGTGTTGACGAGGCTATTCCCACACATTTTTTCCACGCTTACACGGGAATAAAGTGCTGGGAGCACGAGTCTGCTTGGTGAGCGCAGTGCCACTGACGGCCCTGCCCACAGGCGCACGCCAAGCCTGGCGTGACCGCTCCATGCTCTCTCTCGTAGGAGATTCGCTGATGATGACGATGTGCAGACCACGACGACACGGTACGTTGCTTATCCTGGTGATGCTGACCATGGCTGTGTCGCTGGGATCACTGGCGGCAGCCGCAGCGCCCAAAGTCTATGTTGGGCTCTTCAAAGATAACGCCATCGCGGTGATAGATACCAGTGCCAACAAGGTCCAGGGCACGATCCCGGTGCCTGCCGGTCCGCATGGGATGGTGATCACGCCGGATGGCCGCAAAGTGTATGTCAGCAGTGATGGCGCCTCCACGGTGAGTGTGATTGACACGCAGACCGACACGGTTGTCGGCAGTGTGGAGGTCGGTACCAACCCGCATGGCCTGGCCATCTCACCTGATGGACGCCAGGTGCTAGTCGGCAGTTTTGGGATCAATCACGTGCTGCTCATCGACACCAGCAGTGATACAGAGGTGGCGCGGATTTCGGTCCCCATGCCACATAATAGCGTGCTGAGCCCGGATGGTCGTCTAGCCTACGTCGGCTCGCAGCAGCAGGGAGCCATGGCGGTGGCCATCCTGAATTTGCTGCAGCGTACTCAGGTCGGGACGGTGCCCTTGGACAAGACCCCACGCGGTCTAAGCCTCAGTCCCGATGGCCAGCAGCTCTACATCACCGTCGCCGGCTCGCAGGATATCCAGGTGATTGATCTCACCAGCCAGCGCGTGGTCGGTCAGGTGGCGGTGGGCGCCTCGCCGCATTACGCTGTGCTGCTCCCCAACGGCAGCGCCGGGCTGGTGGTCAGCCAGGGACCAGGCATGCTTGAGGTGTTTGATCCGGCGCGCCACACGGTCCTCCAGGTGGTGAAGGTCGGGACAAATCCGCACTGGCTCACGGTCAGCTCGGATGGCCGCACAGCCTATGTGAGTAATGAAGGCTCCCACGATGTCTCGGTTGTCGATGTCGCTAGCCGTACGGTGACCGCCACCATCCCTGTCGGCAATGCCCCGCGTAAGCTCGTGGTGCAACCTGGCACGAAGGGTCAGGGCGCCATGCTCACCCCCGCCGCCCCAGGGCAGAATCCCGTAACCATGGCCGACTATGGTCCAGCAGCCGTGCACGGTCAGTCAACGGTGGCGCTGGAAGCTGACGACTACTCCTTTCAGCCCACTTCCCTGCAGCGCACCCCTGGACAACGGCTGACAGTGGACATCGTCAACAAGTCTGGGACGCTACACAATCTCAGTCTCCCGGAACAAAAGCTCGATGTCGATGTGCCCCCGCAGGGCACTGTCCGCGTCGAGGTCGCGTTCCCGCCTTCCGGCAGTGTGCGGTTCTTCTGCAAATTCCACGAGGCGATGGGGATGCACGGGGCCTTACACGCTGGGAACGTGCCCCAGCCGACGCCGACCCACGGCGTCGGCGTCGCACCTGCTATGGGGGCGCGGTAGGAGGGAGGGACGTGACCTGCTGTGGGGCCTTTGGGGCCTTGCACCCCCAGACTGAGTGGGGCAGAGTCATCGCATGGACTGACCATGGGCCGGCATTGTTATCGCTGATGTGAGGTCCGCCCCACCGCCCCGGCCATCATACGACGGTCCAGCGCCGGCGTAGCCCTCGTGGCGCGCTACCTACCAGTGGGCGAGACGCCTACCCTCCCAGGGGATCTCGGCGGCGGCGCACGACGGCAGTGCTACGGCTCATCCAGCCCTGCCAGGTGCTGCTGGAGCGCCTGGATTGCGGCCTCGTGCCACGGAGGCTGTGGCTGCAAAATGTGCAAGGCCCGCGCATAGGCGTCCCGTGCCCGCCCTCGCTCACCCGTGTCTTGGAGCACATGCCCCAGTCCAACACCTTCGCGGGCCTGGCCCGCTCCTACCAGAGCGCGGTGCCCGAGGGTTGCCTAGAGGAGTGGGCCAGGCCCGCGAGACACCCTTGCCTGGCACAGGACTGACGACATGGACCTCTCGGCTGGCCAGTGGCGTCGTAGAGGGCGGCGAGCAGCGGGCTGACCTGATCGAGATCCAGGGCATAGAGGCTTTCCAGCGCGGCAATCAGGCGGCGCTGCAGGGCCTGCCGGTGCGGGGTCGGGCAGTAGCGCAGCCAGACGTGCCACAGGTACGACACGGTAAAGCGATAGCGGTTGAGATCTGCCGTGCCGCCACCCGACCCTGGCACGGCAGTGAAACCAGCGTCCCGCAGCAGGCCCGGGGCGCTGTCGCTGCCCAGCAGGCGGCATCCCAGAAATCCATCAGGTCGTCCGGCTCCACCCCAAGCACTTGCGCGACGGCTTGGGCCGTGCAGGCCAGCCCTTCGAGAGCGGCGCAGATCCGCATGTCCTCTCCACCTGGCGACGGGGGCATGGCGCCTCTGTCCCCAGGCAGGCCTCCAGCAGGGCATAGGCCTGGCCGTGGGCCTCGCCGAACACCCAGACATCATCTTCACGCGCTACGCTCCAGCGCCCGGCGTTGAAGACCACTGCTGGTGGACTGGCCTCACGCCACTGCCGCCACAAGCTCTCCACCAGCGCCGGCAGGCCATCCGTCAGGGTATGCAGGCGCTCGGCGAGCACGGGGTCCGCTGGCCCCAGGTAATGAGCCACATCCTGCACCGTCACGCGGTCCAGCCACAGCAGCGTTGCCCGGTCCAGTTCCATCAGCGTCTGCGCCAGGTGCAGGGCCTGCGAGCGCTGCGACTCGCCGAGCTGCGCCAGTGGCGCCGCAGCCAGCGCCGTGGGCAGGAGGAGCACGGGGAGATCGAGGCAGATTTCGTCCGCCAGGTAACGTAGGAGGTCCAGCCAGAAATCTGGGGCCGCATCAAAGGCTTCCCACACCAGCACCAGGCGCTGCCGGCCTTGCCTGGTGAGTGTCCGTAGCCAGGTGGCCAGGCCACGCTCTGGGTTATCGTCCACACGGACCAGGCGCTCGCGGGCGGTCTGGTCGTCCACCAGGCGCATGAGCTGGGCCATACAGGCCATCCAGATGGCATCCGTCAAGCCACAGGACTTTGGGTAGTGCTGACGCACCAGGGCCTCGTACGGCGCCAGCTCAGGCGCCAGCGGCAACGCCTCCTGGTGAAAATCGAGGGCCACCACGGCACTGCCCTCGGCTTGGGCCTGCGCCGCCAGGCTGTGCACCAGGGCATGACGTCCGTAGCCCTGCGGGGCCGTGACCCAGACGATATACCCGTGCGGCTCGGTGGCCATCTGGGTAGAGAGCCGCAGCAGGTGGGCATGCTCGGCCTCATGGCCCATGCGGTCCTGCGTGGTGAGCCACCGGCCCGCCGGCGCGGCTGGGCGGTGCGAGATGCGGGGGGCCGTGGTGCTGCCGTGCGCCCACTGCTGCAGCACATCCGCAATGGCCGGCAGCGCCGCGGCCAGGGAGTGTCCTGGCACGGCATGGATGGCCCGCAAGGCCGCTGGTAGGGGGGTGGCATCGAGCAGGAACGGCAGGAAGGGTTTGCTAACCGCCGTGGCAGTGTTCCACTTCCACTCCACAAAGTGCGGCTGCGCCGCGTGCTGCGACCAGACCAGCAGGAACACGTCGTGCGTATCAATGGCCTCGCCAATGATCTGGGGCCAATGCTGTCCCCCACGCAGACTGTCCTGATCGCGCCAGACGGTGCTACCCAGGGCGCGCAGTTGCTGCGCCAGGTTTGCCACGGTGTCGATGTCCTGGCGTGCGTAGCTCAGAAAAATGGACGGCATCGCCATACGCTGGCCCTCCAGGGGGTGTATGCGCGCTCAGAGCCTCTCTCAGCCGGGCTGACCGGTCGGTCACCCCGACGACGCGGACTGCGCCTCTTCTATGTCTTGGAGAAAAGTACGGAAAGGGATAAACGCTACACTTGCCCATGGCCAATACCCTTTTTCTGCCGCTTCGCCAAGCCGGACATCCGTCTCAGCACGTGAGGCAAGCCAGGCATGGATACGCGCCTTCGCCAGATGGTTGGGTGGCGTTGGTTGGCTCTGGAACACACAGCGAAAATACTCTGCCACGCAGACCATGGCCGCATCCTGTTGGACAGCGGCCAGACAGAGGTCTTCTAGCATCCCAGCACTGTGGGCATCTGGCATGATCCACACCCCGACACGAACCTCATCACCTACCCACTGTCCTGAAGCCTCTGGGGTGACGAAATGATTGGCACGGAGGGCGTCACGCACACTGTGGAAGGCGCTGGTCGCGTTGGTATCCGCATCTCGGATGATGGCTAGGGCGCGCAACCGCCCAAAATCCGGGCGCAGGCGTACAGCGTGGAGGTAGGCGCGCAGCCCAGCTTTGCCGCCGTAGGGTTCCACCTGTACATCATTGATCCCGAGATGCCTGAGAAGCGCTTGGCAGAAACGCACATCCTCAGTGCCCTCTCCGATGAGCAATCTCGGCTGACTGAGCGGCAGAGGAGAGCGTGGTATCAACGAATCTCCCAGGTATGTTCAACGGCAATGTCCAGATTTTCTTGATCATACGTGATGGCGTTGATGGTATCGTCAAGGCGTTCCAGGCGGTGCACGCGCATATCATAGACCCCGTCCGTAACAAACGCCTCGTGCGCCGCCGTGACACATTCGTAGCTGTGGGTCGTGGCAAAGAGCTGCACATTGGCCTGACGTGCCGCCTGCGCCAGCGCATGCCATATTCCTATAAGAACATAGTGATTAAGACCATTTTAAATTTAATCTATAAGTACTATATCTCCAGGCGCATTGGCAATAGCGAGCAGTATGGAAAGCAGACGTCCTGTGCCTTCCCCCATCAGAGAGATAGGTATCATACGGCCAATGCCGATGTCGCCATGGATGACGGGAATGTCGCCCATCACCAGCACGGCGAGACGCTTGAGGCGCGGTTCCAGCAGACGCAGCGGTGCAACAACCTCATCCTGATGTCCTATTTGTTCAAGCTTGCTGAAACGCCCGGCATCTTCCTGAGGGAAGCTCGCTCGTGCCGGCAGAAAAACGCCCACGGGAAGAGGCGCAAGACGTGCCTGGGTGATCCTCATACTCTCCATCGACAGCGAGAGACGCGACAGCCTTTCTTGCCCTGTCTTGTCCTGAAAACGTAAGACAAGGGCCCTCAGACCTACCGCCGTGGAGAGCGAGCGTGCCAGATCGGGCTGCCTCTCGCTCGCTTCGTTGGGGACAGATCTGCTCTCTTCCTGTTCTTCTAAACGTATGAGTAACGTCTCTCGTTGCTGTGCGCCATATGCGCCTACAAGTTCAATCGTGTCATCAACATTCCTACCAAAAAATAGCCAACCCCAGTGTTCTTCCGCATCGACGTGCCCCGTATCGAGGCCACCTCGCAAGGCATGCAGAGTCAGTGACAAACAGGGATTATTAGGGCCAAGATGCAGAAATATAGCCTCTAGAAATGCTGTTTTGCCCGTATTGTTTTTGCCCGCGATGAGATTGACGCGATCGAGTGGCGCTATGTGCACATCTCTAAAGCAGCGAAAATTTTTTAGCGTGAAGGACGTCAACATACGCTCTCCCCTCGGCCTAGACGTTACGAATCAATCTTCAGCGCCGCCAAAAACGCCTCCTGCGGAATCTCCACCTTACCCAGTTGCTTCATGCGCTTTTTCCCCTCGCGCTGGCGGCTCAAGAGTTTGCGCTTGCGCGAGATGTCGCCACCGTAGCACTTGGCGATGACGTTCTTGCGAAAGGCCCGCACCACCTCGCGGGCAATAATGCGGTTGCCGATCGCGGCTTGGATGATGACCTCAAACATCTGGCGCGGGATCAGTTCTTTGAGCTTGTGGCACAGCTCGCGGCCCCAGTCGTAGGCTTTGTCGCGGTGGATAATGGCCGAAAAGGCGTCCGTCGGGTCGCCATTAATCAGAATGTCGAGCTTGACCAGCTCGGCAGCGCGCATGGCTTTGTGCTCGTAGTCGAGCGAGGCATAACCACGCGACACCGATTTCAGGCGGTCGTAGAAATCCGTCACGATTTCCGCCAGCGGTAAATCATAGTGCAGGATGGCGCGACTAGCGTTGAGGTACTCGGTAGTGAGATAGAGCCCGCGGCGCTCGTTAAACAGTTGCATCACCGCGCCAATGTATTCGGCGGGCACCAGCACCTGGGCTGCCAGAATGGGCTCGCGGAGTTCGGTGATGGCATTGGCCGGGGGCAAGGCCGCGGGGTTCTCGACTTCGATCACGGTGCCATCGAGTGTGACCACTTCATAGCGCACGTTGGGCACGGTAGTGATGAGCGCCAGGTGATGCTCGCGCTCCAGGCGCTCCTGGACAATCTCCATATGCAGCAGCCCAAGGTAGCCGCAG
>SXND01000091.1 GCA_005777235.1 Pseudomonadota bacterium
AAAACGTGGTCTACGGCCTGCGCATTGCGGGTATCAAGAACCGGGCGGCGCTCAATGACACGGTCGAGCGCAGCCTGCGCGGCGCGGCCCTGTGGGATGAAGTGAAGGACCGCTTGCGCGAGTCCGCCCTGCGGCTCTCTGGGGGGCAGATGCAACGGCTGTGTATTGCCCGCGCCATTGCCATCAACCCGGAGATCATTCTCATGGATGAGCCCTGTTCGGCGCTCGATCCGATTGCCACGAGCCGCATTGAAGATCTCATGGAGGAACTCAAACAACACTATACAGTGATCATTGTGACGCATAATATGCAGCAAGCGGCGCGGGTGTCGGACTACACGGCGTTTCTCTACCTCGGAGAACTCATTGAATTTGATGGGACTAACAAAATGTTTACGACGCCGAGTAAGCAACAGACCCAGGATTACATCACGGGACGATTCGGTTAACGGCGCGGCCATGAGGAGGACAGGAAATGTCACAGCATTTTATTCGAGAAATTGAAACCCTGAAGAAAAAAATCCTCGCCGTCGGCGCGGTCGTCGAAGAACGTATTGCGCAAGCCATCACCGCCATGGTGCAGCACGATACCGCCCTGGCCCAGCAGGTGACGGACGGTGACGACGAAGTGGATGAGATGGAAGTAGAGGTGGAGGAAGACTGCCTGAAAATCCTCGCCTTGTATCAGCCGGTGGCGATTGACTTGCGCTTCGTCATTGCGGTCTTGAAGATGAACAACGACCTGGAGCGCATGGCCGATACCGCCGTCAACATTGCCCGGCGGGCGGAGTATCTGGCGACCCAGCCGCAGGTGGCTATTCCGCCCATGCTGCTGGAGATGGCGGAACGCGTGCAGCGCATGGTGACGCAGAGTCTGGATGCGCTGGTGCGTAGTGACGCGACTTTAGCCCGGACGGTCTGTCTGGCCGACCGTGAGGTGGATCAGATCAATCGGCAGATGCACGTCGATATCCAGCAAGAAATCCGGCAGACCCCGGACCAGGTGGAACGACTCATCCATACGTTATCCGTGTCCCGCCACCTGGAGCGCATTGGCGACTTGGCGACCAATGTCGCCGAAGATGTGATCTATACGGTGGAAGGCGAAATTGTGCGGCATCGCACCAGCGCCTACGCGTCTGTTCCCGCGCGCGCCTAAGGTGTCTGGTGCGCCCGATAGGCCGCATAGTTCACCAAATGGATGTGTAAGTCCGTCATGGTCTGTTTGATGCACGGATTGGTCAGGGTCTGGACCTCGGCGGCGCGTTCGTGCAGGTACACGGAGGTAAAGTCCGGCGAGGCGTACCCCGGATGGCAGGAGAATTCCGTCCAGCCGTCGTGCACCTCGTTACTGAGCATGCGCTGCAATGTGGGCACACTGACGTACTCCAAGTTGGTCACCTGCCACTCCCATTGGGCGTAGAACCCGCCAATGAAATGGACCGGACTAGCGCCGCGCAAGGGCACACCGAGGGGGGCGACGAGCTCCTGAAACACGGGCAGGAGTTCGGCGCGGCGATGCAAATGGTAGTGTGAGTCGATATGCGTTGGGAGACGGCCCAGCAGATGATCAAACACGTCGATCTGGCGTCGTACCTCGTCACGGACGGCGTCGAGATTGCTGATATCGAAGGCGCGCTCTTCTTCGCCCCAGACATCCCAATGCAAGCCGATAGACAACTCCGGGCAGTCACGGCTCAGGGTCACGGCCTCGTGCACCGCCCGCCCGGTGACCATCAGGCTGGTGCTCGTGACCACTCCATGGGTATGTGCCTCGACAATCCCACGGTTGAGTCCTACCGATGCCCCGAAATCATCGGCGTTGATGATGAGATATTTGCTCATGGCGTCCCCTCCTTGCTCAGAAACTCTCGACGTCTTGCCGCATATCAAAGGCCAACAAACGATCATTCTGCAACACACAGGCATAGTGCGCCGCGAGATGCGCCCGAAAGACCGCATAATACTCCAGCCACCAGAAGGCCGGCCAGGCAAAGACGATAAAACGCGCTCCGGCAGCCCGCAAGCGCTCGCAGGCGTCGATGGCCGTCGCGTCATCGTGTGGTGGTCCCCAGTAGGCCCCATCATGCTCCAGGAACGGCAGGGCTCGCCGCCCGGCAGCCACTACCGCCCGCAGCTGGTCTGCATCCACGAGAATAAACGTGTCGTCCAGGGGAATGAGGCATGCGATATCCTGAATGGTGTCAATCATCTGCTGCATGGCCGCCACCACCTCAAGATACTTGCGTGGATGCACCAGCGCCAGTGGCACTGTGGCCCCAGGCGCCTGGACGCCGTGCAAGGCTGGATACTGCGCCAGGCAGTCCTGACGCACGAAGAGCAGCATATTCTGGGTATACCACCATTCGACGTGCGTGTTGTGCCAAAGGAGGGGACGGAGACAATCCAGCGCAACATAGCCATGACGCTGAAACCGTGCGATCCAATACGCCGGCCATTGTTCGTTGACATGATGCGTGCCGCCTTGAAACGGAATGGCCGCCGAAAACAACACGGCAGGACCAAGACGAGTCAGAGACGCGATAAAGTCCTCCGCGTAGGCACTGGGCACGTGCTCGGCGACCTCTAAAGACATGACCAGATCAAAGGGCCGTGACAGGTGCAGCGGTTGCGTCAGATCATGGGCCATAAAGCAGGACTCCGGGATCTCCAGGGTCTGCGTCTCCACGTAGCTGCCGTCAATGCCGCAGATATCCTCGACCCCGTGCTGCTGGAACACGGTGAGCCACGTGCCGATCCCGCAGCCCACGTCCACCACACTGCGCGGCTGAAGCAGCGCCATGACCAGCGGCACGATCTCCTGGGCTGAACGGCGTGAGCCCCCACGAATATGCGCGAAGAATGTCCCACTATAGAGCGACACGGAGTCCGCCTCCTGTTGCGAGGTTTAGGCCAGTCCAAGGTCGGTGAGCAAGCGTGCCGCCACGGTCTGCGCCGCAAAATACTCTTCCGCCAGCGCGCGTGCCGCCCGACAGTGCCGCTGGTAGTCGCCGTTGATGGCGTCAATCGCCCCTAGGGCTTCGTCCATGGTGCGAAACGCTAACAGCCCTGCACCAGTCGGCAAAATGTTGCCAAAGGCCGTATCCTGCGCTACTACGGGTTTCCCCGAGGCGAGATAGCAGGCATCGCGTTCACTGAACCAGCCGCTGCGCAAGCGAATATTTTGATCTTTCGCCACGGTAAATTCGGCACGGGAGTGCTGGATGTAGGCGGGATATGTCCCGAAGACATCGAGCGACATGGCAAACGGCGGCACGACTTTCCAACCATGCGTGCTCAGAAAAACGCTATCCTGGGGGTCGTGGCACATCATGGCGACTTCAAACGGCTGGGGGCTGCGTTGCGGCAGGGTGATAAATTTTTCCCATTCGTAATGCTTGCTCCAGCGATAGGTGTCCCCCTGATAGGTGACATCATTACCCGCATGGCGATAGTTGCCTATCGTCGTAAAATAGGGAGCGGTGGGCTCGTAGACCATGGGCCAGAGATCCACGTCAATCGGCTGGCGCGTTGTGATATAGGCGAGACCATTGAGCGGCACCCCGCAGTCTGGGGCACCGTAATTTTCTCCATACGTCACCAGGCGATGATGATTGGCAAAGGCCACCCGTGTATGCTCGTCGTTCTGGGCCAGCTGCAGCTCGGCGATCACCGGATCGGTCTCCACATAGACGCGATACGGCGCCTCCAAATGCCAGGCACACAGGTCGGTGGCGCCCCCAATGTTGAGCAGGGCGTCACAGGAGCGATACAGCGCATCGAGCGCCGGAGCTGACAGGCCCCAGCAGGCGTCAGCACGGCCCATGAAGCGAAAGGCCCATTGACCCGGCAGCCCGACGCGTGCCAGACAGTCTGCCACATGGCGCACCGCATAGGCGCAGTCATCCGTCACTATATTTTGCACCGGATCATACGGCCACACCGCATCATCCTCGACGTACCATACTTCATGGCCGAGGCGTGCCAAACCCCGCAGCCAGTTGAGGTAGAGCCAGGATTGTCCGCCAAAGGGGCAGCGCCCCATCATGCCGAGGATCACCAGACGTAGCTTCGTACGCATGCCAGACTTTCCCTTCCGCAGTGCTGAGGGCCTCTCCCAGTCGGCCATCCACGGGGTCAGCGTCGCAGGGAGAGGCTCTGAGGGACACGACCTATTTTTTGACGCACAGTGTCATCAGGACCTCAATACGTACGCCATGCTTGGTGCCCTGGAAAATCTCTTCCGTTTCTCGGACATAGCCGACATTGTACAGGAGATCCCGGTAGGTCCGTACGAGCCAGGGCAGTAGCAACATGTCGCCGAACTCCCCCATGGCATTGGCAAAGAGGCAATGGCCACCCACGCGGGTGGCGGCGAATAATTGGGAGGCCAACCACCCCACATCAAAGCACGAATAGAGCCATCCGAGGTAACACATGGTGTCACTGAGCAGGATCAGATCCCACGGCCCCTCGGTCTGTGGGTTATATTCCATAACGTTGGCCTGGCGGAAATCCACACTGGCTGGCCCGATGGACAGCGTACGGGCGCGGGCAATGGCTGTGGGGGAAATATCAAGCGCCACGATGTGGTCGGCGATGGGCGCCAGCTGCCGGGTGAGCGTGCCCGCACCGCAGCCTAATTCCAAGACGCGTGGGTAGCGGCGTCCCGCCAAGAGCGCCAGGAGACGGGTATAGCGCTGCTGCTCAAAGTCGGAACTCTCGAATTCCCAATGGTCACCCTGTTGCCACAGCCCTTCGAAAAATCCCTGTGCCTGTTGATCAAGGTGTAGACGCTCTGCCATGGGACGCCTCCTGCGTGGCCCGACGGATACGTACGCGCGATCTGCGCACAAGTCACGTATGGGCCCATACCTATCTCGGTTTTTTTCATACACTCTTTTCCAGCAAGTCCGTGAGCACGATCCGGGCATCAAAATACTCCTCGGCCACCGCGCGCGCCGCCTGGCAGTGCTCCTCGTAGTGGCTCCCCACCTGACGGACTGCCGCCAGCGCTTCGGCCTTGGTCCGATACGACAAGAGACCCGCACCACAGGGCAGGACGGCGCTAAAACCGGTGTCCTGCAAGATGACCGGACGCCCCATGGCCAGATACGCCGTACTGCGGTCGCTGAACCAGCCACACTGCGTGCTTACATAACCATGACGCGCCACGGCAAACTCTGCCCGTGAGGCTTGTATATACGCTTGATACGTCCATGGGGTGCGTGTGATGACCAAAGGATCGGCCAGCTGCCAGCCCCCGTGCTCCAGGCGTGCACGCACGTCATCCGGGGCATTCATCGCCAGTTCCATGGGCTCCTGCGTTTCATGCGGGAAGGAGAAAAACGGCTGAAATTCGCGGGGTTTTTCCCCATAGATCTGCCCTGCATATTCCTGATCCCCGATGGAGGACCAGTTCATGACACTGGTAAACGGCGCCAGCGGATTGCCAGCCTCCACCGGCCAGAGATCGAGGACGACTGGCTGGCGTGTGGGCAGCCACCGGGCGGAGCCGGTGGGCATGCGGCAACCGGGCTGGTGTACATTTTCCCCAAAGGTCACACGGACATCATACCACTCAAAAGGTTTGCCGAAGCCATGGGCGTGAATCTGGGTGAACACCGGATCCGTATCCACCAGGATACGCCGCCGACACTGCTCTAACTCAGGAATCCAGTTGACGTTGCTCAGCGTAAAATACACGTCGCATTCCCGGCAGTGTTGGGCGAGCTGCTCACGCGACATGCCGTACGCCGTGCCGTCTTCCGCCAGATAACACCACTGCGTATCCAGGCCATGCGGCTGCAGCAACTGGCGCAGGTAAGCGATACCATAGGTGGGGTCGGAGGTCATGCAGTTTTGCGCCGGGTCATAACAGGAATTGGCCCAGCCATAATCTTCAAAGAAGGTCACTTCATGGCCCAGACGTTGCAGGCCGAGCAAGTACTGGAAGTGATGCCAGCTCAGGCCACCCACGGGATGCCGGATCAGATACACCGAGCACACGATCTTTAATCCCACGCTCCACCCTCTACAGTAATCCGATATGCCGTAGCATATCACCCAAGACACGCTCTGCCGCAAAAAACTCCACCGCAATATCGTGGGCGGCCACGGCGTGCCGCGTGTAGTCCTGGGCGATCATCGCCATGGCTTCGACAGCCTCCTGCAGCGTCGTAAACGCAAACAGCCCGGCGCCCGTGGGCAAGAGATTGCCAAAGCCCGTATCCTGCGTGATGACTGGGCGACCCGCGGCCAGGTAACAGGCACTGCGGTCGCTAAACCAGCCACTGCGCAGCCGAATGTTTTGATCCTTGGCCACGGTGAACTCCCCACGCGAGGCGCGGATGTAGGACCGATAGGCACAAGGGGCAGCCACCTGGACAGCGGGGACGAGACGCCACCCGTGCTGCAACAGCGTCGCCCGGTCCGCCTCATCCAGCGTCCCCAGCGCCAGTTCCAGCGGCAAGGACGTCCGCGACGGCAGATCCAGGAAACGCAGGAACTCGTGATGCTTACTCCAGTAATACGTTTCCCCCTGCCAGACAATATCGCGGCCCGTATGCTTCCAGTTGGCCACCGTGGTGAGGGCTGCTTCTGCCGCGGGCGGAACCGTGGGCGCCCACCAGTCCAGACACACCGGAGGTCGCGTCGGCTGCCACTGAAAGCGGAGTAGCGGCACCCCACAGTCCGGCGCCCCCAGATTCGCCCCATAGGTAAAGAGATGATGGTGGGCGGCGAGCGCTTCGATGGTGGGACGATGCCCAAGCGCCACGCCTATTTGACTGGCGACCGGATCGGTTTCAACATACACCCGGCAACGGATGGCCTGGTGCTCAGGCCGCAGCTCCTGGGCGCCGCAGAGGTTGAGCACCGCATCCGCCTCGCGATATAGGTGTCGGAGCCCGGCGCGATCGCGGGCCCCACAACACATCTCGTCCTGGGCGGGCGGACGAAAGATCCAGCGCTCGCCCAGCCCCACCCGTGCCATCTGCTGCGCCAGGTATGCCACGTTGGGCGCGTAGTCCGTCGTTGGCCAATAGGTGGTCGGATCGTACACTAGCCGGTCGGAATCCTCGACATACCACACATTAAAACCCAAACGTCGTATGCCCACGAGATGATGCAGCACTTGCCAGGTCATGCCACCAAACGGCGCGGAGGCGAGGAGCCCCCAGAGCACAATGGTGCCGCGTGTCGCGGGTGGATAGGCTAGCGCTTGGAACATCCGTCTGTCCCCTCCACGTGTGCCCTAACTCCCGGCGTGCACGGTGTCGTGCGCCGTCGCATCGGGCACGTAGATATGGCCGGAAGCCTCAACCACGTAACCATGTTCGATCACCAAGCGTGCGTCACAGACATCGAGCGTACTGAGGCGGTGCGCAATCATCAGCGTGGTACGCCCCTGCATCACGCGTTGCATGGCTTCCATAATCAGCGCTTCGGTGTACACATCAATGGCGCTGGTGGGTTCGTCGAGAATGAGCAGCGGTGCGTCCTTGAGAAAGGCCCGCGCTAAAGCGATGCGCTGGCGCTCACCGCCGGACAGGCGCATGCCGCGTTCCCCCACCAGCGAGTTGTAGCCGTCGGGGAGAGCCGCAATGAACTCATGGGCGTTGGCGACTTTGGCCGCCTCGACAATCTCCTGGAAGCCCGCCCCTGGACGACCATAGGCGATGTTTTCGGCCAGACTGGTGGAAAAGAGCACCGGCTCTTGCATGACAATGGCAAACTGGTTGCGTAATTCCGCCAGTTTATACTCCCGCAAATCCACCCCATCCAAGAAAATCTGGCCCTGGCTCGGATCATAGAAACGCATGAGCAAACTCATCAGCGTGCTCTTGCCGGCGCCAGTGCGACCGGCAATGCCCAGCCGGGTGCCGGCGCTGATGGCAAACGAGATATCCTGGAGGACCAAATGGTCGCTATCGTAACCAAACCCCACACCGCGAAACTCAATCGCCCCAGCGGCGCGTTTGAGGGCCCGCGGCTGCGGGTGCTCGGCCACATCCGGGACTTCGTCTAGGAGTTCAAAGGCGCGCTGCGTACTGGCGCGGTAGGCCTGCAAGGCGATGATTTTATCGCCAATCGCCGTCAGGGGGCCGTAGAGTTGCGCCAGATAGGCCATCACCATGAGCAAGTCCCCCAGGGTCATCTGGCCAGCGAGCACACTGCGGACGCCGATATACAAGACCAGGGCCGTGCCAATGGCTGTCATGACGTGACTGAGCATGCCAAAGGCGCTCTCCACCAGCGCCAGGCGCATGCGCGCCCCCATGCTGGCGGTGGACTGGGCGACAAAGCGCTCCTGCTCGTGGTCTTCCCGGCCAAAGGCTTTGACAACGCGCAGCGCGGTTAGCACTTCCTGCACAATCCCCAGGGTCGAACTTTCGAGCTCTTTGATATTAATGTACTGGCCGCGCATGCGCCGGTCATACACCTTGGGAATAGCGATTAACACCGGAAAAATGGACATGGCGATCAGGGCGAGTGGTCCGTTGAGACGCGCCGTCACGTACACCATGCCCGCCAACATCATGGCCGAGGAGATGAGGGGGATAATGCCGTGGATCGTCAGCCACTGAATCGCCGGGGCATCGTACTGAATACGGTAAATCGTGTCCGCCGTGCCACGGGCATCGTGGAAGGCAAACGCCAGGCGCTGCACATGCCGGAAGAGACGGGCCCGGAACGCGAGCGTCAGCCATTCGCCGGTGTGCGTGCGCAACACATAGCCCGCGAGCCCCTGCGCCTGGCTGAGCAGCACCACGAGAATCTGTAAGCCTGCGGCGACACTGAGGAGAAAGAGCTGCGAGTGCGTCGCCGGATCCGGCAGCACCGCCCGTAACCACTCCGGCAGTGGCTGGTTCCCGAGCACGGTATCCACGGCAATTTTCAAGGGCACAGGGCCTAACAAGGCAATGGGCGTCGCCAGCAGATCGAGCAAGAAAATGGCCAGAATATAGGGCCAGTAGGGTCGGATCTGCTGGAGAAGCCGACACAATAACGTGTGATCAGTCGCCTGGGCCTTCACAATGATATGTCCTCTCTGCTAGCCTGCTGCAAAGCGTGCCAGAGCGTGGCCATGGCCCCAGCACATTCCTGCCCCATGCGATACAGCGGCACGACCGCCCCCAGGCCCAGCAGCGCCGCCACCAGCCATGTACCGCTGGACGCCGCGCCCAGCGCCAGCGTCATCAACACCACACTCACAGCGATGCCCTGCCAGGAGCAGGTCGGCCAGAGACGAAAGCGGACTAACTGCTTGCCCGCCCCGTGCTCCTCCGTCGTGCTCAGGAGCCGCACCGCCCCGAGTACACCACCACGCACTTCCAGATCCCAACGATCATAATCGCCCCCACGGGCGCTGCTGGTGCCGGCGGCCCGCAAGGTGTCTTCAATGGCTTCGAGCCGCACCAGCGGACACTGCCACTGTTCACGCCACAAATGGCAGGTACGGACCCAGGGCCAGGCGAGGCCGCGCACACTCTGCCAGCGCCACGGCGTCAGCCCGTACCGTAAGCGGCCACGCAGGCGGGCCAGCGGTTGCAACAGATGTAACACGGTGGTGAGGCCCCACAAGCTCAGGCGCGCACGCCGCGACTGCGGCGCACTGGCAAACGCCGCATGCCGCGCACTCAACCCCGCTTGCACCACGAGTACGCCGACGGTATAACCCAGGAACGGCAGGGCCCACAGCAGGGGCGTCCACAACACGCCGAGGCCCGCCAGCGCCGTGAGCAGCGCCACCACGAGATACCACTCCGGCATGAGCGGCAGTGAGCCCCAGAAACTTGGGGCCGGGGCGTAGACGGATTGAAAGAGCGCGCTGCCCCAGGTGCCCTGATAAATCCGCCCCGGACTCCAACTCGCCACGCGGGTACTGCCTTTGCCGTACAGCCGTCCGGCCCACGACAAATGCCCCATGGCATTGTATTTTTCTGGCCACTTTTTTTCGAGCAACGCTTCAGCCTTGCCGTACCCTTGCTGCTGTTTCCAGTACATGCGCACTGCATTACGGCGATGGTGCCACACCATGGCGGCGGGGCTAAAGCCTATCGTCCAGCCTTGTTGTTGCAAACGCCAGCACACATCCACGTCATCACCAGCCGTCCGAAACTGCGGGTCAAAGCCGCCAATGGCTTGCAGTGCGGTTTTGCGGAAGGCCATGTTGCATCCCGGGATATGCTCCGCTTCGGTATCCGAGAGCAGCACATGGATAGGCCCCCCGGGCGCATTGGCCACACAGTCGGCAATTGGCCCGTCGTCGGGCGGGGGCAGATTTGGTCCACCAATCCCGACGTGCTCTGTGCGCATGAAGGCGGTGGCGAGATACGTCAACCAGTGTGGATCAGGGTAGGCATCGTCATCAATGTAGGCCACGATCTCCCCCCGGGCCTCCTGCCAGCCGGTGTTGCGGGCATTGCTCAGACCACGATTTTCGGTGCTGATCAGGCGAAAGTCGTATTCGGAGATAATGGCGGGGGTGGCATCGGTGGAGCCATCGTTGACCACGATGACTTCAAAACACGGATACTCGAGCCGTTGCAATCCTTCGCAGCAGTCACGGATGGTGCGGGCGCCATTGTAGCTACACACCACCACTGAGATCAGCGGCCAGGCCAGATCCTGCGGAAAGGGCACCTCGGCAAAGGCGTGGGCCACGGCGCTCAGCGCCGGTTTCGGCTGGCGCTGGCGATCCGTGAGCCCGAAATCCCAGTCATCAATGGTGTGGCCACCCCGATACCATTCATCCGTCCAGGCAAACACAAAGACGCCGCTACACCCGGCGGCAAAAATAGTGCGGAGCTGCCAGTCGAGCGCCTCGGCCTGCTGCGCCTCGCCATTGCGTCGGCTATCAAGGCCAATTTCTCCCATAAGCAGTGGACGGTCCCCAGCAAGATTCTGCAAACGTGCCAGGTAGGCTTGCAGCCGTTCCTGGGTTTCCAGATAGACGTTAAAACACACCAGATCTAAGAACGGCAGTTGCAGATACTCGGTGGTGGGGTAGTTGACATACGTCACCAGGCCCTCGGGGTCTTCAGCCTTGGCAGCCTGGTAGAGGCGCTCAATGAAGCGCTCCACGCGACGTTTGCCGTACCACCGCACGATGGGGGCAGGAATTTCATTGCCAATGGCATAGCACAGCACGGCTGGATGGCCGGCACAGGTCCGCACGCCGAGGCGGACGCGGTCTTCAATGCTCTGGGCCCGGGCCTTGTCATCGAGAAAGGTGATGTGTTGCTCCCAGGGCAACCCGACCATGACGCGCAGGCCGTGGCGTTGCGCAATGTCGAGGAGCCAGCGCGGCGGCACCGTGTAGGTGCGGATGGTATTGATGCCATGGGCGGCCATCTGGGCGCAATCCTGCTCGACGACGTCCGGATCATGGTACTCGTGGCCATCTTCATCAGGACAAAACGTGCCGTACGTCACGCCGCGTACCCACAGCTTGGTGTCCCCAGCAAAGAGAAATTTGCCCCGCACGTGCGGCCGACACAGGCTCACGTTGTTGGGAAGAGCCTGGGCGACCGCGCCGAGGTCTGTTGGCGTGGCCCCACTTCTTTCGACCTGAAGCATACGATGCTTGCTCCTTATAGCGTGCCCATACACCTCGCACCAGCAATCAGTGCGGCGGCTCCTCCAGGGAGCGCTGGCACGACAGCTTGTGGCCCGTGCGGTTACGCGTGTCCATGCGGATGCTGGCACGCCCAGCGCCACGCGGTCGCGATGATCGTCTCGAGGTCGGGATAGCGCGGACGCCATCCGAGCGCCGCGTGTGCTTTCTCCGCCGAGGCCACCAGGCATGGCGGATCCCCGGCACGCCGTGGGGCCTCGCGGGTGGCAATCGTACAACCAGTGACCCGTGCCGCGGTCTCAATGACTTCACGCACCGAATAGCCCGTGCCGGTCCCCAGGTTATACGCCGCTTGGGCGTGGTCCGTGTCCAAGGCTTGTAAGGCCAGGATGTGTGCATCGGCGAGATCTGTCACATGGATGTAGTCCCGAATACAGGTGCCATCCGGGGTATCGTAGTCGGTGCCAAAAATTGCCACATCGGCCCGGTGTCCCTGCGCGACGTCAAGGACAAGCGGGATGAGGTGCGTCTCAGGATCATGACTTTCGCCTAGTTCGCCCTCCGGGTCGGCGCCGGCAGCGTTGAAGTAACGTAGGCTGATCCAGCGCAGCCCATGGGCCACGGCGCTGGCCTGCAGCATACGCTCGACAAACCATTTGCTTTCCCCGTAGGGATTAATCGGATTGAGGGGATGCTCTTCGGTGAGGACTGGACCCTGCGGCACGCCGTACACGGCGCAGGTCGAGGAGAAGATGAGGTGCCGGACCCCGACATCCCGCATGGCCTGCAGCAGCGAGAGCGTGCCCATCACATTGTTGTCGTAGTATTTGAGGGGATCCTGCACCGATTCCCCAACATAGGCAAAGGCAGCAAAATGGAGGACATCCGTCACCGCATAGCCGCGTAGGACATCCCGCAGTCGGGCCGTGTCGTGCAACGTGCCTTCGATGCAGTCGCTCGACCTGACCGCCTCACGATGGCCGTAAATCAGGCTATCGTAGACGACCGTGCGATATCCTTGTTGGTGCAAACGCTTCACGGCGTGACTACCAATATAGCCGGCGCCACCGGTCACTAACACGGTCATGCTCTCTTCCTTGGTGTCATGTGGGGCACTCGTGCGGAGCGAGCCTAGACTATGACACATCATGAGCAAGATGAGGTAGAAAAATCAGAGACATAGAAAGATTTCTTTTCCTAATGGCCTTTAGAAAGCAATAAACGTGCTCATCAATGAGATAACATCACAGACACACCAACACAAAAAGATTTCTTCCATGTAATATCTTGATAGAAAAGACATTATATTTTTAGAAATCTCTTTCAGACGGCGATATTTTTCACGCGTACCGCCGGGGAGTCGCTCGTCACTGTCGGGCTGAAACGACAGTTCCCATGCCGCAGTGCTGCTGGCCCGTGGCAGAAAGCCTGGGAATGTCACAAGCTACGGCACAGCGGGCGGTACGTCGCCCGCTGTCGGGCATAAGCGACACTCAGAGCCAGAGGCAACCTCGTGTCCATCTCTGGAGTTTTGACAGCAGATGGCGGAGTGGGCACGCCACGATGGACAAGCCGGAGGGGATCAGCACACCTCCCGACACCCCCGCACACTGGCAGGAGGCCATAGGGCGGTCTTCTACGACAGCGGTTGACAGCCACGCGGAAGTTGTGTATCGTCATGGCCGCATTGGCTGATCTATGGGCGCGAGTAACTCAGCGGTAGAGTGTCAGCTTCCCAAGCTGAAGGTCGCGGGTTCAAATCCCGTCTCGCGCTCCTCCTTCCTAAGCACTCACCCGTCGAGGTTGCGATTGCGCCTGCGTCGCCTGGCCTTCCTAAGTCTGACCCTCTTGAGCATCCTCGGGTGTCGTGCTGATCCTCTAGAACGGGCCCTGCGCGGCGACTTCCTCCCTGAGGTGAACAATCAAGTTGTCTTCGGCTACTGCCAGACCTGCCATATCCACCGCGCCTTTGAACCGAGCGCCCATCTGGGTCTTGTCCGGGCATTGTATGACCGCGCACCTTATACGACGGCCTCGGAATGCCGCGCCTGCCATCTCGTGGCAGAAGATACCTGGAATGTGAAGCATCGTAAGACGATTTTTCCTGCCGATGTGGTGCAGAACCGCTATACAGCTCACGAACGCCGCTTTCTCAAACAGCAGGCGGAGTCGTCCACAGGCCGCAAATAGTACAGAAGGAGTCCTGATGCGCGCACAATGGTGTGTGGCGGAGGCACAGCCCGCGACGCAACAGACGCTGGCCGAGGCGACGGGCCTGCCACCCTTGTTGTGCCAGGTGCTGATCAATCGTGGCATGACGGATGGGGCCACGGCGCGCCGTTTTCTGGCCCCATCCTTGCACGATCTGCACGACCCCTATGGTTTGCACGGCATGACGGCGGCGGTGCAGCGTTTGGTCGTCGCCTTGCGTCAGGACGAGCGGCTGGCTATCTATGGCGATTACGATGTCGATGGCGTCACTGCCACCGCCCTGCTCGTGACCTTTTTTGCTGAGCTCGGTTTGCAGGTGCCGTACTACATTCCCGAGCGTGCCAGCGAGGGCTACGGCCTCAACGCCGCCTCGATACGGCAGTTGGCCAGCGAGGGCGTACACTTGCTGATTACCGTCGACTGCGGCAGCACGGCCTTGGAGGAAGTGGCCGTGGCGCGCCATCTCGGCATGGACGTCCTCATTACTGATCATCATCAGCCCCCCGCGCAGCTCCCCGACGCCTGTGCCATCCTCAATCCACACCAACCAGCTTGCACCTATCCCAATAAACACCTGTGTGGTGTTGGAGTGGTGTTCAAACTGCTCACGGCGCTGCGCTCAGCCCTGCGTCAAGAGCCACGCTGGGCCGACCGTCTGCCGAATCTGAAGCGCCACTTGGATTTTGCCGCCTTGGGGACCATTGCCGACGTGATGCCGTTACGGGAGGAAAATCGGGTGCTGGTGCACTATGGCTTGCACGAGCTGACCCAGACACGCAAGCTCGGTCTGCAAGCCCTGCGACAGGTGAGCGGCAGCGCCGAAAAATCCGCCGGGGTGGGCGAAGTGGGGTTTCAACTGGCGCCACGGCTCAATGCCAGTGGTCGGTTAGGGTCCGCCTCCCATAGCGTCGCGTTGCTCACCACACGCGACACGCACGAAGCCGGGCGCTTGGCCCAACTCCTGGATACCGTCAATCACGAGCGGCGTACCTTACAACAGGCGATGGAAGAGGCGGTGCATGCGCGCATTGCCGCTGAGTACCACGGCGAGCCACCCGCGGCGATTGTCCTCGGCGACCCTGACTGGCACCTGGGCGTCGTCGGTATTGTGGCGGCGAAAATTGTCGAAGCCTACCACCGCCCGACCTTCCTGGTGCACATCAATGGCGACACCGCCCGCGGTTCGGGACGCAGCATCCCCGCCTTCAATCTGTATGAGGGGTTACAGCACTGTGCGCGCTGGCTGCGGCAGTTTGGTGGCCATAAATATGCCGCCGGCCTCACCATGGACACCGCGCACCTGCCCGCCTTGCAGGAGGCATTGAGCCATTTTGCGGCAGAGACGTTGACCCCGGCAGATTTACAACCGACGCTGCATCTGGATGCCGTGGTGACCCTGGCCGACGTGACCGCGGCGCTGGTGGCCGACCTGGCGCGTTGTGAGCCCCATGGAGCTGGCAATTCCACGCCATTGTTTGGCGCCGAGGCCGTGCAGGTGGCCTCCGCCATCCGGCTCATGGGGAAACAGGGGCAACACGCCCGCTTCCGCGTGGCCCAAGATGGCGTATCCGTGAGCGTCGTGGCGTTTCAACAGGCCGCCGCCGTCCAGGCTCTGCCGCCCGACGCCTTGGTCGATATTGCCTTTACTCCGACCATCAATACCTGGCGTGACCAACACACACTCGAATTGCACTTGCGCGCTCTGCGCCCGCATGCCCCACTGGCCAGGGTGCGGAGCCCATTGACAGCACCGCCTCGATAGTCTACATTCCCCTCACATGGTGCTGCATCAGCCCTTGGGCCGTCCGATGGCTACAGTGTAAGACGCCAGAGCGTTGCTGGCCGCAGGGACGTTCGGTTTTACCGCCATAGAGGCTAGACGTACGTGTATCTCAGTTTTTTCAACCTCCGACAATTTCCCTTTAATCTCACGCCTGACCCGGATTTTCTGTTTCTGAGCGCGCAACATCAGAATGCCTTGGAGCATTTGCTCTATGGCATCAACGAGCGCAAAGGTTTTATTGAGATCACTGGTGAAGTGGGCACGGGCAAAACCGTGCTGTGTCGTGCGCTGTTGCAACGTCTCGAAGAGGGCGGGCAGGGACACAAAGTCTCGACCGCGCTTATCTTCAACTCCTATCTCAATAAAGAAGAGCTCTTGCGGGCCATTACCGACGACTTTGGCCTGGAGCCTGGCGAGCAGACGAGCAAAGGGGCGATTGACGCCTTAAATACGTATCTCCTGGGCGAATTTGCTGCGGGGCGTAATGCGGTCGTGGTCATTGACGAGGCGCAAAATCTGGCGTCTGAGGTGCTGGAACAAGTGCGCATGCTCTCCAATCTCGAAACCGAGCGCGGCAAGCTGTTGCAGATTATCCTCGTCGGGCAACCAGAGCTGCGCGACAAGCTGGCGGCGCCGCACATGCGTCAGCTCGAACAACGGATTGCCGTGCGCTTTCACATCCAGGCGTTGACGCGGACCGAGACCGCGCACTACATCACCCATCGCATGAGTGTGGCGGGCGCCGCGCATACGGTGGTGTGGCCACGGCGCGTCTTACGGCTCATTCATGCCCAGACAGAAGGCATTCCGCGCCGGATTAACTTGCTGTGTGACCACTTGCTCATGGCGGCGTTTGTGCGCGGGACGCACCGGGTGAACCCCGCCATGGTGCGCCAGAGTGTGTACGATATCGGCAGTACGGCACGTCCACCGCGCGCCCGCCGTTTGCGGCGTGTTGTGCTATGGGGGGGCGTCAGCCTCCTCCTGCTCGGTGCCCTGATCGCTGGGGTACCCCTAGGCGCCAGACTCCTGGCCTACGGCATGCCCTGGCTGCGGCAGTATGTGACGCTATGGAGCGCATCGGAGAGTATGCCAGAGCCACCCGACGCGCCGCAGGCCGCGACCGTTGTGACGCCCGCCACCTCCGTCGCCCCCATGAGCGCCACGCCGGTGCTGGTGCCACCTCGCCCGGCCTTGGAGCTGGATATCCGCCTCACCAAGGTGCTGTGGCAGGCGAAAACCCAGGCCGAGGAACAGCTCTCGAAGAGCCAGGCGCCTGGTGCCACGGGTTGGGAGCCCTTGTTAACAACGACCCTGCAAGGTGCGGGCTTGGACGTCATGGCCTGGCAAGCCAGTCCGTTGCATCTCGCCCACCTCACCCGTCCCTGCTTCATTGAGGTCTTCCCAGAGCCGTCCGCCGTGCGTCCTGTGCTGGTGGTGCTGGTGCGGAGTCTGCCGGATGGTCTCCTCATGTACCAGGAACCCGAAGGGCTGCTGACCATTCCCTGGGCCCGCTTGCGGCACATCTGGTCAGGGACGCTCTATCTCACCCTGGAGACCACCAGGGCACGTGGTTCGGCACTCGGCCTCGGTCTCACTGGGGAGCGGGTACGCGTCCTGCAACAGACGCTGAAGGAGTTGGGGTACTTTCCCAGTGTGCCGACAGGCGAATTCCAAGCGCTGACCGTCCAAGCGGTCAAACGTTTTCAACGCGATAGCCAGCTGGAAGTCGATGGCCGTGTTGGCCGCCGCACCCTGATGATTCTCCTCCACGTCGGGGCCGATGCCCTGGCATCGACCACATAGAGTCGATCATGAGCATCATTAATCAGGCGCTGCAAAAAGCGCAGCGTGAACAACTCAAGCACCTGCAGCAGGAGACGCCCTCCCTCCTCTCTGCATCGCGAGCCCGTGCGCCACGGCGCTACTGGCTCGCCCTGCCCCTGGGACTGTTGACCTTACTGGGGCTCGTAGGCCTGCGCTATGTCGGGCCCATCCAGACACCCGGGGTGGGAGCCGCACGCCAGGCGCTCCCCGCCGCACCATCGGTGCTGCCGCTCCCCCCCGCTGCTGTCCAGACCGGGGAGGTGGCGGCACCATCCGAGCCCCTGCGGCCGCCGCCCCGCGGGGAGAGGGCCTCCCTCCCCGCTCCGTCAGAGGCGCTGCTGACGGAGGAGACGCCCATCCGTACGGCGTTCTCGCCGGCGGCCCTCGCCACCCCACCCATGCCGCCGGCGCCCCCGCCGCTGCCCATCCCGGCTGCGGTGCCAGCGCTCTCTGTCGCCGTGCCCAACGTAGTGCCGCCTGGAGCATCAGGGACCGTAGAAGCGGCGCGGGCCGTGGCCTTGCACCAGCGGGCCCTGCAGGCCCAGGAGGCCGGTGCCCTGACGCGGGCCATCACCTTGTTGGAGCAGGCCGTGCAACTTGACCCCACGGCCAAGAGCGCTTATAACAGCCTTGGGAATGTCTATTATCAGCAACGACGTTATCACCAAGCACTGGCGATGTATCACAAGGCTTTAGCACTTGACCCCGATTACCTCAAGGCGCGCACGAATCTTGGCAGCACCTACATGCAGTTAGCGCTGGATACCCACGCTCTGGAGGCATTACACCAAGCGCTACGTGTCGACAGTACGTCAAGTCTCGTCCACTATAACCTCGCCTGCGTCTATGCCCGCAGGGGTGAGAGTGCCATGGCAGCGCAGTATCTCCAGCAGGCGATCACTCTGGAACCGCAAGCCCGGACGTGGGCGCAAACCGATGCCGATTTCGCCCGGGTGCGTATGACCCCGGACGTGCAGGCATTGCTAGGACCATAACGTCTTATGAAGCGCTACTTTTGGCTCCTCTATCTCCTCGGCCTGACTACGGTGGCAGCGCTCGCAGCTACCCTGGTCAACACGTATATCAGCGCTCACCTCACGGCGCCTCTGCCCGCCGTCCAGGCGCAGGCGGGCAACACCGCCGGGGCGCTGGCTCAGAAAGTGCCGCTCACGCATTACGAAACGATTAACAAGCGCAACATTTTTAATGCTAAACCGCCGGTCGAGATCGCAGAGCCCCCACGTCCGGTGGAGCCGCCGCCGCCCCCGCCGGAGGTGCCGGATACCCCGTTACCCGTGAAACTCGTGGGGACGGTGGCCAATAGTCAATCCGCCACGAAGCGGTATGCGATTCTGGAATCTACGGCGAATCCCCCTGGACAAGCGGTGTATCAGGTAGGAGATGTGGTGCAGCAAGTGACCCTACTCGACATCCGTCCAGACTGCGTCATAGTCGAGCGCGGGGGGAAACAGCACAAATTGTGTTTACAGGATGATGCGAGCCCGGTCCCACCCAGTGCGGCGGCAGCACCGGGCGGTGGACGCCGGGCCGCCGCCGCTCCGCCTCCAGCACCGCCGCCGGCGCCGGCACCTCCAGAGGCGAATCATGCAGGGATTGTGCGGGTAGACCCTGGCACCTGGCGGGTGGGTCGTGAACTGATCCTCGAGCATTTTGCCAATGTGGGATCGCTGGCCAATCAGGCCACCGTGACGCCCTACTTTGTGCAGGGACAGCAACAAGGGTTCCGGTTGTCACGGATGCGCGCGGGAGGCGTCTTGCAACAAATTGGCTTGCAAGATGGGGATGTGTTGCAGAAAGTCAACGGTCTCGACCTCCACACCCCCCAGGAAGCCTTGCAGGCGTATCAGCAGCTCCAAACGGAAGCGACGGTACGGCTGAACGTACTCCGCAACAATACCCCGACAACCCTGACGTACGAATTACGATAAGGGATTCCATGTACACTCTGCGAGGTTCTCGACGCCTGGGCACCTGGTGCCTGGTTGGACTGTTGGTCTGTGTGACGGCGACGCCGACTCGTCTTGGGCACACGGCGCGCTTAGCAACGGAAGGCACCGTCACCACCAAAAAAGTGCCACCGCGCGGTGCCCCCCAGGCAGCGCAGGGCGACACGAGTGGCAGCACGGAAGGGACGATTCACCTGAACTTTCAGAATGCCGATATCTTACAAATCATCAAACTGATGAGCGAACTCACCGGCAAAAATTTTCTCATAGATGATAAAGTCCGCGGCAAAGTGAGCATTATCGCGCCAAAACCGGTCACGCAGGAAGAAGCCTATCAGGTGTTTTTATCTGTCCTGGAGATTCAAGGCTTTACCGTCGTCAAGCAAGGCCCAGTGACGAAAATCATCCCGTCACGCGACGTGAAGGACAATGCCATCCCCACGGCGACGGATACACAAACCCCTTTTTCCCCCACCACGGAATCGTTTGTCACGCAACTCATCCCCTTGCAGCATGCCGACGCTAATGATATCCGTGGGCTCCTCACGCCGCTCGTGTCCAAAGAAAGTAGTGTCCTGGCCTATGCCCCGACCAATAGCCTGATTTTGACGGACACCGTGGCCAACATCAATCGCCTGCTCAAAATTATTGCGGCGCTCGATATCGAAGCGCCATCGACCGGGTTTAAGGTGCTCACTCTCAAATATGCACAGGCGGAACAGATTGCCAATGCCCTGCGCACGGCGGTCGAGGGTTTAATCGTCGGGGGGCAGGAAGGGGGCGGCGGAGGCGGCGAAGCGGCTCCGCCACAGCCTGGCGTACAGCCGGCAGCACCACGTGGACGACGGGTGTCCCAAGCCTCAGCGGGCCAACGCACGCAACGTGGACCACGCATTATTCCTGACACGCGGACGAACAGCCTGGTCATCATCGCCACGCGGGTCGATATGGCAACCATTGAGGACTTGATTAGCAAACTGGATGTGCGTACCCCAGAAGGTCGCGGGCAGATTCACGTCTACTACTTACAATATGCCAACGCCGAGGAGTTGGCGCAGGTACTCACGGCCCAAGCCGGAGAAATCTCTCGGACGCTGACGCCGTCGGGATCCCTCGGGGGATCGCCGCAGACGCCCGGAGGCACGCCCCCCGCCGGGACAGGGATTATCCCCCAGACCCCCACCGGCTCACGTCGGCAAGGGGCGGTCGGGGGCACGACCCCCTCCGGCATTAGCATTGTCGCGGATAAGCCCACCAACGCGTTGGTCATTACCGCGCAACCCGAAGCCTATACGCTGCTCAAAGAGATCATCCAAAAGCTCGATGTCCGCCGCTCGCAAGTGCTCGTGGAGAGCCTCATTGCGGAAGTCACCCTGAATCGTGCCCAGTCGTTAGGGGTGGAATGGCGTGCCATCAACGAGCCGGGTGGTACGCAAGTCTTTGCCAGTTCGACAGGTTCTGGACAGACCGGCCTGCTCAACTCGACCCTCGGCCCGATTGCCGGCACCGGCAGCGCCTTGGCGAGCCTCGCGGCCCAGGGCTTTTTGATTGGGCTGCTGCGCAACACCATTCGTATTGGCGACGATAGCTCAAACGCCCAGATCCTCAATATCCCCCTGCTGCTGCGGGCGTTCCAGGGTGATACCGATGTCAACATCCTATCGACGCCGAACCTTTTGACCACGGACAATGAAGAGGCCGAGATTATCATTGGCGAGCAGCGTCCGTTCCTACGGCAGGCCCAGGATACGCCGGTGGGCGGCGTCACGGGCACCTCGACGATTCGGACCTTTGAATTCAAAGACACGGGGATCACGCTGCGCATTACCCCACAAATTAGCCAGGGCAGAACGGTGCGTCTCAAGCTGGCCCAGGAAATAACGGCGTTCGTGTCCGAAGCCGAAGTGGGAGCCGTCACGACGACCAAACGCTCGGCCAAAACCACCGTCATTGTGGATGACAATCAGACGATTGTCATTGGTGGGCTGATCAGCAACACCGACAACTCGGCCAACACCCAAGTGCCCTGTTTGGGCAATATCCCCATCCTCGGTTGGGCCTTCAAGCAGACCTCGAAAAGTAAGGTGAAGACCAATTTACTGATCTTCCTCACGCCGCACATTATTACCTCGCCGGACGATGTCGATCGCATCACCACCCACGAGCGTCAGCGTCTCGAGCAAGCACCGGCGGTCGAGAAACGGTTACGCGAGGGCCAACCGCAGGATAACCTGGAGTTGCTCTTCAACTGAGGGGCCGTGGCACAGGGGCGCGGGGCGACTGGCAGCCCGATCTGGATGTTTGGCTGGCGTGGGCATCCCCAGGTGATCTGAGAAGCACGCCCCCACACGGCGGCGGCTCTGGGCCTAACGCTCAGCCCGCCAGGACTCGATCCATGCTTGACCGCGTCCGCGGGAGCCTGTCTGGAGCAAGGGCTGGTGACCGCCATCGCCCAGATTATGACGGCGGAGCCGGTCATGAGCCCGCTGCTGCAGCGATGCACGGCGGTCTAGGTGCAGGAGAGCTTCCCCCTCGTCTTCCCCGCGGTCTGCGCGGGCCCAGTGGCACGGCGGTGGTAGAAGCGCGGCGTCTGGTCTCCGCGCGGCTCGCCGCACGTCTGCTGGCCGGGTGGGGGCCCCAGGACGTGGCCGAGACGCCTTGCTCGATGCCACAAGTCCATGACGAGATCCTGAGCTTGCTGTGTATGGGGCGGGCGTCGGAGGCCCCGGCGCTGGTGCAGCGCAGCGATGGCCTGTGGGGATAGGCTCTCAGACACTGGGCAAGAGACGTCGCACGTGTCGTTGCCGCCAGCCGGGAGAGGGCTGTCTACACGCCAGAGGCCGTATAGGCTTGGGAGTGCAGGCATCGGGGCCGCTTCCCCGCGTGGGCGAGACGCTCGTACTCTCAGGCAAGAGGGGTAGCTGTGCGCTCCACTCGTCCACGACACACCCGCCATAAAAACCTTTCGCGGGGACTGCCTGCTTTCGCTGGCAGGGGAATCGAAAGTTGGTCCGTCTGCGGACCAATTCCCACAATTGACATTCGTACAACATAGGTGTATAATTCCACCTATGAACTCTATGATGATCACGATCAAGGCAACCACAAAAGCTTTACAGATGCTGAGGCTTATCGCGGCGCATACTGGCGAAAAGCAGTATGCCGTCCTTGAGCGGCTCTTGCGGGAAGAGTTACGAAAGGTCCAGAAGGCAGGGGAGGCATGATGCGCAAGATGATGAAGTACCGCCTCTACCCTACGGACGCACAAGCTGAAGCGCTTGATGGGCAGCTTGCCGAAGCCTGCCGACTCTACAATGCCGCCTTGCAAGAGAGACACGATGCCTACAAGCGTGAAGGGCTGTCGCTTAACTACTATACCCAAGCCAGCCAGCTTAAAGAGATTCGCGCTGAAGGCGCGAGTGCGCTGGCCAACTTCTCGTCCTCGCAAGACGTGTTGCGCCGTGTGGACAAGACCTTCAAGGCGTTCTTTCGTCGTGTAAAGACCGGAGCCGAGAAGCCAGGGTATCCCCGCTTCAAGTCCCGGAGACGTTTTGACAGCTACACCTTTCCGAGTTGGGGCGATGGATGCAGGCTGAGCGATGCCGGACGACTGTATCTGCAAGGTGTCGGACACCTGAAAGTCAAGTGGCATCGTCCGCTTGACGGCACGGTCAAGACGGTGACCGTGAAACGGCAAGCAGGCACGTGGTTCGTGTGCTTCAGTGTCGAGTACGTTGTCGAGGCGTTGCCAGGGAATGACGCACGGGTAGGCATTGACGTGGGGTTGACGGATTTTGCCACCCTCTCGACGGGCGAGACGATTGCCAACCCTCGCCACTACCGCAAGGCACAAAAGACGTTGCGGATAGCGCAACGGCGTGTTGCCAGGCGCCAACGTGGGGGACGGAACCGCAGGAAAGCCGTCGTGTTGCTGCAAAAGGCTCATGCGCATGTGCAGAATCAACGCGCGGATTTCCACCACAAAACGGCTCGGACCCTGATGAATACCTACGGCGTGATTGCGGTGGAAGACTTGCGCATCAAAGGACTGGCCAGCGGGATGCTGGCGAAGGCCGTCCATGACGCCGGATGGTCCGCGTTCTTCAACAAGCTGGCAGCCAAAGCGGAAGAAGCTGGGCGTCTGCTGGTGAAGGTGAACCCGCGCGGCACAAGCCAGACCTGTCTCTGTGGCGCAGAGGTCCGTAAGACCCTGGCGCAACGGTGGCACCAGGGTCCGGCGTGCGGATTGTCTACGGCGAGAGATCATGTATCGGCTCAACTTATCTCAGGGCTGGGACTCAGCCTGTTGGGGTTAACGTAGTGGTTGTCAACACCAGCGTTCCTAACGAAGCCGCCTGCTTCAGCTGGCGGAGTAGTCACCCTGTTTGACAAACGAGGCGGCATCATTTACGGTGATGCCCTCTATCTGACAGAGGACACGAGCGCTGGGAAGCACTGGGGAGTCACAGAGTGATGGGGTTACGCAGGCCACGGCGGGCAGGTCTGGCATGGGCCGTCTGCTGGCGTCCTCAAGTCCTAGGCGCTGGGCTAGGTCTCCTGGGATGCCTGGTAAGCCATCATGGCTACACCCAACCTTCCACGTCACCATCCGGTGAACTCTTGGTCTTTGCCGCTGCCTCACTCACGGAATCCTTCACCGAGCTTGGCCAACGCCTCGAAAGCCTACATCCAGGTGTCCACGTGCTCTATAACTTTGGCAGCTCTGCGGCGCTGCGTACCCAGCTCGAACAGGGCGCGCGGGCCGATGTCTTTGTATCGGCGGACCTCGAACAGATGGAGCGTGCCCGGCGCCAGGGTGTCGTGCAGGGTGAGGCCGCTGTGGTGGCGCATAACCGCCTCGTCGTCATCGTGCCACGTCATAATCCACGGCACGTACAACGCTGGCAAGATCTCGCCACCCCAGGACTCAAACTCGTGCTGGCGGCCGCTAGCGTACCCGTGGGGCAGTACAGCCGGCAGGCCCTACGTCTCGCCCAGGGAGAGTATGGAGCCGATTTCATGACCCAGGTGTTACGCAATCTGGCCTCGGAAGAAGACAACGTCAAGCAGGTGGTGGCCAAAGTGCGGCTGGGGGAAGCCGATGCCGGCATGGTGTATCGCTCTGACGTCACCGCGAAGGTACAGCCCGACGTGTTGACGCTGCCGATCCCCGACGCCTACAATCCGCTGGCGGCCTATCCGCTGGCGCTCACCGCTGACGTGCGGAATCGCCCTGCGGCGGAGGCGTGGGTGGCGTTGCTGCTCTCGCCTGCAGGCCAGGCCATCCTCAAGGCCCACGGCTTCATCCCCGTGCGAGACTAAGGTATGCGTGTCACGGCGCTGTTGCTCGGCCTCCCCGTGTTGTGCGTGCTGGCCTTTCTCGGCTTACCCCTCCTGGCCATTTTCCTCAAGGTGCTGCCCCAGGCGGCACTGTGGGAGACGCTCAGCGCACCCATGGTGACCGACGCGTTGCGGCTCAGCCTCGTGACCTCTTGCATCAGCCTGGGGATTGCCATCGTCTGCGGTACGCCCATTGCCTACCTGCTCGCCCGGCAGCGCTTTCGGGGGGTGCGTCTCCTGGAAACACTCATTGATCTCCCCATGGTGCTGCCGCCAACCGTAGCGGGCGTGGCCTTGCTCATGGCGTTTGGACGCCGTGGCTTCTTGGGACCATGGTTAGAGATGGCGGGACTGCAGGTGAGTTTTTCCACCGCCGCGGTGGTGCTGGCCCAGAGTTTCGTCTGTCTGCCGTTTTACATTCGGGCCGCCCAAACGGGCTTTCGCAGTGTCGATCCCGAGTTAGAACGCGTCGCCCATACCCTGGGCGTCTCCGCCTGGCGCACCTTTCTGCGGATCACGGTGCCGTTGGCCTTTCCGGCCCTCCTCAGTGGCAGTGTGATGGCCTGGGCGCGCGCGCTCGGGGAGTTTGGGGCCACCATCATGTTTGCAGGCAATCTGCGCGGGCGCACGCAAACCATGCCACTGGCGCTGTATCTGGCTATGGAGTCTGACCTGCTGACGGCGCTGGTGCTGGCGGCCTTGCTCATCGTCGTCTCGTGCAGTGTCCTGCTCTGCATGCGCCTGCTGGTGCAACGTGGAGAGCCGACCATCTATGCTTGAAGTCAGCGTGCAGAAGCGTCTGGCACCTTTTCAGCTCGATGTCGCCTTTACCATCGGGCATGAGTTAGCTGTCCTCTTTGGCCCTTCTGGCTCAGGGAAAAGTTTGACTCTGCGGGCCCTGGCCGGCACCGTCGCGCCAGATGCTGGTCGCATGCTCCTTGACGGTCGCTCCCTCTATGACAGCGCCACTGGGCATAACTTGCCACCGCAGCAGCGCGGGATTGGCTATGTGCCACAACAGTATGCGCTGTTCCCCCATTTGACGGTTGCCGACAACATCGCCTTTGGTCTGACCCGCCTGTCGCGGCGCGTGCGGGCTCAGCGTATCGCCGAATTTTTAGCACTCTTTGCCCTGGAAGGACTGGCACAGCATCTACCGCGCCAACTGTCGGGCGGACAGCAACAGCGTGTGGCCCTGGCCCGCGCCCTCGCTGTACAGCCACGTTTACTCCTCCTCGATGAGCCGTTTGCCGCCCTGGACGGGGCCCTGCGCGAAACGCTCCGGGAGGAGCTGACCCAGGTGCAGGCACGCTGGGGCCTCACCGTGCTGTTGGTGACCCACGACCTGGCAGATGTCTATGCACTCGGACACCAGGTGCTGGTGTATGACCGTGGCCACATCCTGCAGCAGGGCACCCGTGAAGACGTGTTCCTCCGTCCGCAGAACCACCGTGTCGCCGCGTTGGTCCAGACGCGCAACATGGTCCCGGCGGTGGTGGAACGCTGCGAGGCCCACACCCTGTGGCTCCGGTGGCAGGGGCAGTGTCTCGCCGCGCCTCCACAAGCCCTGGCGCCAGGCACACCGGTCTATCTCTGTATCCGTCCCACGCAGGTGCGCATCGTCCTTCCTGAACGTGAGACGGCGCGACGCCGCGACAATCTCGTGCGGGGAGTGATCGTGCGCGCCACCATGCAGGCTGAGACGTATACCGTGTATATGCAGGTGGAGCACAGCCAGGCCGCCTATGATCTAGAGATTCGCCTGCCCAGTTACGTGTATTACCGCCTCGGCCTTGATCGACACCAGCACGTGCTCGTCGAGTTGCAGCCAGAGGCGCTGCACGTCATCCCACGCCAGGAAAGCGCCGCCACGTCCGCGTGGTCGCGGTCGGTATCCAGCGCAGATGTGAACGGTCACTCCCCCCTTGCGCCGGCCTGAGCCCGGCTGCTACTCTGTGCCTGCTATCAGGAAAACACTGCAGAGGTTGACATGCTCAGGAGGGCATTATGGCAAGGCTGATACCCATCATCAATAAAGACCAAGTCGCGGTCAAAGACCACGCTATCGTGGACGCCATTATCGGCAGCCGGGGGGCGTTGCAGGGGCCGTTCTCCATGTTCTTGCACTGTCCTGAACTGGCGGGCCGCGCTGCGCATCTCGGGGCCTTTGTCCGCTTTGAGGGTTCGTTGGATATGCGGGTGCGCGTGCTGGCGGCCATGACGGTGGCCCGGGAATTCGAGACCATCTATGTTTGGGGAGCACAGACGAGTAGTGCCCGCCGGCAGAGCGTGCCGGAAGCCACGATTACGGCAATCCGTGAGAAGCATACGCGCGGCATACCACCCGAGGATGCCCAGATCGTCGAGTTCACCCAGCAATTGCTGCAGCAGCACCGCATTGCTGAGCCCACCATGCAGGCCATCCGGGCCCGCTTCAGCGATGAGGAACTTCTGCAACTCACCGGGGCCATTGGCTACTATAGTATGCTGGCCATGACGGTAAACGCCTGTGAGTTAGAGGCAGCACCTGGGGCTGAGGTGCTGCACGTCTAGTGCCTCAACTGAGCGCATGTGCGACGTCTCCTGGGAGCGCCACGCTGGAGCGTGGCTGCGGGAGCCGGGCTGGAGCCCGGCGATCCCAGGCGGCAGCACCTGGCACAACAGCGCGGTGCAGGTCCTAGATGTCCATGTCGTCAGTCCTGTGCCAGGCAAGGGTGTCCCGCGGGCCTGGCCCACGCCTCCAGGCAACCCTCGGGCCCCGCGCTCTGGTAGGAGCGGGCCAGGCCCGCGCAGGTGTTGGACTGGCAGTGTATGTATGAAACAAACATCTCGGTTCGCTGGACGGGGAGGGGGCACAGCATGCGTTGGGCCCCCTCCCCGTCAGCCTACGCCTGCCGCGCCTTAGGGCTTCTCGTCTGGACTTTGTAGTGGGCCGATCCCGCCGCGGACTGTTTTGAGATAGCGATAAAAATCACTGCCCGTGGTTAAGAGCAGACTGGCGTTTTTTTGAAAGGTCTGTTTGTAGGTCTCTAAGGTTTGATAAAAGGCGTAAAACTCTGGATCCCGCCCATAAGCCTCGGCATAGAGGGCGGCGGCTTCAGCGTCGGCCTTCCCCATAATGTCCTGCGCTTGACGATAGGCTTCCGAGCGTAACCGGTCTAACTCGCGCTCTTTCTCCCCCCGGATTTTGGCGCTGGTCCCATCCCCGACCGAACGGAAGCGGGCCGCAATGCGCTTGCGCTCGGAAATCATCCGCTCATAGACCCGCTGTTCGACTTCGCGCACATAGTTGACACTTTTGATACGTACGTCAATCAGTTCAATGCCAAGACTTGGAAAATTTTCCTTGGCGCGTTTGACCATCAATTCCGTCAGCTTGTCACGTCCCAAGCGTTCTTCGGGTGGCACGTCTTGCGCCGTGGGGGAGATGGTCGTGTCGGCGCGCATCCCCGACCCCGCCGCCGCCCGCTGATCCTCATTACCTTCGTCCGGCTCATCAGACGGTAGTTCGCGATCGAAGGTCCGTACGATTTGGATGAGTAAATGATTACTCACGACATCACGCGCCGCCGAGTTGATCAAATCATCGAGACGACTTTGGGCCGAGCGTTCGTCACCCACCGATTGTAAGAAGCGCAGCGGATCGGCAATACGCCAGCGCGCCGTGGTATCAAGGACGATAAAGCGCTTGTCCAGCGTGGGAACTTGGCCCGGCTGCCCGTCCCATTCCAGGATACGTTTCTCAAAGCGCCGTATGGCCTGAATAAAAGGTACTTTGAAATAGAGCCCAGGGGACTGAATAGGCGCGCGCGCTGGTTTACCGAATTGCGTCACAACCACCTGTTCCGTTTCATCCACCGAATACAACATCCCGCCCCCGATGAGGACGAGCACGGCCACCAGCAGCAATAGTGGGGCAGCAAGACGTGGCATGTTATTTCTCCTTCCCGGCTGGGGCGACAGGGGCAGCGGGAGCCAGCTCACCGCGCTGGAGATCCAAAAACGGCAGCGGGGCGGCCGCGCGTTCCTCGTCAAACACATACACCTGTTTCACGGCGGGGAGAATCTCACGCATGGTCTCGAGATACAGACGCTGCCGCGTCACCTCCGGGGCCTTGTGATATTCGGTCAGCAGCGCGTTAAAACGGGCCACATCCCCCTTCGCCGTATTGGTACGATTGATAGCGTAACCCTCCGCTTTGGTAATGGTACGATCGGCTTCCCCGCGTTCACGAGGCACTTCCTGGTTATAGGCCTGCACCGCTTCGTTCGTTTTGCGAGATTGCTCTTGTTGTGCTTCATTCACTTCGTTGAAGGCGCGCTTCACTTCATCCGAGGGCGGGGTGACATTCTGCATTTGGACGGTTTCCACCCGCAGCCCGGTCTCATAGAGATCCAGCAATTTTTGCATCTTCCCCTGCACTTGATGGGCTATCTCAGCCCGACGCTCCGTCAGGACTTCGGTGACCGTATGATCTCCCACCACCGAACGCATGACGATTTGTGCCACGTCGTTTAAGGCCGTGGAGGGATTACGATTCCCGAAGAGATGTTTGGCAGGATCGATAATGCTAAACTGGACAATCCACGCCACTTCTGCGACGTTCAGATCGCCGGTGAGCATGAGCGACTCCTCGTGAAAGTTGCGCTGGCTAAAGCGGGTGCGCACCCCAGGCTCTTCGGTGCGAAAACCAAATTCCGCCTTAAAGATGCGCCGTACTTTGACTTTCCGCACGGTCTCCAGACCCGCGGGCAGTTTCAGCCGTAGTCCCGGCTCTTCCCGGCGGACATAGGCTCCGAAACGCTGGATCACCGCCACCTCATCCGTTTCCACGGTATAAAACATGGTGAAGAGCATCACCACGGCCAGTAATACCCCTCCCCCAATCAGCACTGCGCTCTTTGGGAGATTGGACAGTGGGCCATCGGCAGGATCCCGCCCAAAGCCATTTTGGTCCCCTTGCATCGCATCCCCTTTACAGACAATAGTTGACGACCTGAGCGCTGCACGCAGACGCTCTCTTCCAGACACGCTCTCGTGTACGCTGCCACTGTGTCTCGTGTGGCGCCGCGAGGCGCCACGCCGTCCAAGCGTGTTAGCGCTCTCCCACCCCGTGCATGCCCTCTAAGGCGTGTACGAACAGCGGGACACACGCCGCCCAATCGGCGACAATGCCGATATCCGCTTCAGCAAACATCGGCGCCTTGGCATCGGGATTAATCGCCACAATCGTCCCCGAGCCTTGGATCCCACACGTATGGTTAAAGCGACCACTAATCCCCAAGGCAATATACAAATTGGGCGCGATGCTCCGTCCGGTAATGCCGATCTGCCGTGAATGCGGCAACCAATGCTGATCCGTCACTTTCCGTGTCGCAGCAAGTTCGGCCTTGAGGACACGCAGCAGGGGATCAAGCTCCCCATAGCGTTCCGGCGGGAGTCCCGCCCCCACACCCACCACGCAGGGGGCCAGGGCCAGGGCATCGAGCTGGTCATTTTGCTGGCGCGAGAGGATACGCAGGCGCCCCTGCGGCGTCACGGCGAGTGCTTCGACGGTGAGTGGCGCAGCCGGACGCGGGGTCAGCCGTGGTAGCACACCGGGGCGTACGGTCACCATCTGGACCGGCGAGGTGGCACGGATCGCCGCCAGGAGCCGCCCCCCGAACGCCGGCTTCCAACTGACGAGGCGCTGATCCGTCACCTCTAACTGAATAGCGTCCCCAGTCAACCCCGCCCCCAAGCGTGCGGCCACACGTGAGGCCACCTCGCGCCCCCACGAGGTGCTTGGAGCTAAAATACCCCACGGACGCTCGGTCACGCTCCAGTCCGCCACACTCTGCGCCACCTCCGCTTCCAAGGCCGCCTGCTGACAGATGACCAGGTGATCGGCTCCCCAGGCTGACAGTGCGTCCGGCGTGAGCCCGCTCTGGGGGTCGGCTTGCAGCGCCACGACCCTGGCACCGATCTGGGCCGCGAGTTGGGACGCGGCGCCCAGGAGTTCGCGGGCACTGCCCGCCTGCGCGGGCTCAAGGAGCACGAGCAGGGTGTGGACAGGTTGCGGTACGACTGGCGCCACGCTGGCCCTGGCGGTCTGCGTGGTCGCTGCCAGGGCACCGCGCTCGCGCAACAGCGCCACAGCCTGGACAATTTGCGCTGGCAACGGCCCCTCAAGGATCTGACGCGCGCGCTGGACTTCCAGCAGCTTGGTGTCCCCCACCGAAGTCGGACTGCCCGCCTGGCCCCATGGCCCAGCCCCGAGGTCGGCTGCCGTGAAGCGTGACAGCTTCTCCGGGGCCACCGCGGCGCGATCTGCTGGCTCGGCCCGCGCCGGATCGCACAGCCGCTCCGCCGTCGCCAGGACGGCTGGCAGGCTGATGTCCAGCTCGCCCCAGGCGTCATCATATTCGCAGCCCAACCGGAGGCCGTCCTCGTGTAGGTCGAGGGTCCGCACCGCGGGCGCAAACGGGTAGCCGAGCAATTCCGCTAGCTCAGGCCCCACCTGCCCGGTATCGGCATCCACTGAATTTTTGCCTACCAGGATCACATCAAACGGCCCGGCTTTGGCGACCGCAGCGGCCAGAGCCCGTGCAGTGGCCAGGGTGTCTGAGCCCGCAAAGGCTGGATCAGAAATCAAAATGCCGCGCTCCGCTCCCGCGGCAACTCCCCAGCGCACCACGTCCTCCGCCGCAGGCGGCCCGAGGGACATCACCGTACAGCTGCCGCCCGTCTGTTGGGCCAACTCCACCCCTTTGGTGACGGCACGAAGACAGTAGGGGTTCATCGACAACTCGACCCCGTCACGCTTCAAGCGGCCATCTGCACCAAGTTGCATAGCCTCGAAGCGTGGAATTTGCTTGACCAGTACCGCAATACGCAAGGGCCTCATGCGGGGATGCCTTTCTAGAAAAAACGCCCAGAGAGGTAGACCAAGGAGGAGTAGCGTCGTGTAGAAGCTGTGTACGCCCTTCTGCATAGTAACACGGCGTGGGCCGCAAAGTCATCCACCACCCGCACGCCCTTGAGCTGCCAGCGGCGCAGGTGTAGAATGTCGTGTTATGGATACCTTCACTCTCATTGCCGATTTTCAGCCCGCGGGCGATCAACCACAGGCTATTGCTGCACTGGTCGAGAGCTTGGAACATGGCGTGGCGCATCAGACCCTGCTCGGGGTCACGGGGTCAGGCAAGACCTATACCATGGCCTCGGTCATTGCCCGGGTGAACAGACCGACGCTTATCCTGGCGCCGAACAAAACGCTGGCGGCCC
>SXND01000092.1 GCA_005777235.1 Pseudomonadota bacterium
CAGGCCTGGTGGGCACAACGGGCCTGCCCCGGCGCCACCTGTCAGCCACAAGCGGCCTAAAGGACAGACGCGTCTCGGCAGGTGTCGCCACAGAAGAGGAACAGGCTTAGTCCAGACACTGAAGTACGCGCTTATGGGGCGGGGCCCCGCAACCGCAGGCGGGTGGTCCGCGGCGGCGGCTGACCAGCACGGTCGCGCAGGCGATGCCAGCAGCCGTGCGCATCACGCTGGACATGCCCTGCGAAGCACGCTGCACCCAGGGCACGGCCAGCCCTGGGCTTCCGGTCCGTGGTCTGCCCATGTACCGGGCCCGCCAGCGCCTGGGGCTTGCACGAAAACAAAGTCGCACCACGCGCGTGAGCGGGACACGCCCCGCGTTCAGCAGGCGTGCCCCGCCTATCAGGCCGTGAGGCCGCGGGCCGTCGCACGCAACCAGTGCAGGGATGCAGCCGGCCTCCCGCTGGCCCTGACGCGCCGGGCGGGCCGGGCGGCGCGTGGGGACCATGTCATCGCCACAGTCCCCCACCACTCTGGCTCCCACGTCACCAGGCGCAGTGCGCTGTCGCTGCCGGACTTGGACGCCGTCCTGACGGTGGAGGGCGCGACGGAGGGAGCCGTGTGCTGGGCCTCGGTCGCGCCGGGGCTCGGGGCACCCTGGTCGCCGGGACCGTGGTGCGCCGGGCCACTAGGCGCGCTCACCAAGTGGCTGGCGTCCAGGAAGCCAGGGAGGGGCGCCGGGCCGTGCTGGCCCCCCTCTGCGCCGGCCCTCGCGCCGATCGCACCATGTTGGTCGAAGCTCAACACGGCCCTGCGGCAGGCCAAGGCACGGAGCCGTGAGGCGCTGGAGCACGCGCTGCGGCCAGCGTGGTCTCCGGGCACTGCGCTGGAGGCCCACCCCTGGTTTGCCCCTTGTGGCTACCCCGTTCACTAGAATGAAAATTGCTCTAGGTGCGCACCGCTGCCGCCTCGAGCACCCAGATTGTTGGTCTGCAAGTCGGACACGCAGGCGACGTGATATGTTAGGGCATGTCCTTTGTATGACCCAACAGCAACCAGCCCCGAGTCGCTCGGAAGGGACAGTATGAGTCACGCCCACACCAATCGTCTCATTCACGAAACCAGCCCGTATCTGCTGCAACACGCGCACAATCCGGTGGATTGGTTCACCTGGGGACCGGAAGCCTTTGCCAAAGCGCGTACCGAGAACAAGCCGGTGTTGTTGTCGATTGGCTACTCGGCCTGCCACTGGTGCCATGTCATGGAGCACGAGTCGTTCGAGAACGCACGCATTGCGGCGCTGATGAACGAGCATTTTGTCAGCATCAAAGTCGACCGCGAAGAGCGCCCGGATCTCGATCACATTTATCAGAGCGTGGTGCAACTGCTCTCCGGGCAGGGCGGTTGGCCGCTCACCATGTTCCTCACCCCGGAACAAGAGCCGTTCTACGGCGGCACCTATTTCCCGCCGGAAGAGCGCTACGGGCGGGCCGGTTTCCCGCGGGTGCTCACCTCCGTGGCCGAGGCCTATCATCGCCGCCCGGACGACATCAGTAAGAGCATCCAACAAATTCGTGACGGTCTGGCCAAGTTGTCCACCTTGGAAGCCACGCCTGGCGACCTCAGCCCGGATCTCCTCACCAACGCGGCGCGCACGCTGGGGCAGAATTTTGACATGGTGCACGGCGGCTTTGGCACGCAACCGAAATTCCCCAATCCGTCCAATGTCGCATGCCTGTTGCGCTACTGGCACGCCAGCGGCAACGAGAATTTTTTGCATATGGCCAAGCTGGCGCTGCGCAAGATGGCCAGCGGCGGCATTTACGATCACCTTGGGGGCGGGTTTCATCGCTATTCGGTAGATGACCGCTGGCTCGTGCCGCATTTCGAGATGATGCTCTACGACAATGCTCAACTGCTGCCGCTGTATCTGCACATGTATCAAATCACCCATGAGACGTTCTACGCCGACGTGGCGCGTGAGACGCTGACCTATCTCCTGCGTGAGATGCGGCATCCCGAGGGCGGCTTTTATGCCACCCAGGATGCCGACAGCGAGGGCGAGGAAGGCAAATTTTTTGCCTGGACCAAGCCTGAGGTGGATGGCCTCCTCGGGGACGCGGCCCGGTTATTTGCGCGTTATTATGACGTGACCAGCGCCGGCAATTGGGAGCACGGCAAGAACATCCTGCATCTCACCGTGTCCATGGAACAACTCGCTAAAATGTTCAACCAGCCGCAAGACGAGGTGGCCGCCAGTATCACCGCCGGCAAAGCTACCTTGTTTGCCGTGCGTGAGCAGCGCATCAAACCCTTCCGCGATGAGAAAATCTTGACCTCCTGGAATGGCCTGCTACTCTCGGGCCTGGCACTCGCGGCCAATGTGCTGGGCGACGCGAGCGCGCTGCACGCGGTGCACGACACCATCGCCTTCATACAGCGCCATATGTGGCGCGATGGCCTGCTGCTCAGCGTGTACAAAGACGGGCAGGCCAAGCTCAATGGCTATCTCGACGATTACGCCTTTCTCGCCGCGGCCCTGCTCGATGCCTTTGAGGCGACCTTTGAGCTGGCGTATTTTGCCTTCGCGCAACAGTTGGCGCAGACCATGCTGGCGGAGTTCTGGGACGAGGCCCAAGGCGGCTTTTTCTTTACCGGCACGCAGCACGAAACGCTGATTGAGCGCAGCAAATCGGTGTACGATCAGGCCATTCCCTCCGGCACCTCGGTAGCGACCACGACGCTGTTACGTCTGTATCACTACACCGGCACCGCCGCGTACCTGCAACACGCCGAGCAAGTGTTGCGTCTGCTGCGCCGCCACCTGGAGCAACAGCCGTTTGGGGTCGGCAGCCTGATCAGCACGCTGGATTTTTCTCTGCACAAGCCACAAGAAATTGTCGTCATTGGCGCTCTAGGCGCTGCCGATACACAGGCCTTGCTCCAGGCCATCCATCAGCGCTACATTCCGAACAAAATCCTGATCCAGATCGATCCGCAGCGTCTCACGACGACCCTAGAAGCCTTGCCGCTGCTGCGCGATGTGCTGGCAGGCAAGAGCCAGGTGGATGGCAAAGCCACGGTCTACGTCTGCCACAACTTTGCCTGCTCCCTGCCCATGACGGAACCTGAGGCCTTGACAGCGCTTTTGGCGCGTCACACCGCATAACGCCGGCAGTGAAGCCGCCGCCTCTAGATGTCTGTTTCATCAATACACCACCAGTGCTCCAGGGTGTGCCCTGGGAGCGCCACGCTCCCGCGTGGCTTCCGGAGCCGGGCTGGAGCCCGGCGTTCCCAGGGGGGGACTGGCGCAGGACTGACGACATGGACATCTAGGCACCGCTAGGCACCACCCCTCCACGGTACGCTGGGGACACTTGGCCCCGGCGCTTGCTGCGGCGCCGGACTCTGACTCCTCACAGACCCGCGGGCGGGAGGTGCGCAGCAACGGTCGGGAAAAACTGTGGTGGCAATCGCCTTCAGGGACTCTCAGTGCCTTGCATACCCCTGGCCAGGCGTAACTCATGCCACAACAGTTGCTGCGGCTCCTGAGCCCATACCATCGCACAAACAACGGCACACAGAAGGTGTAGGTCTGCTGCTGGCGTCGCAGCATAAACGCCAGTTCCAGACGTGCCAGGGCCTGCGGCAGTTGCTCCGGGTCATAGGCATAGCCCTGGGCGTTGAACACTGCCAAGAGGTCAGCCAGGGTGAACTGCTTACGCTCGATGGTCGCATAGACAATCAGGCGATCGAGGTGATTTGCTGCCTCGTTGTCGGTGAGATGCTGCCAACCGGCCAGAGCCGTACGCACCGCCGGGCTATCGAGGGCGCGCGCCAGCACCGCCGGGCTGATCACGCGGTCGCGCTGCGTCAGGTGTGGCAGCATCTCGTTGCACAGCAGGGCAATGAGGTTGGCCCGCCCACCCGTGGCCTGGATCAGCCTGGTGACCAGATCGTCGGCAGCATAGCGCATATTCAACAGCTGCATGGGCCGCGTAGCCAACGCCTCATAGGCCTCTGGTTCCAGAGCTCCGACCGTGAGCGTGCCGCCAAAATTGCGGATGGGCGCCTGATAGTCGAACGTCGCCGCCCGGTACAGTTCTCAAAATTACACTAGGATAGAATGGCACTTCAAGGCCTCGATCAGGCTACGGAACAGGCGCAGGGTGGGATAGCCCTGGCGTGCTTCGGCGGCGACAAACAGATCGGCTTCGTCGATGAGCAGCAAGCGGCGCCCGCCGTTCTGGCCCTGGCGCAGGGCGTCTAGCAGCGCAGGGAGCGGCGTGTCCACGGGCAAGCCCAGGGCCTGGGCCAGCGCCGGACTGATCTCGGCGTCTCCCAGCATCAGGTAGTGACAGGTGACGCGAGGATCGTGCGCGTAGCGCCGTTCCAGGGCACGCAGCAGGCTGGATTTACCGAGCTGCCGCCCGCCCACCAGCACATAGTTGGCTGGTTCGCGCTGCATAACGTCGGCCAGGAGCTGCGTGCGCCCAAAAAAGATGCCCTCCTTGCGCACCCCAGCGCCGGTCTGATACGGCGTGATACGGCGAAATGCGTGTCACGCGCACCTGCGAGGCGATCAGTGGCGCCAGGGCATCCGCCGGGCGCTCGGCGAGCCACAGGCCGGTGAGTTCGCGGTCATCGGGTGTCACCAGCCAGTTGGCGGTGTCCTGGGATGCCTGCCGCAGCGCTGCTTGCTGGGCCGGCACGCTGCTGAAGGAGCAGTCAGGGGTTATAGTGGCTCTCTTCTGTGGGCTGCAGCTGGTCTAACACCTCCTCAGCGGCCAGTGTTGCTGGCGGTAGCACCAGAAGGACGTACTCGACGTTGAGCATAAACTCCTCGCCCAGACGCAGCGTGTACAGCACCAGTGGGGCGCTGGCTAGTGGTGTGTAGGTGGCGCGCAGGCGCGTGGCCAGGAGGCCGCTGCGTAGCGCAGGGTCTGTGGTGCGCGTGAAGCTCAGGGCCTGGTCGAGCCAGGACGGCTGGACGGGACTGCTGCCCAGCACTGCGGCCAGGCGACCGCTGTGGCGCAGCAGGCGTTGCGCCTGCTGGAGCTGCGCCATCGGAAGCTGCGACAACAGCGCCGGGGCGTCGGAGAGCTGCACGACGAGAGGGTGACGATACAGGCGCAGATAATAGGCCCCGGTGCTGGTACCCATGAACAGCAGCGCCAGCCTGGCATACAGGTACCACCACGGCTTGGGCAGGGTGATGGGTAGCTCAGTAAAGACCTACTCGCGCATCGGATGCGTGAGTTTAGTGGCGCTCCGCGTCAGACGTGTATCGCGTGTCAGCCCCAGGGTTTCCGGGAGTGCAAAGGCCAGCGTGATCAGTTCGCCAGCCCGTAGCTCCTGCCGGGTGACTTTATCCAGGGTGGTCCCGGCAATATCTGCCACAAAGACGGTTTCCGAGGCGATATCTTGCTGGCCCGTATTCTGTACCTCGACCTCGATCGTGCGCTGGTCTGCTGCCTGGCGTGCGGAGCCGAGTGCCAGGCTGGGCGCACGTGCAGTTACCGGGATGCTGAGCGGTAGGGGCTCGCCATGGGCGGTGGTGAGCCGCAGGTGCAGGGTGCCCTGGCGCCCCTGCGGATTGAGCCGTTCGGCGGGCGTGCATACCTCCGCCTGCAGGTCGGCAGTCACACCGGGTGCGAGTATCACCTGCGTTGCCGGAGGACGAAACACCAGCGGCAACCCGGCGTCCTGGGTTGAGTCGTGCATCACCTCTATCCAGTACGCTCTACCCTAGCGATGATTCCGTACCGTCAGTGTCAAGGGGCTGGGCTCGCCATCTGAGGTGTTGAGCGTGATGGGCTGTACCGTCACCACCTCGACCTGGCCAGTCGCCGCGGGATCAAGAGGAGGTATCGGGGTGAGAACACCGTCCGGTGCCTGCTGGTACAGCAGAGAGCCGTCATGATAGCGCCAGCACAGCCCCTGTTCCTGGCAGCTCACCCATGTACCACGCTGACCGCCGCTGGCTACCCAGAGCAGCGCATAAGTACCGGTCGTATAGACCAATACCTTCGCCAAAACGTGCTAACTTGAAAGGGCTTCCATCATAGAGCGGTTGTAGAGTGGTCGTCTAGCACGACCGCAACTCTCAACCTACGAGGAAGCCCCCCTCGGGACATTGTCGCACGGTGCCCATGCCTCCAACCCCAGGTGACGGCAACGACCCTACGTCAAGTCCGCCGCATGGCTCTGGCGATGGTGGTCCTGACGGGGCGTGTCACGATGGTGGGCCTATCCCGGTGGGCCGGCACAGGGGGCAGTTATCGGACGGTGCAACGCTTTTGCGCGACGGTCATCCCGTGGGCCGTGCTGTGTTGGGTGTTCTTTCGGCACCATGTATAGCGGTCTGAGGAGACCTCCCTGCTCGTGGGTGACGCAGTCGTCGTCACCAAAGCTGGCCAGCCCACCCCTGGCCTGGCTCGATTCTTTTCCAGTCGGTATGGCAAGCCAGTGCCCGGAGTGGCCTTCTTCGCCTTGTCCTTGGTCAGCATCCAGCAACGGCGCTCCTTCCCGATCCGCGTCGAGCGGGTTGTGCGCAGCGACGCCGAAAAAGCCGCCAGCAAGGCCAAAGCGGACGCCAAGACACAGGCCTCTTCCACCGCCAAGCGCCGGCCAGGGCGTCCCAAAGGCAGGAAGAACACCCCCAACGCGGACGGGCCCCTCACGCCGGAGTGCGCGCGCCTCACCGGGATGCTTGTCGCCTTGCTGCCACTGATCGCGGGCTTGATCCCGTTGCGCCATGGGGTCCTGGACGGGCCCTTCGGCCACCACAACGCCCGGCCTATGGCGTGCCAGTGTGCCGGGCACCTGCTTGCCAAGCTGCGGTACGATGCGGCGTTGTACTTCCCCTAGACCGGCTTCCTAGGCTGGGCGAGGTCCCCGGCGCCAATATGGCCGTCAGGTGGATTACGACGCCCTGCCGGCGCAATACCGCAAATCAACCACTGTGGCGGGGCAGACGCCGACCTGGGTATAGCAGAGGCAACGCCTGCACAAGGCATGGACGCCTCCAGTGAATGTCGTCATTATCGCCAAGACCAACCTGGACACCAAGGCCAGCGCCCATGTCGTGCGGTGCAGTAGGGATCGCAACCTGGAATCTACGCTTCGTGTGGCCTCCTAGAGCTTGCGATGCCAAAGCGAGTGTCACTGCCGCGATGCGCAGCAGTATTGGGGCCTCGCAGACTGCAGGCCCCTCCCCCCCACAGGCGTCACCAATGCCGCGACTCTGTCGTTGTGCATGGTCAACGTCGCGTACCGTCTCCGGGCTGATGGCTCTCCGCATGATTCCGCCTACAGTGTCTTGGACGTGCAAGCCGACTGGCGCGACTACAAAGACGTGGAGGAAACGATCAAAATGCTTCCGGAAAAACCTGCGCCAATTTGCTTCGCCAAGATTCTCAACCGAGTCGCTGGCTTGGGCCGTATGCACGTCTCTCCACCCTCCTGCAGCTTTTCGTAATTGGCGAAGGTATTGGTCATAGGTGAATATTTCTATATCCGACACCGTGTCCAGAAGTTTCTGGCGGTCAAAAGCGTCTCGAAACTCTGAGGAGGAACCAATGACAACCCCTAAATGAGGGCGGTAGATCTCTATGCCAAGACGCTCCTTCAGCCGTTCGCGGTTACCTCGCTCTTCAAACCAATCACGATATTCAAGTAACTGCGCTCGCGCTTCTGTTACCGCTGCGGAGAAACGATCGCGATTCTTTTGGCGACGGACAAGTTTAGCCTGTGGAAGCTTGAGATCCACGATGGTGGCGCGTTGAGCCTCTGGATCCACGAGAAGGAAATCAGGGATAAGGGGGCCAGTGTCCTCCCGAGACAGAAATACATGAGGGAAGACATCGCGATGGTCCCATCGCCTGAAGAATTGCGGGTGCTTCTCAAAAAAACGTTGGATATCGTCTTCTCTCACTCGTGGATCATTGATGAGATCCTCAAGCTCCATTAGCTCGGATGGTGTGACACCGGCGTATTGTTCCTTGAAGTGTGTGAGCACAACCAGCTCTCGCCGCACAATCCCAGCTTCTCCCTCTACACAATAGGGGTCGAGAATGCTTGTAGGTCGAAAGACAATGCGCCCCTCTTCAACGGCCATCAGGTACTGAAAGTCTTCCGTTGGCTCTTTTGCCTCAATCGCTGCAAACAGGTCTCTTACCTTTGTGGCATCCGAGAGTGGTGTCCAGGCATGGTATCCAAGGCCACACATCAAGGTCTCGATAGAGAAGGTGCTATGCAGCACCTGATTCTCAAACCCATATGCGGGCTCCTCGCCATATTCTCGCGTCACAGCCGCAATTGCTCGAAGAAAATGGCCTGCTCCGATGGTCTTCCCTGGCTCCGCAAGCCGCGCCGCTTCGGTCAACACCCAGCAAAGCCGCTCTCCAGGCACTCCCTCAGACGGAGCACACTTTGGAGCTAACTTATACTCATGAAAGAGGTTCAAACGGCCTTCGTCGAGATCGACAAGCCGTGTGAGAGTTGTATTCAGTCGATACAGGGCAAGCGTGAGGTAAGAGTCGGGGAAACCTTGATCCTCCGGCTCGATGTCTGGCCGGCTCGCCGAGACTTCAAGGGCGCGTGTTAGCTTCTGGTCGAACTCAAGGCCATAACTCTCAAGCTGAGCCAGCAACGGCTTTCCTTGCTCAAACCAAATCATATCAATACCTTTTTAGACGCTCACTTCACCAGTGGCCTAACGTTTGAGCTAAGCGGCAGAAATCGGCTTGCCAGTGGCTGTCCGCTTGAGCGAAGGGTTAGGCGCCAGTTTTGGCCAGATCGTTGATGTACCACTGTTTGTGGAACTCAGTGAAGTCCTCCATCTGCTTCCCGGGTACACCCAAGAGACCACCGGTCCATGTGCCAAACGCTGGCGTACCATCCGGGCGATACAGGTTCTCTGGGAGGGTTCGCATTGTGTAGACCGGATTCTGAGTGCCGTACTCGGCGCCCAGGGTATGGAAGTAGTTGCCCTTCAGCAAGAACTTGGGTTCACCTCTGAAGGTGAGCTTGATTGTTGAGTACTCGCTCTCCTTCCGCGAGGCGGCAAACTGCAGAAGCACGCGAAAGATGTCCGCAGGGCTGATCGTATCCGCTACGGCCCGAAGGTCAAAAACTATCGTACCGGGCATCACGAAGCGGTCGTAGTGCGCAAACGCAACGACTCCCTTGTTTCGTGGATCCGCATCGAGCACCGATGCCAAGTGCCGGTGGACAAACATGTAGTTCCCGAACAGCACTGCCGCCCCAATGAGTGCGAGGGCATCTAGTACATTGTCACGATGAGATATTCTGTTAGGATAAGGCCCTTCCTATCTCACTGTGCAGGAGGAGCCGTGGCTATGCGATATGGGATAGACTTGACAGATGTGTGGCGCACGCTGTTTAATCCGATCAACGCGCTGGTCTACAATGCCGATGGCCGCAGTGTACACACGGTCATCGTGGATGGGCGTATTGTGGTGGAAAATCACACGCCGTGCTATGTGGACGAATGGGAGCTGATGCGCAAGGTGCAGACGCTGGGGGAGGGCCTGCTACAGCGCACGGGGATGCACTGTGCGCCGTGCTGGCCGGTGGTGTGACAGAGGATGTTGCCGATGCTTGGGAATGGTGCTAGGTTGAGATATGGGGAGAAGACAAGCAGGCACTGTAATAGGAAGAAGGCGTCTGGACCTTGGACATCCCGGAAGATGGGTATCTTAGCATTGATGGCGTAGCGGTAATCCTCGAAGTACAGAATTGGCAGTCCCACATCCAACGCCGTCATCCAGAGGTGAGCATCCAGGATATTGCCCAGACATTGACCATGCCTCGGCGTATCTGTGATCACCGCGACCAGCCTTCACAACGCGGGTACGAAGGTTCTCCAAGAATGACCGGTTTCTCGCAGGGGAGTTTGCCGATTGTCGTGGTGGAACTTCGCAGTGCACAAGCTGGCAGAGTGGTCACCGCCTATCTAACGACCTTTCCCTATAGAGGGAGACAACGATGGTCTTAAGTACACCGCATTCCTTCACGTTCGATTATGATACGCAAGGTGATGTGCTGTACGTTTCACTCACCGAGCCGCAGCCCGCCCTGAGCCTGGAGGTCGAACCTGATGTGCTCCTGCGGTATATTCCCCCGTACCTGGAGGTTGTTGGGATAACGTTTCTGAATTTCCGCCGACATTTCCCGGCCCTTGAGCCAGGAGAGATGACGTCATGTGTGACGGTGGTCGTTGAGGAGTGTGTACGTAAATACCCCACGGTGCCCCTCTTTGACACACCCGGCGCAGTAGAGGGATCAGCAATACATGGCATCCAGTGAAGCCCAACCTCAGTCGGACGTTGGGGACTCAGAGACCGTGAGCGCTGGGATGGCACGGCGTCCTGGCCACGACACACACCTGGGGGGACAGCATAAGAGGCTCAACGGATGGACGAGGGAGAGACGCTAGCCCGTGATGTGCAGAGGGGATGCCCGCAGCGTCAAGCGCTGGCGCTTGACACGTAGAGGAAGGGATGGCGGCTCTGACTGTGTATCAATGGGTTCTCATAGGAGGTACTGGGTTGTCTTCTTGCCATTCTTTGATGAAATCGATGAATTCGGTGACAGGCATTGCAGTGAAGTTGTCTGGCTGATAACCACGATCCTGGGCAGTTAATTCAATATAAGAGCGAGCTTTATTATACCTATCCCACACCATGAAACCACTTGGCATGGGCGCTCGTGGCTGGCTTCTCTGCCCATGAAACCAATCACGCACACAGCTCACCAAGGTCTCTGGCTCATCATTATGGGCCTTAATGTCGTTCCCTGCAATATCGGATAAAACCTGCCGATAACGGTACTCCTCTTTTTCAAGAATGAGGCACTTTTTTTTCTTGTGTTCCGCGGCGCCGAAATTTCTACAGCCCAGATCTAACCCAAGTTCAAACGGCATATTAAACCTGGGAAAAGATCTAGCCTTCCAAGGAAAAAATCTAGCCCGCAAGGCTTCCATTCTGGAAAGGTCATGGATACTATACTGCGCAGTTTGGATGAGGTCTTTGATTTTCTCGATTCGGACTGCCCCAGCATCGGCGTTTTCTAGGGCAATGCGTGGTTCGAAGCCACAGTCTATGACTGCAAACAGGAGAGCCCACAGAAGCGGCTGATACTCCTTGTCGAAGGGGCAATTGATGAAGACATTGGTCTCAAAGCTAGGTGTCCCTACCACCAGTGCGTACTCAACGGCTGGGAGCGCTAATGCCGGCTTTCTCTAGGACACTGCCTTCCCAGGTCTCAACGCTCCCGTCTGTCTTGTGCACAACAAGATAGTCCGCAGTCCCTGCTTTGACCATGGCCTGGGCATGCCGTACGGCCTCCTCCTTGCGCATATAGACTTGCGTGGCTCGACACGCCCCTGCTTCGGTGACGGCCCAGCCCTTGTGATGAGAGATGACGTGCACGGGACGGCCCAGCGACTGCACGAATTTTATGCTCTCTTTGATAGCCTTACGCGATAGACGTTTCTCTTCTATAGTGATGTCTGTCATAGGTGCCTCCAGATGTGCATTGGACATACGACGATGATGCGCCCCTATACCAAGATATGATGACAACATCTTACACCTACCTTGGCGTTCCACGCCACTCCAGCAACCACACGGACTCTCCTAACTTACCAAACGGCCTGAGATCTTGCTGCAGTCCTTCCACTGCTTCCCGATATTGTATGAGCTGAAATGTATATTACCGTAGCCAATGCCCAGAGAAGTCAGCACCTTGTCAGGAATGTGTAAGATCTGTACGCCTCTTGAGTCGCTACACTTGGCACACAAGAACAGGAGGACAGTCCTTGGGAGGCCAAGGCAGGCGAAGCTGGGTATGCGTACGAAGAGGTGAAGCAATGACTACTACAATATCTCTACATCACGCGCTTATACGGGAATCGCTTCCAGACGCAAACAATCACAAGGAGATAGAGAATGGTCGAAGCACAATTCCTGCAAAGCATGTTCCTCCTGAAACCTGTGCCACTTTTGATGAGTGCCGCGATCGCGTGATCAATCCCTGGCCTAGGACCGTTCCAGCGTATAGTCTGAATGGTTATCTTCCGACGAACTACCAATCCAAAAGTGATGTCGTATGGAATAGTAACGGGGAGATGATATGCTCCGAAGGCTGGATAGGTGATTAATGAGGAAAACAAGGATGCCAGATGCGAACCGGTGAAAATCCGTGGACAAAAGCCTCGCGCGGATTCTAACATGGCCCTGTCATGGCTGGCTCGGGGGCCGCTACGTGCTGCCCCCTGAGAATGAGGAAAAACATGCGCGTCCTCCGTATGCAGCGTCGTAGCCATCGCAGAAGCGGGGTAGGCGCGCTGGGAGGGCGCAGGCTGTGGAGTGAGGGCACGGAGTGCTGGGAGACGAGGTAAAAAATGGCAAGTGATCCATTGCGCGTCCTCCTGATAGATGCAGAGGTTGAGACACGCAGTAAGTTGAAAGATTCCTTACTTAAACACGGCATCGGTCCCATCGATATTGCTGAAAGCAGGCAGCAAGCCTGGGAATTGATACGACAATGCAAAGATCCATACCAAGCCGTACTCATTGATGAGATATTGCCAGAATCTCAAAGAGGTTCCAATACACTCAGTGGTATTGATTTGACACGAGAGATTAAACAGTATGATCCAAGGATTGAAATTATCATCTTTCGAGCTAAGGGCAGGAGCCCAAGGCTTAAAGAGGCATTGCAAGCAGGCGCTTTCCGCTACCTCGAGAAATCTGATAATCAAGAGGATCTCGCCGTCCTTATCCAGCATGCTGTTGTACAGCAAGAGCTTGAGGCGCAAGCACGCCAAAAGCCCATTCTTGAACGTCTCTTGGCGACTAACGCAGCGTTACTCAGTGCAACAACTGAAAAGGAAGTACTCGATGCGGTCTGGTCCGGTATTCACGCGCTCAATTTTGACCGCGTTCGGCTCTATCTCCTGTCTGAAGATGGGCAGACGATGTATGGCAAAGCCCAGATAGGTATGGATGAAAGTTTTCAAACTATTGTGCGTTCCGTTGCTGAAGATGCACATATGCGAGACCTGATGGAACACCCTCGCCCACATGTGGTGCGGCGGCGGCCAGGGGAGATTCTACCTGTAGAAGGTTTACTCGACAAAGAAGATGTCGATGAATGGGCGTGTCTGCCTCTTTTGCAAAAAGGCAAAGTCCTAGGCGCTCTCTCTGTTGACAACAAAATCTCGCGTCGTCCTATCCTCGAAGCAGAGCTGGTGTCCGTCGCGTTGTTCGCCTCGCATACGGCGGCGGCTATCGCAGCGCTGACGAATGCCAGGCTGCTGGCAGAAACGCAACAACAAGCTGAACAACTCGAAGCCTTACGACGCACAACGCTGGCGATGACCTCAGAAAGAGACCTTGAACCGCTCTTAAAGACGATCACCGCCAATGCTGTGGCTCTGCTCAAGACGAAAGGTGGTGGAATCTATAAGTACCATGAAGAGCGTAGTGTGCTCGAACTTATTGCGGACCATAACAGACCGCATTTTGTGGGAAGGACGTTACACGTTGGCGAAGGCATGGCGGGAAAAGTCGTACAGAATCTCGCGCCGTATATGATTGTGGACGATTATCAAGGCTGGGATGGTAAAGCGGACCCGCAACGACCAGACGTAAAGCTCTTCAGGGCTTTACTGGCGACCCCGCTGCAATGGCAAGGGAAGGTTCTTGGGGTATTGCTGCTGGGGGATGATGTTGGACGTAAGTTCACGGAGGAAGACGCCCGATTACTACGTTTATTTAGTGACCAGGTAGCCATTTCTCTCCACAATGCTGAGTTACTGGCACAAGATGCTACAAAATTACACCGTCTGGAGAAATTGTCGCAAGCCACGCAAGACATCGCGGACAATTTGGGGGCGACGACCTTACAGGAACGCCTACGACTGATTGCCAGGCATGTGGTGGACATTCTTGATGCCGAAGTCAGTGGAGTGCTGCTGCTACAACCGTCGTCGGGCTTGCTCCGTCTTGAAGCAGGGCATGGGCATCGTGAAGGTAGTCGCGAAGTTGGCAAGGAATACCGCATCCATAGCGCTGCAGGCTTTGGCCTCACCAGTCATATTGCGTCGGAGGGAAAGCCTTTCAACCTGTACGGCGATGCCCTAACGCATCACTGGGCGTCTGACCGGCATCCTCCTGATCACCTGCCTTCAGGGGAGCGCTGTTCGCTCCTGGTCATTCCCTTGAAAAAGCGGGTGGGTGAAGAAGAGCAGCTCATTGGTCTTATCCGCGCCGAGAACAAAAAGGGGCCTGATGGCAAGCCACAGAAGACAGTCGGTTTCTCCCCAGAAGATGAGTGGATTCTGACGATCTTTGCGGAAGCGGTTGTCGTAGCCATTGAAAGCACACAGTTGTTTCAGGAAGCGAGGGCGGCACACGCACGGGTCCAGACTTCTTTCCAGGCCAGCAATACACTACTTTCATCTCAGACCCCTGATAAGATCCTGGAGGATATTGTCGAGCAGGCATGTGTGGCGGCAGATGCAGATCGAGCCCGTGTTATCTTATTCGACGAGAAGGGGAAAGCGCGTGTCGTTGCGGGGTCGGGGGCGGAGCAGTATAGGAATGCCGACTACCCTGTGCGGCAGGATGGTATCTCGTTGCGAGTGATGGACGATGGGGTGCCAAGGTTCATCGAGGATACCGGTACACAGCCAGAAGATGTCAATCCTATCCTGCTCGCGGAGGGTACCAAAGCGTTTTGCTGCGTACCTCTAGAGTTGCGAGAAAAACGCATTGGCGTGATGTCTTTCTATTATGACGCACCGCGTGACTTCCCTGTTTCTGAGGTAAACGCTCTACAGCTGTATGCCAGTCAGGCGGCTGCAGCATACGACGGCATCCAGCGTCTTGCCAACCTGGAAGCGTTACGACATGCGGCAGAGAACCTCGCCAGTGCTGATAGTCTACCAGGGATCTTGCGACAGATCGCTGTGAGTGCGCGACAGGTGTTACAGGCAGATGTCGCAGCCATATGGCCTTACGATCAGGAGCAGGAGCAGTTTGTCGCAGGAGGCATGCATATTGACGGCGTGCACACCGACATCAGTACCCAAATGCAACAGGAGGATTTTCGCTGGCGACACGTTGCAGATGCAGTGCTAGCCCAGCAATGGATGGCCGTAGAACACCGGAGTGAGGTATGGCCGGCTACGGTACCAGACAATGCCCTGTGGGGTCTCATGGAGCTAGCAGACTCGCAGAGTTTCCAGGGTGTATTACTGACAGTCGGCGATGAAAAGCTGGGCGTCCTCTGGCTATTGTACCGTCAACCCCGTCATTTTCACGACACCGAAAAAGAAACGGCATGCACGTTTGGGAACCATGCTGCGCTCGCATTACAGCAGGTGCGCCTCCTCGATCAGGTGAGGAAGGCCAAACGAGCTGCCGAAGTGGTCACCCGCGTTACGGCTCTTGGCGGGCGGGACGTCTCCCTGGAGTCCATTGCGGAGGGCACCCGAGAGGCGGTTGGTTGTAATGCCGTGGAGCTCTGTGTGTATGGGCATGTGATCAATGGCTCGCAATATTCCCCCGTGGAGAATCCTCCACCTATTCTCTATGTCACCTCACAGGAAGGAGAGATCACAAGGCCGCAGACCCATGTCAATCCACAATTGCTGGTGTCTGGCTTGCTCAATTACGACAAGTGCACCATTCTGCCGAATCATACAGAAGGCGTTACGGACGAATTCAGACAGGCTAGCCTGGTGGTCATCCCTCTGCAGGTCGCTGAGCAGAAGCTTGGGGTGATGTTATTACACTATGCCAAGAGACGGCTTCTCGCTTCCACCAATACCTTAGACCTTGAACAGTTTGCCCAGCAAGCAGCCGTCGCCATCCATAATGCTCAGTTGTACGCCCAAGCCCGCAAACACGCTGCCGCTTTGCAGGCTCTCTACGAAGCGGGACAGGCTGTCACAGGATCCCTCGATGAACCCGGCATCCTCAAGCAAATTGCCAGGCAGACCTGGAATTTGCTTCACAGGCAGGGCAGTGCCATGGTCACTGCCGATATCTGGTTGCAAGATGGTATGACTGCACGGTTCGTCGCTGGCTATCCAGATTCGATAGCTGTGGACATACGAAAAACGCTGCGTGACACGATCGATCTGCGTCCAGAATATATCGGCAAGAAGGGGATCATCGGGCGAGCGATACGCACAGGACAGGTGCAGCGCGTCGTTCGGGCGCGTGAACTCGAGCAGGATCAAGATTACATTGTATACCATCCTAATGTGTGTTCAGAACTCGTCGTGCCCATCAAAGCGAGCGAGGAAGTGCTTGGTGTTATCAACGTCGAGAGTGCTGAGGAAAATGCTTTCGATGCCGACGATGAGCGGGTTCTGGTGTCCCTGGCAGCGCAGGCGAGTATTGCCATACAGCACGCCAGACAATATGAGGAATTAAGGCGCACTAAGGGGATCGTCGGTGCCAGCACGGCTGTCGCCTGGATGGGCATGGCCCGCGCCACGTGGCACCACACGATACGCAACTACGCTGTCTCTATTCGTGATCATGTGTATATGCTCCGTGAGGATCTTGAGGCGAAGAAACCGGCAGCAACCTTGGCGGCGCAATTACACGATATTGACACGATAGCCGAGAACATCCTTGAGGCCCCCATTCCGGCGCCTTTGTCTATGGAGGAAGGGGTTAGCTCGGTTTCCCTCAATGAGATCATTGAGGAGCGCATGAAACGTTTGTGGAGTCGCGAGCCCTATGCCTCGGTGCGCGTGCGCCTGGCGCTGTCTTCAGAGATGACGTTCACGGTGCGTGCCAACCCAGCATGGTTGACACGGGCTTTCGACATACTCCTCGATAATGCGCTTGAGGCCATGGATGGGTGTGCACGGCGGGAACTGGTGGTAGCCACACGCACCGTAGAGAGCCGGGTGGAAATCGCTATCAGTGATACAGGCGCAGGTATCCCAAGTGCTGTACTGGCGCAGTTGCTGCAACAACCTATCACCAAGCCTCAAGGAGCCCCAGGCTCTGGGATAGGGCTCCTGCTGGCCCAGACCATTGTGCAAACGTACGGAGGGGATATCTATCTGGGCTCCACGAGTCCAGAGGGTACGACGATGGTGCTCTGGTTGCCCTGGGAGGGAGTGACGCCAGCCGTCGGCATGCGCCCAGGAGCGCGAAGCGTTGTGCTGATTAATGATGGCCAGGAACGCGCCTGGTCGTATGTGCTGCAAGAAGCCTTGTCCTCACTGGCAAGCTTGACGGTTATTTCTGAAGACAAGGCATGCGAATCTATCATGCAGAAGTCATACGATATGATCCTCATTGATGAGACAGGACTACCGGATGTCCTCTCGCTGATCACCCGCATACGGCATCAACGGCCGAACGCCAAAATCATTGTAGGTGCTGCCATGCCTGATTGGAGGATGACCAGGGACATCCTAGAGGCCGGGGTGCTTGACTACCTCAATAAGGCAAAATCGGCGCAAGAATTACGCTCTACCTTCATAGAGATCCTCGAAGCTCACCCTGCTCCTGTAGCGTTGATCTAACTCAGGAGGTTTCTATGGGACAAGGTGTTATTCTGCTCGCGGATAATCTTGCAGAGGCTCGCAACTCTCGGCAAGCCTTGCTGGAACGGGCCGGGTATACGGTACTCCTTGCTGACAATCCTCAGGAAGCACGAGATATCCTCACGCATACGCATGTTGACCTGGCGATTCTCGATCTGCGCTTGGAGGACGACCATGACGAGCAAGACGTGAGTGGCCTGACTCTAGCCCAGCACACGGCTCCCTCGGTGCCGAAAATTCTCCTGACACAATTCCCTTCGATAGACTCTGTACGCACAACTTTAAGTCCTACCGCCACCGGAGGACCAGCAGCGCTGGCCTATGTGGGGAAAGAAGAGGGCCCAGAAGCTTTACTGCGCGCTGTCCAACGGGTGCTGTCGCAAAAGGTGTTTGTGGTGCACGGCCATGATGAAGCCGCCCGCAATGCGGCGGTCTTGTTGATCAAGGAACTGGGACTGTGGGATGTCGTCTTGCAGGATCAGCCCACTGCGGGTCGTACTGTGATACAAAAATTTGAGGATTATGCGGCGAACGTCGGCTATGCAGTGGTCTTACTCACCCCCGACGACTTTGGCGACAGTCAGCAAGCTCCCCGCCAGATACAGCCACGGGCACGCCAGAACGTCATCCTAGAGCTGGGCTACTTCCTCGGGAAACTCGGGAGTCACCGCGTGTGTGCGCTGGTCAAAGAGGGCGTAGAAATCCCGTCGGATTACACTGGGGTGCTGTTTGTCACTATGGACCATGGCGGCGCGTGGAAACACCGACTGGCACAAGAAATGCGGCATGCCGGACTCCAGGTCAACCTCAGCAAGGTAAGGTAAGGAGCTGCTGTGATGTCTGGACGCATTCTCCTCGCCGATAACGAGCCGATGTTTCGCACGGCCCGCGCCCGCTTTTTGCGTACCCGGCACTACCACGTGCTCGAAGCAGGGAGTGTGGCGGAAGCGGAACAGGTGCTGTCCGATGCGTGGGTCCATCTGGCGATTCTGGATATCCGGCTGGAAGACGATCATGACGAGAGAGATATCAGTGGCTTAGTTTTGGCCAAAAAGGCAGACTACCGTGCCCTCCCGAAGATCATCCTAACGGGGCATCCCACCTATGAGACAGCCCGCCAGGCGTTAGGCCCTGTGCTCGACAACCTACCGCCTGCGGTGGCTTTCCTGGGTAAGGCTGAGGGGCTTGAGGCAATGCTCCAGGCCGTGGAGCAAGCGTTTGTACAACACGTTCGCAGCAATCAAGAGTTGGTGCTGCAGACCAGCCCGACTGCTTCCATCACCTGGCCGCATCTGGTGTCCCTCATCGTGCCCGATTGCGACACCGCGTATCTGCCACCACGTGCCGAAGAGTTGGAAGACCTGTTCCGGCGTCTATTCTTTGCCCAGAGCCAGATCACCCTCGCCCGGCTCCTGTGGCAGCGGCCAGGACGGGTCGCGCTTGTGGTGTTGGCGTTTCAGGAGGGTGCACCCCCGGAATCGTTTGTGGTGGTGTGTGGCCAGCAACAGGAGATGGCCGACACGGCCCAGCGCTACAAAACATCCGCCCCCAAAATCCCTGGCGAAACCGGCACGGTGCTGAGTCTGAGCGTTGAGACCATCCATTTTGCCGCGCAGGCGTATAGCGTCGCGGGTGTGGACCTCGAACACGTAGCCTCCCTGGCAGAGCTCTATCGTACGGCTTCAGACAAAGTGTGTCACACGGCCCTGGAAAGGCTGGTGCAACAGACCCTCGCCGCCTGGCACCAGGAGCAACGGCTGCGAGACGATACGCAGACCCTCGCCGCCCTCTACCGTACGCGCTTGCAGTGGGAACAGCGTGATGTGTCGCCAGCCGCGTGGACCGCACGGGTGCAGGCCCTGGTGCATCAGTTGCCCACACTTGGCGTGCGTCTGACGTATGCGGAGCAGCACCTGACGCTGGCAGCCCATGGGCAGACATGGCGCTATCCTGATCCACTACCGCTGTTGAAGCGACCCCCTGCCATTGGTCAGCCGGTCATGCTGATGCACACGCCAGGTACGCTCGCCGGGGAGACGATTCTGGCCGATACGCACGGCAGGACATGGCTGACGGACTTTGCGCAAGCTGGCCTGGCGCCCGTGCTGTGGAATGTTATGACGCTTGAAGCGCTCATCCGTTTTGATTGGGTCGAGAGTAGTGATCTCCGCCTCCGCCACGAGTTGGAACAGTGCCTGGTGCAGAGCCCTTTCCTGCGCCTCGACAGCCGCGATCTGGAGCCGAGCCTGCGCAAGCCCGTACGTGCGATCCAGACGCTGCGACGCCTGGCTGCCCCGCTCGTAGAAGACGATCCGGCCTCGTATGCACTCGGGCTGTGCTTCCAGGCCATGGATCGTCTGTCGTACCTCAACCCTACGGTGCAACTGAGTAAGAGCGAACTCGTGCGCCTGGGACATGTGCTGCTCTCGGCAGCGATGCTTGCTGGCCAGCTAGGGCCAGCGACCCCAGTCGTACTGACGGCCAACGCCGCCGAACGCGCCCAGGGCATCACCATTGACCAGGCGAATCATGCCGTCTGGATCAATGGTGCCCGGGTGCTGTTAGTTGGCCAAAGTTATCACTTGCTCTGCTACCTGCATAGCCACTCGCCCCAACTGTGCACGCGTCGCGAGATCGTTGAGCACGTCCTGGGACAGGCGTATGATGAGACCGACACGAGCCAGATTCGACGCTTAAACACGGCTATTCGACGTTTACGCGAGAAGATTGAAGACCAACCAGGCCAGCCGCGCTACTTGCTCACCGAACCGGGTGGGGGGTATCGGTTGCTGTGTCAATGAGACGCCGGTCTTGAGCGTGGGAGCCGTGCGTCCGGCCTAGCAGTAGGCGGTCATGGGACGAGAGAAGGAGGCCATACGTGCCGAGCGAGACTCTAGTGTTTGATCACACCGATCACGTCGCGGTCCTTACCCTCAACCGGCCTGCAGTGCGGAACGCATTGAACCGCGAACTCAGTGCCGCGCTCATGGATGCCTTGCAACGTGTCCGCGAGGATCCGGCCATTCGGGTCGCCGTCCTGACCGGTGCGGGTCGGACGTTTTGTGCCGGGGCCGATCTGAAGGAGCGGGCGCAGAGCGGGCGGGCGGGCGATGCCTCACCGGCATCGATCATTGAGGGCAACCGCACCCCGAGTGTAGGGCGTATCAGCATGGACAAACCGCTGATTGCCGCCGTCGATGGCTACTGCCTGGCCGCGGGTTTTGAGTTGGCCTTGGCCTGTGACCTACGCCTGTGCACACCAGACGCCAAGTTCGGCCTGCCAGAAATCGTGCGCGGGTTTTTTCCAGGTGGCGGTGGACCACAGCGCCTCATGCGAGCCATCCCGCAGGCCGTGGCCATGGAAATGATTTTGACCGGCGATCCCATCGACGCCGCCACTGCGCAGCACATCGGGCTGGTCAGCCGTGTGGTGCCAGCCGAGGATTTGCTGAGCACCGCGTGCCAGATGGCACAGCGCATTGCCAGCCATGCGCCCCTCGCCGTGCGAGCCGTCAAAGAGGTGGCCTACGCCGCACTTGATGAAACGCTGGAACAGTCCCTGCGCTTCGGGAGTACTATGCGCTGGATTATTGGCCAGACGGAAGATGCCCGCGAAGGTCCGCGGGCGTTTACCGAACGCCGCGAGCCCCGGTACGAGGGACGCTAGGTGGCTCCCGCCCGTGGCGGCACTCTGCCAGGGCCTGTATAATGGAGGCCTCGCAGTGGCGCACCCTTGGCACCCATACAGGCTAGGAGAACGGCTTGAGTACGACTGTCTATGTCTTGTCGCGTAACGATCCTAAGCAGTTAGAGACCTTTCGTCGACTGGCTCCTGCCGGGACCGAGCTCACATGGGTGGATGTCAGCCTCCCCATTGAGGAGCAAGCGGCGCAATTGCAAGACGCCACAGCAGTGATCGCGGTGCCTTCGGCGTTTCCAATCGAGTTGGCCCTCAAGTGTCCCAACCTGCGCCTGGTGCAAACCACCAGCGCCGGGACGAATATGATCGACATTCCGGCCTTGAACGAGCTCAACATCCAGGTGGCCAATAACGGCGGCGGCAATGCCGTGGCGGTGTCGGAGCATACCATTGCGTTGATGGTCAGTGTGTATCGGCACATGCATCAGCAGTTCCAGGCCGTCAAAAATCGTCAGTGGGCGGGCACGATTCGCCAGCAGTGGCTCGCACAGGCGTACGAACTTACGGACAAAACCGTCGGCATCGTCGGGCTGGGCCGCATTGGGCAGCGCGTGGCACGACGCCTCCAGGGCTGGGATTGCCACCTGATCTATCATGACCCGGTGCGATTTCCCGTCGACTTGGAAGAGAGTCTGCACCTGAAACGTGTGGGCTTTGACGAGTTATTACGTACGGCCGACATCATCACCCTCCACGTGCCGCTGACGCGGCAGAATAAAGGGATGATCAGTGACCGCGAATTTGACTTGATGAAGCCCACAGCGGTGCTGATCAACGCCTGCCGCGGACCGGTCGTGGACGAGGCGGCCCTGATCCGTGCCCTGCAAGCCCACAAAATTATGGCGGCGGGGTTGGATGTGTTAGAACAGGAGCCCACGCCGGCGGACAATCCGTTGCTGGATATGGACAATGTCCTCATTACGCCCCATCTGGCGGCCTTTGCCCAGGAGTCCTACGAGAAGAGCCATGCCTTCGCGGTGCAGAATACTGCCCGGGTGGCGCAGGGTGAAGCGCCGGAGTCGGTGGTGGATTACTACTGAAGCCCCAACAAGGAACGAGAGCCATGAGCGCACGGGCCCACAGCTACGACGCCGAACTTGCCACCTACCAGCACCATAACCCGCGTTCCGCCGCTCGCTTTACGGCGGCGCAACAGGTGTTGGCTGGCGGGAATTCGCGCCTGACCGCTTACTTTGCGCCTTTCCCGTTCTATGTCGAACGTGGGGAAGGCTGTGCCATTTATGACGTAGATGGCAACCGTCGGCTCGATTTTTACAATAATGCCACCTCGCTGATCCTCGGCCACTGCAATCCGCAGGTCACCACAGCCGTGATCGAGCAAGCAGCCCGTGGCGCGGCGTTTGCCAACCCGACGGAGCCAGAAATGGCCCTCGCGACTCTGATTACGGCGCTTGTGCCTGGGGTAGAGCGGCTGCGCTTTACCAACAGCGGCACGGAAGGGGTGATGCTGGCCATTCGGGCGGCACGCGCCTATACAGGGAAAGCCAAAATTGCCAAGGTCGAGGGCGGCTATCATGGCACAAGCGATCACGTCAGTGTCAGCGTCACCACCCAGGCTGGGGACGCCGACACGCCCCAGGCCAGCCCCAGCTCACGTGGGATCACCCCCAATACGCTCGCCGATGTGATCGTGATTCCATTCAACAACGTCGAAGCGGCGCAGCGCATCCTGGCGCAGCACCGTGACGACCTCGCCGCAGTGCTGATCGAGCCCGCCATGGGAGGGCTGGGCTATATCCCCGCAGAACCAGCGTTCTTGGAAGCGCTGCGTGCCGCCTGTGATGGGCACACGACGCTACTCATCTTCGACGAAGTGCAGACCTTGCGCATGACCCCCGGTGGGGCGCAGCAGTGGTTCAATGTTATCCCAGATCTCACCTGCATGGGCAAAATCATTGGCGGGGGACTGCCCGTGGGCGCCTGTGGTGGGCGGGCTGATGTGATGGAGGCGTTTGATGCCACGCAACACGCACCGGGCATTCCGCATGGCGGCACGTTTAACGCGAACCCCATGACGATGCAGGCTGGCCTGGCCACGATGCGCCAGCTCACACCGGAGGTGTATGAGCGCCTCAACGAGTATGGTACGGCGCTCAGGAACCAGCTGGAGGAGATGGCGCGCAGTTATCATGTGCCGGTGCAGATTACGGGTGTCGCGTCGTTCTTCGGGATCCACTGCACGGACCACCCGGTGACGGACTATCGCAGCGCCCAGGGGCAGGATGCAGCCCTGCGGCAGAAGCTCTTTTTGCACTTCCTGAATCATGGCATCTATCTGGGCAATAAGATCGTCGGCAATATCTCAGCCCCTATGGAGCGTGCGGAGCTGGAGCATTTCGTGCAGGTGTGGGAGCGCTTCTTGCAAGCTGTACAGTAAGGTAGGGCTGGGGGGCGTTGGGCTGCCAGTCCACACGAAAACACCGGCTAGTTCTCCTGTACCTTGACAGTATGTCTGCTTTTGTGGTACGGTTACGACTCACTTGAACGCAAGGGCAGCGGATGTCTGGCTGGATGCGAGAGGGCTGAAGTGGTATGGCGCAGGAGGCAGACCAGAGTTTTTAGGGCATAAGGATACGGTTATGTATGCGGTGGTAACGACGGGCAATCGGCAATATCGCGTGAGTCTAGGCGATACGATTGAGGTACAGAAACTTGCCGGGGCTGTGGGCGAAACGGTCGCCTTGACCAACGTGCAAATGGTTGGGCAAGGGGCGGAGGTCACCATCGGCACCCCAGTGGTCCCTGGTGTGCGGGTGGAAGCGCGCATCCTGGATCAAAAACGGGGACCGAAAATTATCATTTTCAAGCATCGACGGCGTAAAGGCTACCGGAAGAAGCAGGGACATCGGCAATCCCTCACGGCCTTACGTATTCTGGGCATTCATACAGCATAGGAGCCACAGTCATGGCACACAAAAAGGGCCAGGGCAGTACTACCAATGGACGCGATAGCATTGGCAAGCGCCTTGGGGTGAAGCGTTTTGCGGGACAGGTGGTCACCGCGGGCAGTATTCTCGTACGGCAACGGGGTTCGACCTTTAAGCCGGGGGCAAACGTCGGGGAAGGACGCGACTATACGCTCTTTGCGCTGATTGATGGCGTGGTGACATTTGCGAACAAAGGTAAGAAGAACCGTCGGATCGGTGTCCAGGCTGCCGAAGCTGTCCAGGCTGCCGAAGCTGTCCAGGCCGCCCAATAAGTTTGGCTTGCCGCTCTGCGGTGCTGCACGTGCAGGAAAGGTTTCCGCATTATTGATCAAGTGAAAATTCAGGTGCGTGGTGGAGGAGGGGGCAACGGCTGTGTCAGCTTCCGCCGCGAGAAATTTATCCCGCGTGGGGGACCGAACGGCGGGGATGGTGGGGATGGCGGCGACGTCATCTTCGAGACCAGCGCCTCCGTACGCACGCTGCAAGATTTCCAATATCGGCCCATCAACTTTGCCCAGCGGGGGGCGCACGGCAAAGGCCGGGACATGCATGGCAAGCGCGGTGAGGATCTGGTCTTACGCGTTCCCATGGGAACGATTTGTAAAGATGCGGAGACCGAGGAAGTGCTGTGGGATTTCCAGCAGGAACACGAGCGGGTGATCGTGGCCTATGGTGGGCGCGGTGGGCGTGGCAATGCGCGCTTCGCTACGTCGACCAATCGTGCGCCACGCTATGCGACGCCTGGGAGGCCTAGCGAAGAACGCTGGCTCTCCCTGGAGCTTAAACTGCTGGCGGATGTGGGCTTGCTGGGATTTCCGAACGTGGGGAAATCCACCTTACTCTCCTGTCTGTCATCGGCCACCCCAAAAATTGCCGAGTATCCGTTTACCACGCTGACCCCCCATCTCGGCGTGGCACAACTGGCTGAATATGTTACCTGTGTGATCGCCGACATTCCTGGTCTGATTCCAGGCGCCCACGAGGGCAAAGGGCTCGGCCTCGGTTTTCTCAAACACGTCGAACGCACACGGCTCCTGGTCCATCTCCTTGATCTCAGCCTGGAAGAAGAAGGCCGGAGTCCCTGGGAAGATTTTGTCGCCCTCAATCACGAACTGGCGTGCTTCAGTCCCACCCTGGCCACGCGGCCACAAATTGTCGTGGCCACCAAGATGGATCTGCCTATGGCCCAGGAACGCTGGCCTGAGGTGCAGCGCTGTTTTACGGCGCAGGGCTACGACATTTTGCCCATCTCGTCTGCGACCAGAGCGGGTTTACAGACCCTGGTGTCCCATCTGGCAGCACGGCTGGCACAGCTCTGGTGAGGAGGGGCGCAGTGGCTCGCTCGAGGCGTCCCCGCAAACGCGTGGTGATCAAAGTTGGTAGCGCCTTGCTACGCGATTCCCAGGGCGGCCTACGTGAGCCGGTGATTGCGCACATCGTGCAGCAGCTCTTTACGCTGCGTCAGCAGGGCTATGAAGTCTTGCTGGTCTCTTCTGGGGCCGTCGCCCTTGGGCTGCGGGTGCTCGGGGCGCAGCATCTGCCCCGCACTATCGTGTTACAACAAGCCGCGGCGGCGATTGGCCAAAGCCATCTTATCTGGGCCTATGAACGGTTGTTTGGCGCCTTTCAACAAAAAGTGGCACAGATTCTGCTCACCCACGACGACTTACGCTCCCGCACCCGCTATCTCAATGCCCGCAACACGTTACACATGCTGTTGCACTACGGCGTCATCCCGATCATCAACGAAAATGATACCGTGTCGTTTGCCGAGATTCGCTTTGGCGATAATGACACACTGTCGGCCATGGTGAGCAACTTAGTCGAGGCCGATGTGCTGGTGATCCTCACGCACATGGAAGGGCTGTACACGGCGGACCCGCGTGTGCACCCGGAAGCGACGTTGATTGCTGAGGTGGAGCACCTGGATGCGCGCGTCGAAGCCATGGCGAGTAGCGCCACGCATAGTACAGGTCGTGGCGGCATGGCCAGTAAAATCCAGGCGGCCAAGCAGGTGGGCCTCCATGGCATCCACACCTACATCGTCAATGGCGTGCACCCAGATGCCATCTTGCGCGTGCTGGCTGGCGAAGCCTTGGGCACCCACATCCATCCCGCCGCCCGCGCCCGCTTGTCCAGCCGTAAGCGCTGGATTGGCTATGCGCTCAAGTCGCGCGGCACGATTGTCGTCAACGATGGCGCACGGGCGGCCCTCACGACGCATGGCAAAAGCCTCCTGCCAGCTGGTATAGTTACAGTATCAGGCGATTTTCGTTTTGGTGATCCCGTGGAGTGTGTCGATATGGCCGCCCAGAGTTTTGCCCAGGGGCTGGTGAATTACAGTGTCGCCGAACTGCAGGCAATTAGCGGACAGCGCACCTCGCGCATCGAGACCATCCTGGGGTACAAAGGAGCGGATGAGGTCATTCATCGTGATAACCTGGTCATCTTCGCCGGGACAGACCAGCCCTGATCTGAAGGAGCTTGTATGGCTTTAACACTCGCGGAAAAAACGCAACTCTGTGCCGCCGTCGCGGACAGCAGGAAAGCCGAAGACATTGTCGTCCTGGATGTGCAACCCATCTCCTCGGTGGCCGATCATTTTATGATCTGCAACGGGGCGTCTGATCGCCAGGTGCGGGCCATCGCGGAAGCGATTGTCGACGAACTGGCCCAGCATGGGGAAAAGCCACTCTCCGTCGAGGGCTATCATCAAGGCACCTGGGTGTTGATGGATTGTGCCGATCTCGTCATCCATATTTTTGATCACGAGACCCGTCACTTCTACGACTTGGAACGCTTGTGGCACCGGGCGACCCGTGTCGAAGTGCCCGGTGTCGCCATGGCCATGACTGCCGCGCCGACCTCAGAGCTGTGGCTTGTCGAAAAGTGCTAGTTGGACAAGCCGTTCCTGCCAATGCTCCTGCACTGGGTACTGCCCCGTAAAACAGGCACTACAGTAGGAACGCTCCTGGGCATGGGCCACACGCATCAGCCCCTCGTGGCTCAGGTAGGCCAGGCTATCGGCCTGGAGGTACTCCCGAATCTCCTCGACGCTGCTGTGGGCGGCAATCAGTTCCGCCCGCGTCGGTGTATCAATGCCGTACAGGCAGGGATGCGTGGTCGGTGGGGAGCTGATGCGCATATGGACTTCTTTGGCGCCCGCCTGCCGCACCATATGCACCAGTTTTTGGCTGGTCGTGCCCCGCACAATAGAATCATCCACAATGATCACCCGTTTCCCGGCCAGAAAACCCCGGATCGCGTTGAGTTTAATTTTTACGCCAAAATGGCGGATCGATTGCTGCGGCTCGATGAACGTGCGGCCCACGTAGTGATTGCGGATCAGCCCGGTGTCAAAGGCGATGCCCGCTTCCTCCGCATAGCCTAACGCCGCCGGGATACCGGAATCCGGCACCGGGATGACCACATCGGCCTCCACGGGCGCCTCTCGGGCCAGTTGGCGACCAAAAGCCTTGCGGATCATATGCACGTTCTGGCCAAAAATTTCGCTATCCGGGCGCCCGAAATAAATCAGCTCAAAAATACACTGGCTGGAGGCCGCCGGCGCAAAGGGAAAATACGACTGCACCCCCGCTGCCGAGATATGGAGGACTTCCCCCGGTGCGACATCGCGCAGATAGGTGGCCTCAATTAAATCCAGCGCACAGGTCTCCGACGCCACCACATAGCCATTGTCCAGCTGCCCGAGGCACAGGGGACGGAAGCCATGCGGATCACGCGCCGCAATAATCTCGGTGTGCGTCATCATGACCAGCGAATAGGCGCCCTGCACGTGCCGCAGCGCCTCGACGATGCCATCGAGCACCTGCGGTGCGCGTGACTGCGCGACCAGATGTAAGATGACTTCGGTGTCTGTGGTGGAGCGAAAGATCGAACCACGCTCTTCAAGCGCAGCGCGTATACGCTGGGCATTGACGAGATTGCCGTTGTGCGCGATGGCCAGCGCGCCGCGGGCGTAATCCACCAGCAGCGGCTGGGCATTCCGCAGCACCGACGAGCCAGTGGTGGAGTAGCGATTGTGCCCAATCGCCAGGTATCCAGGCAAATGCCCCAGGCGCTCTTCCGTAAAAAAGTCATTGACGCGCCCCATGCCGATTTCCGCATGGATCGCATGCCCTTGTGAGGCCACGATCCCGGTACTTTCCTGGCCGCGGTGTTGCAGAGCATAGAGACATAGATACGTCAATTTCGCGGCTTCGGGATGTCCATAGATGCCGACCACCGCACATTCATCGTGAAACTTATCCTCGTGCATCGAGCAAGCCCTCATCGGCAAAACTCATGTAGGTGTCGCGTCCCACAATAATATGATCCAGCACCTGGATACCCAGTAAGCGTCCCGCGTCGCCCAGTCGGGTAGTTAAGGTGCGGTCCTCACGGCTCGGCTGCGGGTCACCACTCGGGTGATTGTGCACGCAAATAATGGACGCCGCCGAGTCGCGAATGGCAAAGTGAAACACCTCGCGTGGATGCACAATGCTGGCCGTCAGGGAGCCCTGCGACACCATGACATCTTTGATGATTTTGTTTTTCTGATCGAGGAGCACCACTTGGAATTGCTCCCGTTTCAGACCCGCGAGGAGTGGCATGTAATACTGCGCCACATCACGACTGGAGCGAAACTGCGCCAGTCCTCCCCCTTGACGGGCTAAACGCCGCCGTCCAAGTTCAAAGCCTGCTTTCACTTCGCAAGCCTTGGCGGGTCCGATACCCTGCACCTGGACCAGTTCGCTAATACTCGCGTTGCTCAAGGTCTCGAGGTCTTCCTGAAACGTGGTCAGCAGGCGCCGGGCCAGATCGAGCGCTGTGGCACCGCTGGCATGGTCACCGGTGCGCAGGACAATAGCCAGCAACTGCGCATCGGAGAGGGAGTGCTCGCCGTGCTGCTGGAGACGCTCACGGGGGCGCTCATCTTCCGGCCAGTCTTTGATGCGGTGACTGTAGTGGGGTGCGTCCATGGTTCTCACTGGAGTTTGACGTTCGCTGCGGGGGTGCTGTCTCCCCATCATTATACGCCTGGATACCTGATGGTTCCAAATGTATGTGCAGCAAGTCAGTGCTGCCGGGCGGTGTGAGAGAGGACCGACACACGCAGAGTGCGCTGACGCCTCAGGTCCGGCATTCACCAGGAGGCGCCAGCGCGAGCGGCACTACGCGAGATGTTTGCCGAACCAGTTAAACACTTGCTTCCAGCCCTCGACCGCGGCTTCCTGACGGTAGCTCGGACGGTCCACCGAGAAGAAGCCGTGCCCGGCATTGTCATAGGTGTGGAATTCGTAGGTCTTGCCAAAGCGTTTGAGCTCCGCTTCCGTGACCACCGTGTCCGCTGGCGATGGTCGCTTGTCCTCCACCCCGAAGAGTCCAAGCAAGGGGCAGGGCAGATCTTTCGTGTACTCAATCGGCGCCACGGGCTGACGTGGCGTCAGTTCTGACGCTGGCGTGACCACACCACCGCCGTAGCAATCCACCGCGGCGTCGATGCCCGACAGCGTACAGGCCGCTAAATAAACTTGGCGGCCACCAGAGCAATAGCCAATAATGCCGACCTTGCCGTTGAGATAGGGCAACCGGCGTAGATAGTTTACCGCCGCCTGCACATCCCCCATGGTGCGCGCATCGGGCATGCCGCCCGCCACCCGCACGCTGGCGCTATTCTCATCGGACGAGCCTTTGCCTTCGCGGAAATGCAAATTCGGGGAAATCGCCGTATAGCCGTTGTGGGCAAACTTACGGGCGATTTCCTTCGTGGCTTCATCCCAGCCGGGCATATGATGGATGACGACGACACCCGGATACGGGCCGCCACCAGTCGGACGCGCCAGATACGCATCGATCAGGTCGTTCTCGTGCCCGTGCAGGAGTACAGTTTCGGCGGACATGGCTTCATAGGGCATGATGTGCCTCCTTCGCACTATAAGTTGATGTTGCGTGTCTGCACAGTAGCACTGCACGCCGAACGTGTCAAAAGGTTTGGCTGAGAGTTGTCTGTCGGCCTCTTTGGGGCTACAGTGTCGCCAGGACACCTGAGGTGGATACACCCCGTCACACGGGCGGAAGCGTGGTGGTGCGTAGCACACCACCGCAAAGGAGCGACCCATGGCACACGTTACAGGGCTAGGACACGTGGGGATTTACGTCCGCGATTTAGACCGCATGGTGGCCTTCTACCGGGACACCCTGGGGATGCAGATCACCAAACAGAACTTGCGCGCTGGCATTGTCTTCCTCAGTGCGGATCCCGCCGCCGTGGATCACGAGATTGCCTTGATGCGGGGGCGGCCAGAAAACGACAACGCACACCTGATCAACCAGATCTCGCTGCGTGTGGCCAGTCTGGCGGATTTGCGGACGTTTTACTACCGCCTGCAGGATGAAGGCTATCGTATCGACACCGTCTCGAATCACGGCAGTGCCATTGGCTGTTATTTCTTCGACCCGGAAGGCAACCGCACGGAAGTGTTTTGGGTGACGGGCTATGCCTGCTGGGTGCCGAACTCCGATCCCGTCGATCTGGCGCAGCCCGATGAGGTCATCCAGGCAGAAGCCCGTCGTGTGTGGGAACGCATCGGCCATGTACCAGTGGGCGGGCGGATAGAGCACGAGGCAGCCACGCTGCGCCCCAGTGCCGAGCCTGTGCTCAGTTAAGCGCTACGCCTGGAAACGCGGGCAAGAGACGCAAACGCACAGTGATACACGAGCGCCCTCATATCCTGGCCTTCCGCGTCTGTCATGAGGGCCTGTCTGCAACCGCAGCCCTCCAACGAGGTGCGTGCTCGTCGTCTCTTGCTGGGCGCGACGGCGAGCACGTGGACCTTTTGTTACCACATGACATGGGCACAGCAGCCCTGCGCTTCCTTCCCATCCAAGCCATGATGCCAAGGCCTACAGAGGGCTACACGCCATGACGGGTGGTTAGATTAACGCTCCATGCCGGACGCGCCAGCCGGCACGTCGTAGAAGGCGAGCGTCATCGCGACGCTGCTGTAAAAGCCCATCAGGGTGATCACGTCGGTGATGCCGACATGGCCGAGGACCGCGACCGCCCGGTCGTAGAGTCCCTGCGCCACCCAGCGCGCCTGCGCGAGGCACGTCGCCATCTCGTAGACGACCTGCTCGCGGGGGTCGGCAAAGGTGGTTGGCAGACCCGAGATGATCGCCTCGACCGTGTCGGGCGGCAGCCCGGCCGCCTTGCCGGCCCGTTCGTGTGCACTGGTCGGGTAGGCGGAATGAAACTTGCTGGTGATGACACAGACGGCAATCTCACGCTCACGCTCGCTGAGCGAGTAGCCGGTGCGGAAATACGACCCGAGTGGCCCCATCACCTTCGCGAGCTTGGGGTTGTGCACATAAATCTTGTTCGGACCGGGCAAGCGGCCGCGCGTCTCGATCAGTGAGCGATAGCCTTCCTGCTGCTCTGGCGTCATCTGCTCATAGGGAATCTCGGCATAGCGTCCGAACGTGGGTGTCTCGGCCATGGGTGGTCTCCTGGGCTGAAGCTCTTGGGTGGGGCGTGCCTCCCGGGTCGCACGTCGGTGCGTGACCGCAGGATGGTTGAAGCTGACGTTTCCCCGCCACAGTATAGGCAATGCGGTGTGACCGAGCAAGGCTGGTCACGCCGCATTCCTGGTGAAGAATGAAGGAACACATGTGAGCTTCTGCTGCGGCCCCTGCCCATGTCACCTCCAGTCCCGCCCTGATGTCCTCCCGCATGTGTGCGCATGCACACTCGGCAGAGAAGGGTGGAAGCAGCAGTGGCGCACACCGCAGGAGAGAGCACCTCGTGCTGCGCGGGCGAGACCACGACACAGCAGCCTCGCCCTCGCACTGCAGCTTACGCAGCATCCGCCTGTTCCTGCATGGCACGATACACTTTTTCGGACGTCACCGGCAGATGCGCAATACTCAAGCCCGTGGCATCCAGCACGGCGTTGACAATCGCCGGCGCCACGGCACTCACCGGTTGCTCGCCAATCGCCTTGCCGCCGTAGGGGGTCGGGCCACCGCTCTCGCTGGCGATGAGCACCGTGCGCAGCTCAGGGATATCGGGCATGGTGGGGATTTTATACTCCCCGAACGACAGCGTGGAGACGCGGCCCTCGTCGTACTGCAACTCCTCCATCATAGCATAGCCGATGCCCTGCATGACGGCGCCCTCAATCTGTCCCTGGTGCGAGATGGGATTGAGAATGGTGCCGATGTCATGCGCCGTGGTAAAGGTGGTCAGTGACACCTCCCCGGTCTCGTCTTCGACCTCGACTTCGGCTATCTGGGCACAGAACACGGTCAGATCCTCATCGCGGTCCGCGGTGAACGTGAACTCGGCCTCGACGGGCACACCGGCCTGCGCCACCAGATCGGCCAGACGCACGGGCAGTTGGCCGGGCACCAAGACCTGCTGCTCGTGAAACACAATGTCTGCCGCGGACCAACCGTAGCGGGCGGCGGCGAGGTCGCGCAGTTGCCGGCACACTGCCTGCACAGCGCCGTAGGTGGCCTGACCGCCGATGTGGGTGACGCGACTGCCGCCGGCGCCGGTGTCAAAGACGGTATCGTTGGTGCTCCAGGTGTCCATACGAATAGTATTGTACGGCACGCCCAGTTCCTGCCCAACAATTTGCCGCAACACGGTGTAAAACCCCGAACCCGTGTCCCGCAAGGCCGTGTTCAGCGTCACGGTGCCGTCTGGTGCTACCGCCACCTTGGATACCGAGGTTCCAGCGCCGATATGGCGTTCGTAAATGGCCACACCGCGTCCGACTTTTTTGCCGGGGACATTGCGCTTCGGCTGATGGTAGCCAGAGGCCTGCGCCGCAGCTTCCAGGGTGCGTGTACCCATGACGTTGTGCCAGTGATGCCCGAGTGGCGACACATCGCCGTCGCGGATAATGTTGTGCAGGCGGAAATCATACGGGTCCATACCCAGGGCCCGCGCCACCAGGTCTAACTGTGCCTCGGAGGCGAACACCGACTGTGGATCGCCGGGGGCGCGCATGCTGCCACAGGGCACGTGGTTGGTGTACACCATATACGAATCAATCTGCATGGCGCTCATTTTGTAGGGGCCGGCACAGTGCGAGCCGTAGCTCACACCACGCGCCGGTTTGAAGGCCGCGTAGGCACCGCTATCGAAGATCAGACGCGCCTGGCGCGCCGTGATGGTGCCATCGTTCTTGACGCCGGTCTTAAAGGTCATCACTGCCGGGTGACGTGGATTGCCCGCCATTAGCTCTTCGACATAGGTCATGGCCATGCGAATGGGCCGCCCCGTGGTGCGGGCCAGCCAGTAGGCCACGTGGGTGTCCATGAACGACCCTTTGCCGCCAAAATCGCCGCCGATCACCGTGGGATACACGCAGACCATTGCTTCCGGTTGGTCAATGCCTTCGGCAACTTGCTGGCGCACCTGGAAGGGCTGCTTGCTGTTGATCCACACTTGCACCCGGCCCTGGGTGTCCAAGGCAACCACCGAGGCGTGCGGTTCAATGTAGGCCTGGTGTTGATGCGGGGTGCGAAAGGTGTGCTCAAAAATGTGGTCCGCGGCGGCAAACCCCGCCGCCAGGTCGCCGCGTTGCCAGGTCGCATGTGCCGTGATGTTGTGATGTTCCTGCGGTGTGTCCACCCGCCCGATATAGCTCATAAACTGCGGATGCAGCACCGGCGCGTCCGGACGCATGGCGTCCACTGGGTCGAGCACGGGCGTGAGTTCTGCGTATTCGACCTCGATGCGTTGCAGAGCCTCTTCGGCAGCATCGACATCGTCCGCCGCCACTGCCGCGACTTTCTGCCCCACGAAACGCACCACATCGCGGGCCAAAATGGGCATATCCCGTAAAAAGCGGCCCACCAGCATGTCGGGGAGGTCGGCGCCGGTCAGCACGGCATGCACGCCAGGCACTCGGCGCGCCGCAGAGGCGTCGACGGACAGGATGCGGGCAAAGGCATAGGGACTGCGCAGACATTTGCCGACGAGGGTGCCTGGTAAGTGCATATCGGCAGGATAGACGGCGCTACCCGTGACTTTCTCCGGGCCTTCAGCGCGGCCAACCGGCTGGCCAATGGTGGCATAGGGCGTGACCATAAGTGGTTCTCCTCCACAAGACAAGGGCTGCGTGACAGAGACGGCGGACTTGGCTAGCCTGTAACTAACGCAAAACGCTATAGGTGTCAACTGCGACGGCCCCGGCGTTGCGCAAGAGATGGCCGTAGGAAGGCGCTCAGCCGTGTTCAATCCGGTACGGATGACGCGGGGCCAGCAGGCAGATTGTATTGCGGCGCCAGTTCTCGACGACATGCACAATAGCACCGCGAAGGTGCCAGGGAAGGCGGAAGCCGTGCCGTTGCCACTCAAAAAGGCCGCGACCTAGACTTGAGAGCTATCGGGCGTGACGGCGAGGACGCACGGCGTATCCGCGAAGCAGGAGAGGATGGTGCGCGGCTCGCCACCCAAGGTCGTACAAGTCATCCCCACCAGCGGCCCGGTGGCCACCCTATGAAGGTAGATCTTAATGTTCTCATAAGAGGCGTGCAACGGATCGTGGTATCGAGGGACGTGAGGGAGGCATAGGTTTCGTCCCGCAACTGCATGTGGTGCGCACACGAGGACACACGTATATTCAGGCTCTCTCATGAGTAACTACACGTTCTCTGTCAGTGACCTGACGGTGTCCATTGGCCATCTGTTCGGTGTCTACAAAACTGCGCCCGTCCATGTTAATGATTTTCCGGTTGACTACAATTTAACGAATTATGTCTTTCTTGACATTCTCCCCGGTCTGAAGTCCGGGGATTCCGGAGTCCGCAGCAGGAGGTGCACGTTCTTGGTCGACGACCGGCCTTGAGCCAGCCGCTTCCCGTACCGTGTTTGGGGGCAAGTCATGTGCCCCGTCCGCAGGAGCCTGAAGAACCAGCGGACAGCACCCGCCCAGCCAATCGCGGATAGGCTGCGCGGCATTGGCATCGGCGTGGGCATGGTAGGGACAGCGTGGACAGGCAAACGCCTGCTTCTTGCGCGAGCCCAGCGCGCCACAGCGGTGACAACGCTTGCTGGTAGAGGCCGCAGGCACGTGCTCCATGGCGACGCCAGCGAGTTGCGCCTTATAGGTGATGTATTGTTCTCACTGCAAGAACGGCCAATAGTCCCGGTTCTGCCCTGCGTCAGCCTTCGTTGCCTGGCGTTGTCGGGAACGCGACCGGATACCCGACACGTCTTCCAGACGGATGCCAGCCCCGCAGCGCTTGCCTAGTGCCACCACGTCTTTCGAGAGGCAGTGATTGCTATGCGCGACGATCCGTCCTTCATGGCGCTCCAGCTTCTGCACCGCACGCTGTTTGCCCGCCGCTTGGAGTTGGCGACGGCGGCGGGCGTAGACACGACGGATATGGCGCAGACGCTTGGCTTTCCAGAAGATCACCGGCCCCGCAGGCGTCACCGCGGCCAGCGGGATATGTTGTCCACGATCGATGCCCATCCAACGGCCTGTTGACTCAGCGTCGGGAACCTCCATCGACACCGAGAGGCAGGCATACCAGAGGCCTCGTCTGGAGCACCACAACTTGATGGTCCCTTGGGACGCATGTCCCTTCAAGCATCGCATCAAGCCACCCCTGGTGCGACGCCTGATGGACCGCCAGCGGGAGGCGCTTCTTGATGCCCCGGAGCAAGCCAAAGGCTATCGAGTAGGTGGCGCCGACTTTGTGCAAGGGCCAGTTCTGGTTGTTCGTCTCCAACGGCAGGCACTGAAACTGCTTCACGTGCGTGCGAGCGGTCGCATGACGAATCGTTTGATTGATCCAGGCTGAGCCAATCTCCACATGCGCGAACGCTTTACTGGTGAGCCGGCGTCTCTCCGCTTTCGGCAAGGCGAGCATCGTATTGGCCGTCCGCGTGTTCAGCGCTTGCAGCTTGGCAAACTCTGCCGCTTTCGCACGGTTGAGACGGAGAAACGGCAATGTGAGCGTCTTCGTTACAGTGCTCATGAGGAGAACCTAGCATATCTTGCGTGTATCTATAAGATGTTTTTGCGGCATACGAGCCGCTCCAACATCCCTCCTGATATCTCCGTCCTGAACGGCGGGGCTTTACGGAGGTCTTGGTAACACACAATGCCGGAGGGGCCACCCCTCTGGCCTCGACCGCAGACAAAAGGCAAGACAGGGTAGCCTCTCAACGCCTATACTGTGGTGCGTTGTGCTGTATGGCGCAGACGCACGTGCAGTTCCTCTCTCCCACGGCGCACCTAGCCGGTAGAAAGTTGTATGTATCCACGAGTCACGTTGAATCGCGGGCGCGAACGGCGCCAATATCACGGGCATCCTTGGGTTTATGAAGGCGAAATTGTGCAGGTCAGCGGGGAACCGAGTGACGGTGCCGTGGTCGATTGCTACAGCCATGACGGCATCTTTTTAGGCCGGGGTTACTATAATAGCCGCTCCAAAATCCGCCTGCGTATCCTGACGCGCCTCATCGATGAGGCCGTCGATACCGACCTACTACGACGGCGTCTCACCTGGGCGTTGGCACGGCGCCAACGCCTGTACCCGACGGCGACCACCCTGCGCCTGGTACACGCCGAGGGCGATGGCTTGCCGGGCCTGACGGTGGATCGCTACGAGCAGACCCTGGTGATGCAATGTGCGTCTTTTGGTATGGATCAGCGGCGTGATCTACTCGCCGAGCTGTTGCGTGACCTCACCGGGCTGCGGCACATCTACCTGCGCAATGATATCAGTGCGCGCCGCAATGACGGGTTAGAGCTCGGGCACGATTTTCTGGATGCGCCCTTCCCCACCCGGCTGCCCATCCACGACCATGGCGTGACCTTTGAAGTCGATCTGGCTGGTGGTCACAAAACCGGGCTGTACCTGGATCAGACGGACAACCATCAGGCGCTGCGTGCCCTGATCCCGCCGGGGGCACGGGTGTTGGATGGCTGCTGTTATACTGGGGCGTTTAGCGTCCATGCGGCGATGGCGGGGGCGGGGGAAGTTCTCGGGCTGGATACGTCGCAGGCAGTCTTGGAGATTGCGCAGCGTAATGCCGCCTACAACGGGGTGAGCGACCAGTGTACGTTTGAAGTGGGGAATGTGTTTGACCGCCTGCGTCAGTGGCAGGGCACCGGCCAGACGTTTGATGTGATTATTCTCGATCCGCCAGCGTTCACGCACAATCGTGAGGCTCTGGCGAAGGCGATGAGTGGGTACAAGGAAATCAATCTGCGCGCCCTCAAACTGGTGCATCCGGGCGGGATCCTCGTCACATTTACCTGCTCGTACTACGTAGATCGTCTGCGCTTTGAAGACATGGTGCAGGATGCCGCTGGTGACGCCAGGCGCCAACTCATGGTGCGTCAACGCCTCAGCCAGGCTTTACACCATCCGGAGGCCATGGCGATTCCAGAAACCAGCTATCTCAAAGGTCTAGCGGTCGAGGTGTGGTAGGCGCGTCTCCCCAGTGCGCGCGGCATCAGGTCTGTTGCTTGCGTTCCTTGGCCAGCGTATGCTGATGCGCCAACCAGGGCACAAAGTTGGCGCAGATGGCGGCGTAGTGGTCGGCATTATCGACATCAAGCGCACACCCGCCATATGGGGTGATGACTGCCGTGAAACGGGTCTGTAAGAGTTGTGACAGGACGCTCGCCACCACCGGCATCTCGAGGAAGAGGGGCCGTAAGACGCGGAGATGCTGCAGCCCTAACACCGTGAGGCAGCGCGCCAGATGTAAACACAGATAATAACCAGCGACGCGCAACGAGCCATTCTGGGTCGTGTAGAGTTCCGTAATGACACGCAGAATGTTACGCCATTCGCGTTGATAGCGGAAATTATAGACCTTCTGTATGTAGTCCCGGTTCCCAAAGCGCAGGGGTTTGACGAGATGCAAATTATTCTGCCGCACGCGGAGATCGCGCATCGTAAAATAGGCCATCTTAATCCCAGGGCGGGTGCCATCCGGGTAGTAGGCGCGTAACACCGCCTCGGTGGAGAAGCCCAGGAAGTAGTCATAGTGCGCCAGATCGCAGCTATCGACAAAGGCGTCAATCTCCTCCGGCGTGGCCAAAGGAATATCCCCGGGCATAATGAGGATCGCTTTATCGACTGCGGGCGTATCGAGATAGAGGCGCCAATCCATCCCTGGTGTATAATCAGGTAGCGTGTGTAAAAAGGCGCTCCAGGCATTCTCGTACAATGTCTGGTCCTGTTCTAAGAGATGTACAGGACGCAGACCCCGTACGGGGGTGTGAGGGACGGCAAGCGCCGCCGCCAGTCGAGCGGTATCGCCCACGACGAAGATGCGCTTGGTACACCGCGCTTGCTCAACGGCGCTGATCACATAGTTGATCAACGGCACCCCGTTGAGGGGCAAGAAGGCCTTGTTATCTCCCAACACAGGACGACTGGCATGGCGGTCGCCAGCTGTGACCACAACATCAAGGGTCTGTGACATGGGAAGCATGGTCATGTATCTACGGTCTCGTACGTTAGTGCTCAGCGAGATGGTGCATTGAGCGTCCCGCAGATCTTTGCTGGGACGATGGCGTACTATACGGGGTAGCGTGAAGAAAATCAATGGGGTTAATATCGCTTGTGCAAAGGGGGTAGTGTGTTCTCGCGACGACCACGTCAGGGTAGTATTCTCCTCGTGCTCCTGAGCATGCTGATGGGATGCACACTCCAAGCGCCCTATATGCGCAGCTGGGATCTCGCCGAAGGCATCAATAATCGCTGGACGGGTGGCACATTTGATGCGAAAAAATTGTCCGCCGATGAGGCCGCGGTCTACAACGAGCTGGGGACCCCGGAGACGGTACGGTACTTTCGCACGGTAGAGACGCGGCAACCTGTCTATGCCTGGATCTACCTCAAGCGCGAGCAACACGTCTGGTTCGTAGAAGGCAAGCGTGTCGACTACGTGGCCGTTGATACCGATACCTCCGGATACACCAAAGAATATCGCGAGACTCTCGAAGACAAGGCCACGACAGGCGGCATCGTCGCTGGCGCGGTGGGAGGGCTCGCGGCGGGTTTTATCTTTCTGGGGAACAAAATTGGTCTGAGAGACTAGTAGCTTATCTTAACTACATAACAGGGTAGAGGCGTTTGAGTGTGATCCGCGCTTTTTCGGTGGGGCATGGCCAGTCGGCCTTGGTGTGGTTGGTGGGGCGTGCACCCTGCCATGCGGCGCCCTCCCTGGCACGCGGC
>SXND01000093.1 GCA_005777235.1 Pseudomonadota bacterium
AGCGGTGATCGGGATACAGAGGAAGTCGTTGTAGGGGCGTGGTGTTGAAGTAGGTCTTGCCGGCGCTGCTAATGTGAAAAGCGCCGCATTGCAGGGCCACCAGGCCCTCGTGCACCAGCGGCTCGCGGCAGTCGATGAGCCGTGCCGCCGCCGCCTGGTAGTGCATGGCGCGCTGCGGGATGTCGTCGTAGTTATCCTCGTCATACTGGCCAAGATTGGCCGTGTAGCAATATGGCAAGGCCCCTTTGGCGCTCATCCAGGCCACCGCCGCAGAAGTGTCCAGGCCGCCGGAGAAGGCAAGGCCGACTTTATCGCCAATAGGGAGTGTGGTCAAGATAGTGGGCATAAGGTGCGATCTTTCTCACAATGTTCTACTCCTTCCCCCAGCGGGGGAAGGGGGGGATGGGGGCGACCCTGCGGCCCCAACACGTCAGACAGTGGCCGAGCATTGTACATGGCTTTCCTGGTGCCGGCATGGCTTTTCGGGTACCTCTGAGAGCCCATCCCACTTCACGTCGTCGGAGCGACCGACCAGCCACCGCGGACACAGAGGCCACACGGGCCCTGCCCTCCCGTGTTGTAGGGGCGCCCGGCCGGTCGCCCGTCCCGCGAGAGTCCTCAATGCCAGGGCCATGTAGTTTGTGGTGTTGACGCGATATGTGCCTGGGAGCGCGGGCCTCTCGCCCGCATCCGGAGCGGGCGAGACGCCCGCGCTCCCAGGAAAACCTGGGCCGTTTCTGGCGTACACTGGACAACTGCATGACCCTGCCTCAATGCGTCTCCACCAGTACATACGGCGCCCACACCTGCGGATCACGCCGCGCCGCATCGGCATGGTGCAGAAAGTCCAGGCGCGTGGCGCGCAGGGCTTTGGCGGGCTCACCGTTCGGCTGCATCCAGTGCCAGTAAAAGCGCGTCATGAACTCCTTGGCCAGCAGGTCATTCACCGGCCACAGGGTCATCAGCACGCGCCGCGCTCCGGCCAGGCGAAAGGCGCGCACCAGCCCGTACACGCCCTCGGTGTAATCAATGCTGCCCTTGCCCGTGTCACAGGCCGACAGCGCCACCAGCTCGGTGCCTTCCAGGCGCAGGCTCTGGGCTTCCAGGGCATACAAAATGCCGTCCTCGCCCTCGGCGCTCTGCTGCCCGGCCATGCCCTGGTTGGCCCCGGCCAGGGCCACGCCGGAGAGCACCATGGGCCGCTCGATCTGCCGTTCCTTCTGGCTGAGATAAAAGCCGTGCGTCGCCAGGTGCAACACGCGCGGCGGGGTGGTCAGGGCTTTGAGGCGCACTTCGGAGGCCTGCGTCCCCCGCCAGACCTCGGTGCTGCCGCGTTGCGTGTCCCAGTAGTAGGTGGCGATTTCGTCCACCTCTGGGCCACTGTGGGTCAGTGGTTTCATGCTGCCAATTTCTTCCACGAGCTGCCGGTGCTGCGCCTGCTGCTGCGGGTCGGGCGGGCGTGGGGCAGCAGCTTGCTGGCCAAAAGTACCGTAGTCAATCGCCCCCAGGGCCAGGAAGCCTTTCGGGGGCCGCGCCGTTGCCGGCAGCAGCAGATCGCGCCCGGTCTGCAGTTGGCGGAGGGTCTGGCGCTCGACCCAGTAGCGCCCGTCCGGCAGCACCAGGCGCTGCCACGCCAGAAGGTGCAGGAAGCCATCCGGGGCAATATACAGGGGCTCGAACGTTTTGAGGCGCTCATCAAGGCCGCCGAAGAGGTGCTGATACAAGCGCTGCGCCGCCTCACGGCTGCCATCGGCACGGAACGCCTGCCACAGTGCACGGCTGGTCTCCACCGGCCCGAGGTCTTCCAGATAAAATTCTTCCTCGCCGCTCGGCACCGCCGGGAGCAGCAGGGCCAGCCAGTGCAGGGCATCGCCCTTGCGCGTCTTGAAATCGATCGGCTGGTACAGGCGCAGCTCCAGCACAGCGCTGCCACGTGGTACCTGGGCGCGGATACTGTCAATGCCAGCATGGCGCCCGCGCCGATGTTGCAGAAAGGGCTGGCTGACGCGGGCCAACGCCTGCTCTTTGGCTTCCAGGGCCGTGTGGCTGGCGCGCAGGGCCTTGGAATCGGGGTCTTTACTGTTGGCCAGATGGCTCAGAGCGCTACGCTGGGCCATGATCTCATGGCCCAGCGTTTGTACCGCTGGATCGCCGGACGTGCGCACCAGGCGGGCCATAAAGGCCTCGTCTTCGCCTTGCACCTGTTTCCAACGCACCAGCACCTCCGCCGCCAAGGCCCGTGCCTCTGCCGGGGCCTGCGGCTGCATCGCCAGGGTGAACACCACATCCTGGAAGGTGGACTGTGACACCAGGAATTGCCGGCGCACCTGTTCTTGCAGCGTGGTCGAGAGCTGGCTACCCGCAAAGGTCCACAGGTGCGGCTCCAGACGTTTTAACACTGCCACCGCACGGCGCGGCTGACCCAGGTTCACTAGCAACACGGCGAGGTTAAGCTGTATGGCGAGGGTGTCGGGATGCTCGGCCCCCAGCACCCGCTCGCGCGCAGCCAGGGCCCGCTGGGACAGCGGTTCGGCCTCGCCGTAGCGCCCCTGCGCCCGATACAAGCCGGCGAGGTTATTGACGCTGGTGAGGGTGGCGGGATGCTCGGCCCCCAGCACGCGCTCGCTCGCCGCGAGGGCGCGCTGATACA
>SXND01000094.1 GCA_005777235.1 Pseudomonadota bacterium
ATGGGGCCATGCACCGGTTCTCGACGCCGCCTGCCGAGCCACCGCGGCTGGGCCAAGCGGTCACCTGGATCGCCCCACGTGGCGGGTGCGTGGGGCGCCGCTGGAGAGACGGCCCCGGCACGGCAGTGATGTAGCGGGGCTGGCAGCATCTCGGCGACCTGGCAACGATGTCCGGCATGATACGCCGTGATTCTCCATATAAATGAATAATGGTGTCCAACTGGCAGAGCTTTAGATATGGGGTCAAGCCGCCTCGCGTCTGAAGGACGCGCAGTCTTGCTTGTATTATACAGACGCTCGGTGTATACTCATAGAATGTCACAATACACCGTCCAGCACACATTCCAGGGAGAGGACATGTGCGGTTTCATCGCCAGGATCTCCCCCAAGGGTGTCTCAAGAGCGGGCGGATCATCCGCCGTGCTTCTGGCTGGTATCTGTGTCTCTTCATCGACGCGCATCCCCAGGACATTCCGCATGTGGCTGATGGGCAGATCGGCATGGATCCCGGCTTCTCGCACCTCCTGACGTTCTCCACTGGTGCAAAGGTTCCGCATCCTCACGAGCTGCGACAGACCGCACACCGAATGGCCTAGTGCCAACGCGGGAAGCGCAAGAGACTGACGCCAGATTGCCCGAGCGGCTCGCCAACCAGCGGAAGGACCGCAACCATAAACTCTCGCGTCGGCTCGTCGCCGCGTATCAGGCTGTCGCCTGGTCCAAAGACAATGCCAAAGGCCTCGCCCGCTCTTTTGGGAAGAGCGTGGCCAGCGCGGCCCACGCGCAACTGCACACGATGCTCGCTTCCAAGTGCACTGCAAGCGGTAGGCAGCACGTCGAAGTCCCGTCCCGTTTCTCCACCAAGACCTGCTCAGCATGTGGGCGCCTGTCCGGTCCCACTGGCTACGCGGGCTTGTTAGTCAGGTAGTCGCAGTGTGCTGATTGTGGCTCAGCGCATGACCGTGATGCGCATACGGCCATCGACACGCTGCATGCCGGGGTCGAAATGCCCCTCGAACGCCGTCGCAAGACGGCTCCCGGAATCCCCTGGCTTTAGCCATGGGGAGGTTCAAGCACGTTAATCCCATGTGGTAGTATATAGACCTTATCGACTGGAACCCCACAGACTCAGGAGCACTCATGGCCACCTATGTTCTCGTGCACGGCGCCTACCAAGGCGGCTGGATCTGGCAACCTGTAGCGACGCGCTTGCGCGCTGCCGGACACACGGTGTACGCGCCCTCCCTGGATGGCTGCGGCGAGCGCGCGCATCTCATCCGGGCTGGCATCACGGTGGCAACGCAGGCGCAGGAAATTGCCCAGCTGTTGTTTTATGAAGACTTGCGGGATGTGCGCCTGGTCGGTACCAGTTCCGGAGGCATGGTCATTTGTCGGGCCGCAGAATTAGCCCGCGAGCGCCTGGCCCACCTGGTCTTTGTTGATGCCCTGGCCCTGCTGCCAGGCGAGCGGGTGGGGAGCATCGTCAACCGCGCCGCGCCGTATGAGACGTCGGCGATTGCCACTGGGCCGACGAAGGCCGATGCCGAACGGCGCTTGTTTGCCGATCTCACACCCGAGCTACGGGCTTGGGCGCTGGCACGTTACACGCCGCATCCCATCGCCGCCCTGGAAGCGCCGATGGAGTTGGACACCTTCTGGCAGCAATCCTGGCACGCCACGGTGATCCGCTGCATGCGCAGCGTCAATCCCCCGGAAACGCATCAACGGCGCGCTGCCGAACGGCTTCAGGCTTCCTGGCATGAGCTGGATACGGGGCACTACCCTATGCTGAGTGCGACGGAGGCGCTGACGCAGTTATTGTTAGCGTAAGGCCAGTATCCCATGCACCAAGGACGCACGTGATGACGCTGTATAACACCGATGTGTATGCCTGGAGTCAGGAACAAGCGCCACTCCTCGACGGTAGGCAGTGGGAGCGCGGGAAGCCGGGTACATTGGCGCAGAGCCTGTGTCTGGGCGGTTTTACGCCTGACAACTGTTCTCAAGAGGATATTTCAATATAATTGTAATATTACCTAGGCTGAGGAGGTTCTTGTCCTTCAAGGGCCAGTCCTTCGAGGTAAAACGCCATGGCTTCTCGCATGGTTTGTTCGATGTCCTGTGAGGTGGCTCCTGTCGCGATACATCCAATGAGATTAGGAGAATAGGCCGAAAATCCGGTCGAGGTTTTTTCGATCACCACGAGATATTTCATGTCTTCAATCCCGCTTGTTTTAATGCGCCATTTAATGTCCCTGGAGCTACATCATCATTGGGATGGCCAGAGACCGTGACTAATCCTCGCTTCGATGGATGCTTATACTGACGGTGATCCCCACGGATTCTCGTGAGATACCAGCCATCACGCTCAATAAGTTAGATCAGGTCTCTGACTTTCACAGTGATATGTTCTCTCTCAGCTAACACATTGTAAGGCGGCCGAACGTCGGGCTTCACCGGCGCCGGGGCCCCCGACACCCGCCGCAGGCACCACGCCCCACGCCCCGGCGTCCGGTGCACGCCCTGGTGAGGCGCCGCGCCCTCGCCGCCGCGGGCCGCCTGCCTGGCCAGGGGCGGGAGACCGGGCCGGGGGGTGGG